>CBFIAO010000101.1:0-6073 GCA_965660595.1 Puniceispirillales bacterium (SeqCode) | reverse complement strand
GGTCCGGCGCAAAACTCCGCAGCCCAGCCCATTGATGCTCAACCCTTGTGATCGTCATATTCGTGGCGTCTTGAAAGCGCTGCACCCCTTCGGCCAGCACCATATCATCAGGGTAAACATCCATCGCTTCAACCGGGTCTTCATCAGCAGGTGATATCATCAACCGCCCGCTATCTGGCCTGATATACCAGTCTTCTTCGGCTGGCACCGTCAACGGCCACGCGGACACATCAATGCCGTCAGGCGGCGGGATCAACACCGCTGATCGCCGCATCGGCGTGATGCCAAGCGCCGCTGTCCCGGCCATCACCGCGATCTGATCAGCCCAAGCACCAGCCGCATTCACCACAATCTTGGTGGTGATCTCCTCACCGCCAGCCGTCATCACCCAAGCACCGCTATCACGGGAAATCCGCTCGACCCGCGCCTTAGTCTTAATCACCACGCCATGCGCCTTTGCCAGCCGTTGAAATGACGTCAGCAATTGATGCACATCAATATCACTTGCATCAGGCTCATAGGCTGCACGCTTAACGTAGTCAGGCTTCAGCACTGGCACCATTGCACGTGCCTCATCCGCCGTGATCACCTCAAGCCCGTCACTACCCTCAAGGTAGCGGTCAAACGCATCACTTCTGCCGGTATCAAGCGTCATTTCCCCGCGCTTATGCAAAAGCGGCAAGTCAGAAAAACCTTCAGGGTTAAGATAGATCTTCTCCGATAAGATATTCAACTTTCGGATCGCAGGCGGGCCATAATTCCTGATATACATGGCCGCCGACCGGCCGGTGGAATGATACGCAAGGCTATCTTCGGCTTCCAGCACAATCACGCTGGCGTCAGGCATCGCTTCGGCCACACGGGCAGCCACACTTATGCCTGCAATCCCGCCGCCGATAATCGTGATGTCAGCTAACATGGCCATCACTATTGACTAATCGCCACGACCACGTTGCTCAAAACGCGGCAGCATGGCTGAAAAATCCTTACCCAGCCCATCTTCATCCTCGACAAACTGGCGGTAAAGTTCGGCTGCATGCGCCCCAAGCGGTGTATCCGCATCAGAAGATGCCGCCGCATCCTGCGAAAGATTTAAATCTTTCAACATTAATTCTGCCGCAAACCCCGGCTGATAGTCATTATCAGATGGTGCTGTTGGCCCAACCCCGGGCGCGGGGCAATACGCGTTCATGGTCCAGCTATAGCCTGACGACGTGGACACAACATCAAACATTTTCTGGCGGTCCAGCCCTAATTTATCAGCCAGCGCAAACGCTTCACATGTGCCGATCATCGTGATGCCCAAAATCATATTATTGCAAATCTTCGCCGCTTGCCCGGCCCCACTCGCTCCGCAATGTACGGCTTTTTGGCCCATAATATCAAATAACGGTGCCGCCAGCGCAAAACCTGCATCCGACCCTCCCGCCATGAATGTCAATGTGCCAGCACTGGCCCCGCCGACACCGCCAGATACAGGGGCATCCACCGCCAATAGGCCAGCAGCATCCGCATCTGCCGCCACCATTCGTGCCGCGTCCACATCAACCGTTGAACAATCAATAAAGCCGCAACCCGCTGTCATCACAGGAATAATTTCAGCCGCCACAGCTTTTAAAATCGCACCATTAGGTAACATGGTGATCACCGCATCTTGCCCGGCCGCTGCATCTGCCGCACTAGCCGCCATTTCCATGCCATCAAGGCTGATATCAGACACGTCAAATCCGGTCAGTATGTGCCCTGCCGCGATCAGGTTTAGCGCCATTGGCGCCCCCATATTCCCAAGCCCGATAAATCCGATCTTCATCACTACATCCCTAAGTTGATATATTTTTTATCAGCCTAGCGTGATGATCAGATGCCGACAAGATGAATTACGGTCTTAAGCAGTCATGGAAGGATTGTGCCAATCGGCGCATCATTGCGTCATAAAACTCAGCCCCCGCAGGGATATCTGATGATAATGGGTCCAGCTCGGCCTGTTTTAAGACGCCATCAGGGTCCAGCACAGGCAAGACATCCTTGTTATATTGCGGCTCATGGAAAATGCAGACAACACCGCCATGGCTTATAAGATGGCGTAATGCCCGAAGCCGCCCAATATCTGCCGCCTGTTCATGATGGTCAAAAATTGACGCGACCGTCATCATGTCATACGCATCTTCAAAATACATATACGCATCATGATGGGTAATGAAACCGCGCCCACGTACTGGCGCTAATATAGCGTTAATATCACGGTCCAATTGCGCCAAGCTAGTGATAGCCGCAGCTGCATTAGCTGCAAAACGTACCTGATGCTCAGGGTAATGTGCGCTTAAACGGTCACGTATCACTGGTATCATGGCCTCTGCGTTCTTTGCCGCAAGCCACAAATGCAGGTCATACAAACCATCACCGTGATCATGCCCATGGTCTTCATGATCATCATGGTCATCATGGTCTGCATGATCATCATGGTCATCATGGTCTGCATGATCATCGTGATCATCATGGACTTCATGATCATCGTGGTCTTCATGATCATCGTGGTCTGCGTGGTCATCATGGTCTGCATGATCACCGTGGTTATCATGATCATCATGATCATCATGCCCGTGGTCAAACTTAACGTTTAACCGCTTTTTCAACAACGTAATGCCCGGGGCCGCTGACAGCACCACTAATCTATCATCATCAGGCAGCACCTTGCGGTAAGCGGATTCAAAATCAGGGTCAATAATAAACACCAAATCAGCCCGCGCTAATGCCCGACGTTCTGATGGCCGCAGCGATCCACCATGTGGGCTTGCGTTGCCAGTCATCATCAATTCAGCACGGCCAACATCACCCAATACCTGCTGCACTAGGCTATGGATAGGGCGTATAGATACCGCCACCTTCACCTCATCTGCCTTAGCTTGCGTGACAAGACCAGGTGTCATGCTGGCTAATGGCCATAATGCCGCCGCAACCGCTAACGTCTTAATGATGGGCATCTTCTTTGGATTAACGCCATCTCGTTGTTGCTGTGCTGGCTGATGCTGTGCTGGCTGATGCTGTGCTGGCTGCTGGACCACCACTTGGGGCCGTCCTATCTTTTTCCGTCCTAACATCCTGTCTTATCCTTCGCTATATGTAATTTCCATATACTTTTTGTCTATATGTTAACCTTAAGTATGCATTTTAACGAATTGTAATATAATAATAATTTTTCATATTTATCGGCAATTAATGCCATAAATATTATGCCGCCACGCAACATCCTTAACTTGCTTTATGTCATGCTTTATCATTGCATGTTTCAATAAATTGTTATAATATTACATAACATAACACAACCATAATTATGTGCTGACGTTAAAAATGTTTCATCATCATGATCACAATCAATGCCAACATAACGCGATTGCCACGGCTGAAGCCATCTGTGCTGAACGTGGCGCACGCTTGACCGAACAACGCAAACAAGTTCTTGCCCTCATCTGGGAAAGTCATCGTCCGGTCAAGGCATATGATATCTTGGAACGCCTTGCGGATAATAAATCAGCACCTGCACCCAAAAGCGCCCCAACCAACACCCCATCACGGCTGCAACCTCCGGTGGTTTACCGTGCGCTTGATTTTTTGATGGAACATGGCCTCATCCACCGTATCGACAGCCTTAACGCCTTCACCGGCTGCCATCATCCGGATGCTGACCATAACTGCTTCTTCCTGATCTGCAGTGATTGCGGCAATGCTGATGAATGCTGCGCCCCGGCATTGAAATCAGCTATCACCTCAACTGCCGCCAGCCACAATTTTACCCCAGCGCGTATCACGCTCGAAGTCAGTGGCCAATGTGCCACTTGCGCTGCGCAATAATTTATCGCTAACCCAGCCGCCCCAGCCTTATTGATGACCAGTATTATGCCCCAACCCACCACGTCACCCACCACGTCACCCACAACGTCACCCACGCCCTTAATTACGGCATCTGGCATTACGCTTGATTATGATACCCGCACCATTCTTGATGATGTCACCCTGACCTTAAATCAAGGTGATTTCATCACCATCATTGGCCCTAATGGGGCTGGTAAATCTACCTTGCTTAAAGTTCTAATCGGCTTGATCAAACCTGACAACGGCATGGTCGCCCGCACCCCTAACTTAAAGATCGGCTATATCCCGCAAAAACTTAATGTGGAACAAACACTGCCAATCACGACTGATGCGTTTATCCGCCTTAACAAAGCGACCACTACTGAATTGGACAGCTTGGCGATTGAACTGAACATCACGCACCTGCTGCAGAAACCAGTGCAAACCTTATCAGGTGGGGAATGGCAACGTGTTTTATTGGCGCGTGCCTTGATGGACAACCCTGATGCCATCATCTTGGATGAACCTGCTCAAAACCTTGACCTCAACGGTCAAATGCATTTCTACGAACTCTTGGACAACCTTCATCAATCTCGCAATCTTGCTATTCTCATGGTGTCACATGACCTGCATCTCGTGATGGCATCTACCCGGCAAGTGGTGTGCCTTTATCATCATATTTGCTGTTCTGGCGCTCCTCAAGCGGTCACCAAGGACCCAGAATTTATCAATCTTTTCGGTCATGACATGGCCTCCAAGATGGCGGTCTATCATCACCAGCATGACCATGACCATGACCACGATCACGATCATGAACACAGTCATAACCAGAAGGACGGGCATCATCATGGATGATTTTATTATCTACGCCCTGGCCGCTGGCATGATGATCGCCACCATCACTGGTGTGATGGGCTGTTTTATTGTCTGGCGGCGCATGGCGTATTTTGGTGACAGTTTGGCCCATGCCGCCTTATTGGGGATCTCCATCGGGCTGATCACAGGCATCAGCATGATGGTCAGCATCATGGCCATATCACTTTTATTTGCTGGCTTGTTGGTTTGGATGCAACATCGCCGCATCATGGCAACCGATGCGCTATTGGGAATTTTGGCGCATGGCGCGCTATCCACCGCCATCGTGGTCATGGCCATGGCGCAAATTCCGGTTGACCTGCACGGCCTCCTTTTTGGCGATATCTTAACCGTCACCACCCAAGATTTAATGATGATTGCTGGTGGTGGCGCGGCTGTGTTGACCGTGATGTATATCTTCTGGCAGCCGCTTTTACTCATGACGATTGATGAAGATTTGGCCAAAGCCGAAGGCGTTAACACCCTCCTCCTTCATATCATTTTTTTGGTGATGATCGCCATCACCGTTGCGATTTCGGTTCGTATGGTGGGGGTATTGCTCATCACTTCGATGTTGATCATCCCTGCGGCCACGGCACGGCAATTCGCAACCACACCAGTGGTTATGGCCTTCATGGCGATTGGCGTTGGGCTATTGGCGGTGGTTGACGGCTTGAACTTTTCCATCATGGCAAACACCCCCACCGGGCCCAGCATGGTGCTATCCTTGGCGGTCTTGTTTACCGCAGTCTTGGTGGTCTCACGGCTCTTTTGGCCGCGGCGCTAACACCGCATGCTCATATAGCACTTATGAATAATTGCCTTTATGGGCTGTTGCGTTCATAACGTGCCAACCCAACATTAAACTTGGCATCTAGCCGCCACCCCCTAATCCACGCCTAATCCACATCTGATCTGTGCCTGGACCAAGTCTGATCTGTGCCTGAACCAAGCCTAATCTGTGCCTGATCCGCACCCTGTTTTTTTTAACTACTAATTTTTGATTTGTGTGGGCAGATATTGAAATCCCTATATCTTAACGTATGATAGGGTTTAGCCAAATGGTATGGGGTATCATCCTATCAGGCGGTACCACCAATCCCCTTGGGCCATATCATGTGAGGACGCCATGGATTATAATGATCTGTTAGATGATGACGTAAAAACCTTTATTGCAACCTCAGCCTCCTTTTATCCTGAACATCGTGATGAATTGGGGATTGATGCCCAGCGCGGTTTCTACAATGCGTTATGTGCTCACTTTCACCAACCTCGCCCTGATGAGATGACCGTCACGGACAAACAGGTTCAAGGCGTCCCTACACGGCAATATCAGCCCAGTAATCTAGCGGCGGCACATCCTCATATT
>CBFIAO010000100.1:0-6155 GCA_965660595.1 Puniceispirillales bacterium (SeqCode) | reverse complement strand
GGGCTGGCGGTTTTGCAGCACTTTGCTTTATCCTTATCGGCGGAAGTGTGGTGATGCTTTCGACGGATATAAAAAAAACCCGAACCTATTATGGCAAAAATGATAGCGACACCGTTGAACGTGGCCGCATTCTTGATCGTCATGGCCGGGTGCTCGCCACCTCATTACCAGCGTTTATGCTCTATGCTGACCCGGCAGAAATTATGAACCCCTATGAGGCGACAGCGAAACTTGAGGATATCCTTCCCAGCCTTACCGAAGAAGAAATCTTCAGCCGCCTAACACGGAAAGGGCGGTTTGTTGAGCTATCATGGCGCATATCGCCATCAACATATGCACAAGCGCTAGAACGCGGTGTTGTCGGTGTGTATGGCCGCAAACGCATCACCCGGTTTTATCCTCAACGGTCTGAAGCGGCCCACGTCATTGGCCTTGTGAATAAAGACAACAAAGGGTTGGTTGGCATTGAAGCCGGCATGAATGATGCGCTTTCACGTGGTGAAGATGTCCACCTTTCTATTGATATTGCTGTTCAAGCCATCTTGCGTGATGAAATACAAAACCAGATTGATCGGTTTGAAGCATTAGGCGGCGCCGGTGTTGTTATTGACGTTGAAACAGGTGAGCTTATTTCCCTCGTCTCTCTGCCTGAATATGACAACAACCATTACTCAGGGACAACACCTGACCAGCGGTTTAATCGCGCGACAAAAGGCATTTATGAAATGGGGTCTACGTTTAAGATCCTTAATACGGCCATGGCGTTGGAAAGCGGACAATTTAATGCCCGTGATATGATCGATGTCGTCAGCCCTTTAAAAGTCGGCCGTTTTCCTATTCGTGATTACCACAAGGAAAAGAAGCCATTAAACGTGGCTGAAGTGATGGTGGTCTCTTCAAATAAAGGCTCAGCCCGCATTGCCGATGAACTTGGGGCAGAAACCCAACAGAAATACCTTTCACAGCTAGGGTTGATGGCGCATCTTGATCTTGAAATTCCAGAAACATCAACTCCCCTAACCCCTCAGACATGGCGGCGATCATCAGTCATGACCATTTCATATGGGCATGGCATATCCGTTTCACCCGCGCATTTGGCAATGGCAATCGCAACCACCTTGGGTGATGGCAACAAAGTCATTCCGTCCTTACTTAAAGGCGGCAAAAAAGAGGATTTCGAAGAAGAAGTATTTTCCTTCAACACCGTCCGGCAAGTGCGCGCGATCCTGCGTAATGTTGTGACCCACGAACGCGGCACAGGCAAAAAGGCTGACGCAAAAGGCTATGTTGTGGGCGGAAAAACGGGAACATCTGAAAAAAATAAAGTTGGCGGTTATCACAAAGATTTAAATATTGCATCTTTTGTCGCTGCTTTCCCGTCACATGCACCACGTTACGTCGTGGTGGTGATGGTTGATGAACCGAAACCACAAAAATTCAATTTTGGCTTCACAACTGGCGGCTGGGTTGCAGCGCCAGCAGTTGGAAACTTTATCAGCCGCGCAGCTGTTCTATTAAATGTGCCACCTGTGAACGAAAAACAGCCTGAAATTCGCCGCCTTTTAGAGGTTGAGTTACCGCAACTTGATGCGGAGGTTCGTAATGCGTCTTTCTAATATTTGGCCAGAAATTACAGCTGAAAACGACGCCCAGATCATAGGCGTGACCTCAGACAGTCGCCAAGTCAGGACTGGCATGATTTTTGTTGCCATCCACGGCACTGCACATGATGGACATAATTTTATTGATGATGCGATCAACGCAGGTGCGGTTGCTATTGTTGCCAGCAAGTACCATGACACCGGTGATGTGCCGCTGATAAAATGTGAAAATACACGCCTTGAGTTAAGCAGGATTGCTGCCACCCTCGCTGGCCGTCAGCCTGGCGTCATCGCTGCGGTGACCGGCACAAATGGCAAGACATCTGTTGCTGATTTCTTACGTCAGATTTGGAAACATATAGGTTGGCGCAGTGCCAGCATTGGCACACTTGGCATTCGCGGAGATGGCGTTAAAGAAGTTGCTGATTTATCACATTTGACGACACCTGACCCTATCAGCCTTCATAACAATCTAAATATCTTGGCAGGGTTAGGCGTCACTAATATTGCGATTGAAGCGTCAAGCCATGGCATTGAGCAAGACCGCCTATCGGGACTTAAGCTTGTTGCCGCAGGGTTCACCAACCTAAGCCGTGATCACCTAGATCATCATGGCAATATGGAAAATTATTACCAAGCCAAGGTGCGCCTATTTACTGACTTACTACCTAATGGTGCAGTTGCTGTCGTTAACATTGATAATGAATATGGTGAACGACTTGCCGACCTGCTGACGAAACGTCAAATCAGCGTTCTTAGTGTTGGCCGAAGCAAAGCTGCAAAACTACAGATAGCTAATATTGATCCGTTTGATGGTGGCATGAGCTTAACTGTTATTCATCAAGCTGAAAAAACAACCATACCGCTCGCTATGATTGGCTCCTTCCAAGCTGAAAATGCTGTCATGGCTGCCGGGCTTGCCTATGCTTCTGGGCTCTCGATGCCGCACGCATTACGCGCACTTTCCTACATCACCCCTGCGCCTGGGCGGATGCAAATAGTAACCGGACATCCTAATAGCGGACGCATTATTATTGATTATGCACATACCCCTGATGCATTAAAAACAGCCCTTAAAACCTTGCGCGAAGATTGCCGCGGCAAGTTAGGCGTTGTGTTTGGGTGCGGTGGTGACCGTGACAAAGGCAAACGTGCTGAAATGGGGAAAATTGCACATAAACATGCAGATTTTTCTATTATCACAGATGATAACCCCCGCACCGAAGACCCTGCCGCAATTCGCGCTGATATCTTAACAACGTGCAAAAATGGTACTGAAATCGGTGACCGCCAGAAAGCTATCCGCCAAGGCATCTTAAAACTAGACGGTGATGATGTGTTGCTGATTGCTGGCAAAGGCCATGAAAGCAATCAATTGGTGGGCTCAGAAACATTACCGTTTAGTGATGATGCTGTTGCCAATGCGGTGATTAACTCAATCAAGGGGGCAGGCGCATGATCTGGACACTTGATGATATCATGGCAGCAACAGGCGGAAGTTATGATGGCCCAACGCAAGGCCGCATGACGTTTAACGGCATTGATTTTGACAGTCGCCGCATCAAGGATGGTGATATCTTCCTCGCCTTCAGCGGCACGAAAAGTGATGGTCATGACTACCTAGACGCTGCAAAAACAGGTGGTGCAGGTGTTGCACTGGTCAGCCGAAAGATTAATGCAGATATCCCGCAAATTATTGTGCCAAATGTTCAAGATGCGCTCTGGAACCTGGCGAAAGCTTCACGCAGCAGAAGCCATGCAAAAGTCACTGCCATTACGGGCAGCGTTGGAAAAACAGGGACACGCGCGCTTGTAGCAGCGTGCCTTGAAACAATGGGGCGCACCCATGCAACCACAGGCAATTTCAACAACCATATTGGTGCACCATTAAGTTTAGCAAGAATGCCTGAACAAACCGATTATGGCGTATTTGAATTGGGGATGGATCATGCGGGGGAAATTGCAAGCTTAAGTCCATTGGTAAAGCCTGACATCGCGATTATTACACGCATTGCCGCAAGTCATATTGGATATTTCGACAGCATTGAAGGCATAGCACATGCAAAAGCTGAAATTTTTGACGGCTTAAATGACGGCGGGATCGCCATACTAAATGCTGATGATAAATTTACGCCAATGCTGGCAACAATTGCCAAGCAAAACGGCGCAAGCCGTGTGATTACCGTTGGCAGTGCTAAAGATGCTGACGTTCACATTGAAACCGCGACCATTACGCCAAAAGGTTTTGATGTAACTTTTGGCATTGATGGAAAAAACATACGCTTCATGCTTGGCATGGCTGGTGCGCATTGGGTTAATTCTGCGGTGATGGCGCTCACCGTTGTTCATCATTTTGGCGGCAATATTAAAGACGCAGCTGATGCCTTGGCAGATCATCAAGAATTAGACGGCCGCGGGGCACGGACATCATTAACCCTGAACATGACCCCGTTCACCTTAATAGATGACAGTTATAACGCCAGCCCAGCATCAATGGCCGCAGGTATAAACACCCTTGCAGCCACACCAATGACCCATAATGGCCGTAAGATTGCCATTCTTGCTGATATGCTTGAATTAGGTGACGATGCCCCATCATATCACCGCGACATGGCCGCACCATTGATCGATAACGGCATTGATATTGTCATTTGTTTTGGCCCGATGATGGCGCATTTAGCTGATGCGTTACGTGAACGTAAGGATCATCACATTAATTGTTATCACTGCGATGATGCCGATGCCGCGACCCAACATTTGATGGCGCATCTTCGCAGCCATGATGTTGTTTTGGTCAAGGGATCAAACGGCATGAAAGCACACAAAATAACTCACTTCTTAAAAACCCGTGGCCAAGATGGGCATGGGCAACATAATGGAGACCCTCATGCTGCCTGATCTCCTCGTCCCATTATCTGACGTATTTCAGCCTTTTAACTTATTCAGGTACCTGACATTCCGCACTGGCGGTGCGTTGATGACATCTCTTGTGATTTCGTTTTTGCTTGGCCCTGCAATGATCCGTTGGTTGAAATCGCTGCAAGGTGAAGGTCAACCTATTCGTGATGATGGTCCTGAAAGTCATATTGTTGCCAAAAAAGGCACCCCGACCATGGGCGGATTATTAATCTTAATTGCTTTTGGTGTTTCATCGCTTTTATGGGTTCCGTTTGGATCAGTGTATCTATGGCCGGTGCTGTTCATTGCGCTTGCTTTTGGCGCTATCGGTTTTGCAGATGATTTCCTGAAACTTAAACGCCGTTCATCTAATGGCCTTTCAGGAAAGATGAAGCTATTTTTCCAGCTTATATCTGCGTTCATTGTGACGCTTGTTTTTGTTGAAACGGCGCCGGACCAGTTACGTTATGGTTTAGCCATTCCTTCGTTCAAAGACCTGATTATTCCCATGGGTGTCTTCTATGTACCCTTTGCGATGTTGGTCATTGTTGGGGCATCTAATGCCGTAAACCTTACCGATGGTCTTGATGGGCTTGCCATTGTACCGGTCATGATCACGGCCATGTCTTTTGCCTTAATTGCTTACGTTGTTGGTAATGCAAATTTTTCAGATTACCTGCAAATCCATTATGTCCCTGGCACCGGTGAATTAGCGGTAATGTGCGGTGCGTTGATTGGCGCTGGGCTTGGGTTTCTTTGGTATAACGCCCCTCCCGCATCTGTCTTTATGGGGGATACAGGCTCATTGGCACTAGGTGGTGCGCTAGGCGCTATTTCCGTTGCGACACGTCATGAATTGGTGCTGGCCATTATTGGTGGGCTATTCGTGTTGGAAACCGTATCGGTCATTGTTCAAGTTGCCTCCTTTAAATTGACCGGCAAGCGCGTCTTTGCCATGGCACCGTTGCACCATCATTTTGAAAAAAAGGGGTGGGCAGAATCCACCATCGTCATCCGTTTTTGGATCATCTCCGTCATCTTGGCGTTGATTGGTCTGGCTACATTAAAGCTACGTTAGAGGGTTAAGAATACGCATGTTTATTCCTGCTGACATCAACCAGAAAACCATTGGGGTATTGGGGTTAAGCCGTTCAGGTTTAGCCAGCCTTGATGCATTGCTGGCAGCAGGTGCGCGTGTTTTTGCCCATGATGACCACGCATCAGTATCCGTGCCAGATGGCGCGGCATGCGTACATCCTGATCAATGGCCGTGGGATGAAATGTCGATGATGGTGATAAGCCCGGGCATTCCTCATCTTTATCCGCAACCTCACCCCGCGGCTGAAATGGCGCGGGCACATAACGTGACGTTAATATCAGATATTGAATTGATGTTAATGGCAAAGCCCGAGGCAAAAGTCATTGGGATCACCGGCACGAATGGCAAGTCTACCATTGTTTCATTAATCGACCATATTTTGAAATTTAATAACATTCCAAGCGTGCTTGGGGGTAATATTGGAACTTCTGTGCTCACCCTTGATGATCCTGGGATGGGCGGCTTTATTATCCTTGAATTATCATCTTATCAACTTGAGATCACCCCATCATTGCGCCTTGATGCAGGCGGCATCATCAACATCACGCCAGACCATT
>CBFIAO010000099.1:0-6375 GCA_965660595.1 Puniceispirillales bacterium (SeqCode) | reverse complement strand
GTTATGACCTTTATCAAGAATTAGGCTACGGTAATGTACGGCTGGCTAATACTGATCAATTCTTTGACAATATGATTTCATTTCCCTTCCACTATATGTTGGAAGACAATGACCTTGATCAGATCATTTCAGCCACAAAAAAGGTGCTTAACCTGTGCCGGCAGTAATCGATACACAGATTATCATTCCAGCCTGTAAAAAAGATGCTTTTTTCACAGATGATCTGATGATGAAAATTGGCCAAAAATCACTTATTGAACATGTTATCAACTTGGCCATTGCACTTACTGACCCCAGCAAGGTGACCGTATTTACAGACTCTCATGAAGTCTCAAGCGTTGTAAAAAAATATAACTGCAACCTGACCTTTGAACACAGCATGAGCTTCAAGAAAGACAGCGCAACCCATATCGCGCACTATGCTGATAGCCTTGGTGGCGACCTCTTGATCATGCTATCACCTTATCTCAACAACCTATCCGCTGATAACATGATAGCGCTTCGTGATGAGTTTTGGCAATCAGGTGCAGGCTTGGGGTTTTCTGCCCGTCGCCAAGACATGATGGTATCACCAGGCACCGCTATTGACCTTGATGGGCTCTTAAACCCTAAACCGTCAACCGCAATCCAACAGCTTGATGGCTTTATCTTTTGTCGACCTAAAGCTCCATCATCTAACCAGTCTTTGCCACTGATGGTGCCGGTGAAGGCGCGGCCTGTCCGTTCTATTGACGAATTTTGGCTGGCTGAACGTCAGCAACAAGCTCGGACCATTATCTTTCGGATCATTGGCAACAGCATGGTGGGGATGGGCCATATTCACCGTTCTATCAGCCTTGCGAAAATGTTGCTTGGTCATGACATCCAGTTTATTTGTCATGAAGAAGATAAGCTCGCGATTGAAACAGTTGCCGAATATCATTTTCCAGTATTGTCATTAACACCATCTTCAGAAGCCGAATATATCGCGGCCCAAGCCCCTGACCTGATCATTAATGATACGCTCAGCACCACACCTGAAGATATTGCCATGCTCAAGCAATCGGGGGCAAAGCTGATCACACTCGAAGACAAAGGCGCTGGCTTAGATGACGCCGATGCTGTTATTAATGAAATTTTTTCATCACCACCATCAGTTAAAAACAATGTGTATGCAGGCTATGAATACGCTGTATTACGTGATGAATTTTTCGATCATGATCCGGACATAACGACACGAGTTGGTGAAAAACATTGCCTGATCAGTTTTGGTGGTAGTGACCCATCAAACTACACTCAATTGGTGCTGGGTCTTTTTGATGATACCTTTGCCGACCTGGATTATAAGGTCAGCATTATTCTTGGCCAAGGCTATGCTCATAAGCATGACTTGCATCAAATGTTGGCATCAGCACGCTCACGCGATAATATTGCGATCATCGAAGCCACAGACGAAATGGGAACATTAATGGCCAGCGCAGACCTTGCGTTTTGTGGCAATGGTCGCATGGTGTTTGAACTGGCGCAGATGCGCCTTCCTGCCATTATCATGCCACAACATGAACGAGAAACGACACATGACTTTGCCCAAGACAACCCTGGGTTTTGTTATATTGGCATGATCGATAATGATAGCGCACGCGCCACTCTTAAATCCATGGGCGATGCTTTACTTAGCTCAGATGAAAAGCGTCTGGCGATGTCCAGTGCCCTATCCCAGTTTGATTTTATGAAATCAAAGCAAAACGTGTTTGAGCTGATTACCTCATTACTTGGCCAACCTGTGCGCGCTAAGCCGGATCAACGCTAATAAAGGATGAACCATGAAATTTGCTGAATTTCTTTCCACCGCAAAAACTAATACTGGCCTACAACGTCCTTACATGCTTGCTGAAATTGGCGTTAATCACGAAGGTGATATGCAAACCGCACGTGAATTAATTGATTTGGCGAAATCAGGTGGGGCTGATGGGGTGAAATTTCAAACCTATACCGCCGATGGGATTGTGATCCGAAATTCTCCGTCTTATTGGGATACCAGCTTTGAGAAAACCTCCACGCAGTGGGAGTTGTTCAAGAAATACGATAAATTCTGGAAGGCCGAATATATCGAATTGGCCGAATATTGTGCTGAAAAAGATATTGAATTTATGAGCACCCCGTTTGATCTGGAATGCCTGGAGTTTTTGGCACCTATTATGCCAGCAGTCAAAATTTCATCATCAGATTTGAACAATAAGCCTTTTGTGAAAAAGATCGCAGCCACGGGCAAGCCTATCATTCTATCTACAGGCGCGGCAGATGAAGATGAAATTAAGCAGACCTTATCATGGATAGCACCCTTTCGAAACGAAGTGGTGTTACTTCATTGTGTCTTGAACTATCCCACCGAAGATCATGCCGCAAACCTTGGCATGATCACGGGGCTAAAAACCATGTTCCCTGATCTTATCATTGGCTATTCAGACCATACAATGCCAAAGGATATGACCACCTTGGTGACGGCCACCATGCTAGGGGCTAAGCTGATCGAAAAGCATTTCACCCATGATAAGACCTTGCCTGGAAATGACCATTACCACGCGATGGATGCTGACGACTTGATCGTGTTCAATCAGCATATGGACCGCCTTATGTCGCTCTATGGCACAAATGAAGTAACTAATCTTGAAAGTGAAGATACGTCACGTATTTATGCACGCCGCAGTATCGTGGCTGCCCGCGCTATCAAAAAAGGTGAAGTGCTAGATGACACCAACCTCACCTTTAAGCGCCCTGGAAATGGTATTCCTGTTGACCAATGGGATGATGTTGTGGGGCAGGTCGCGAGCATGGATATTGAAGATAATGACCAGCTTAATTGGTCGATGTTGGGTAAATAACGCTGTCTGAATTTATGGTGTTGTCAGTTATTGTCGCCACCATGGGTGCCGCGGACATCTTTCCATCGCCGGTGCACATGCTGGTTGCCCGCAAATAATTCAGGTGCTTGCTTGGCCAATGCGATCAGATCATCCAGCCGATAATTAGGCATCCCTGTTGTAGTGAAATGGGCATCTATGCCTTGCAGCGTTTCAAGGTCACTTGGCTCATCAACTTCAAGGCATAATTCAGGGAAATGCTGATGCTGTGGTGCTTCAACTTCGACGATGCTAAATTGGTCACGGTGCCGCAGCAGGTTGAATCCACAATGTTCACGCAGTGGGTCATCGCTGCTTACGGCCTCATTAATCTGACGTAAACATGCCGCTCGGTAGATGTAAGCTTCCATACCAGCGGGAAAGGTTGACCGATGGCAGTTGGTTACAATATCAACAGGTGATACAGCGCTAGTCATGATCGTGATCATTTGATCGATCAGATCAGGATCAACAAAGGGTGAATCCCCAAAACATTCAACATGGATATCGGCGCCAGCACTAGCCACTGCGCCATTAACTCGGCCAAGCACATCATTTTCAGCGCCGCGGAAACATCGCACCTGATGTGCATCACACAATTCGGCAATATCATCATCAGCAGGGTTGGTAGATGTTGCCACCATCACCTCATCTACCAATTGGCATTGGTTTAACCGATCAAGCTGAAACAGCAACATCGGCTTGCCGCCAAGAGACATAAGTACTTTTCCGGGTAGACGTGTTGACATCATGCGTGCTTGGATGCTGCAAACAATCTTCATCATGATGCTCCTTTATCAGTCGTGACTACGCTGTTCAGCATCTCTAGGAACGCTTGATCAAATTTAGCACGGCTATAATGGTTGACGATCTGCTGGCGGGATGCTGTAGCTGCTGCTGCCATCGCTGGCATTGTCATCTTCAAGACGTTACCCAACTGTGTCGCTAAGACATCATAATCCTCAGCAACAAAGCCGGCATCACCGACCAAGATATTCACGTCACCAGCTTTGTGGCATACAGGCACTAAACCTGCGGCCATACCTTCAGCGATGGTGTTCTGGAACCCTTCACCAAAGCTTGATGCAGATAGAATAACATCAGCTCCTGGATAAATCTCATGGATGTTTTTAGTATGGGCTAATGCCGTGAAGTTAGCTGGGCCGTTCAGCCGCTCAACACCTTCACCAATGGCAACAACATGATGTTTGGGGAACATCGCAGCAAGGCGCAACACCTCATCATATCGTTTTTGTGGATCATTGCGTCCAACTACCAGGATCACCTTATCACTAGCTGTAAAGCCATGTTGGCGCCGCCATGCTTTGCGGTGGGCCGCTGATGGAGCAAAGACATCAGTGTCGATCCCATTATGCATAACAACATTACGGCGATGATCAAATCTGGCGTCGTGATGGTCACGCTGACCAGCATGTGAATTATAGACCGTCAGGTCAGCCCGCTTGGACATCATTGCATTGATCCATAATGCCCAACGAAGTGTGGCTTTATAAGCTCTGGTATCAAACCCTGAATTTCTAATATTATGGATTGTTAATGCGCCTTTAGCGTTGATCATTGATGCCAAGATATTGCCGTAATAAAGCCACCCCATAATCACAGCAGGACGTTCTTGGCGGCAATCACGGCGCAACTTAAGAATAGATTTGATAATCCCGATCACCGCACCAAGCTTACTTTTTCCTATGGGCAGCACACGCAGTTCGCATCCTGCATCCATCAGTTGTTGAATATTTTCGGCGCTTTCATCTTTCATCACATAGAGCACCTGCCGCCATGAAGATGAGATTTTGGCTGATGTCATGATCTGGGTAACCATGCGTTCGGTACCGCCATATTCAATGCGGGGGATAATATGATAGATGGTCTGCTTTGTCCGTGATGCCATGTTTACCCACCTATCACATCAAGATAGTGCTGGCTGACCTTGGCGGCATCATAGTGCTTGGCACGGGTGATAGCAGCTTGCCCCAATCGTTGCCGCAAGCGCCCTGATGCATTGAGCTTTTTTATGGCTGCTTTTAGTGCCGCGATGTCATCAATAGGGACCAGCAGCCCATTTTTATTATTGGCAATGATATCAATCGGGCCAGCGCACGCCGTGGCAATCACAGGGCATCCTTGTGACATGGCCTCTACCACCACATGGCCAAATCCCTCCCATGAAGACGCCAGTACAAACATATCGGCACCAGCCATCCATGCCAGGACGTTATCTTCATGTCGAATAAAATGAACCTGACCTTTCAGGCCAAGCTGATCAACCAGTGTGATGAGCTCCTTACGCTGTTCGCCATCACCAATGATATACAGCGGCGGCAATGCATCAATCTCAGCATAAGCTGCAATCAACATAGGTAGATTTTTCTGCGCATTTAGCCGTCCTACCGTCAGCATAAATTGGCCGCTGGGCAGCGGGGTGATTAACGCATCATCTTCAGGGGGGCTAAGGTCAACAGGGTTTGGCAGGGCAACCAGCCGTGCAGGCTCAATGCTAAACTTGGCGGCAAGCTCATCCCGTACTTGGCGTGACAGCGCAATTACACGATGCGCTTTAGGATATAACATGCTGGCAAGTAATTTTAACACGGGCCGATGGGCGAAGACATGAGCGGGGTTGTTGGTCTCCCGTACGCTAACCTTAATCGCTAGCGGCACGAATAACGTCGCCAGCATAACGATAATATTAGCATGGGTGAGGGTGGTGAAAACAACATTAGGTTTGAGTCGCCAGAACAGCAGGACTAATTTTGGCAAGGCCAGCAGTTGCCGTGTCACTTTAAGGTTGTGATAAGGGATCGACGCATCAAGCCACGTTGTTGCACCGCCATTGTTGTTGCCAATCACCAACTCGAAGTTGACCCCCATGCGATGCCATTGATTGATAATATTGATCATGGTGCGTTGCGCCCCGCCGATATTAGTATCTGCAAGATAGACGACACGTGTGCTCATTTCTGCTGATCTATAGCCCTTACTCATGCCTTACCTTGCTCCTGTGACTTCTGTTTTAGGGGGCTCTATTTCTGGGCGTTCGCTGACCCGTCCGGGGATATCAAGGTAATAGACGTCAAGCCCGGCATCTACAGCCTCTTGGCCAACTGAGCTATACGTGACATAAACTTTTTCCACCTCTTCAAACAATGCTGCTACAGGTGCGTCAACGATACGGCAATTATCAGGCAACATAGCGACGATCGCTTCTGAAATCATGGCTTTAGGGTGGAATTTGATCAGGTAATCTTGTGATGGGTCTTGCGCCATCACTGGGGACATCATGGCGATGACCACCTCGCTGTCATGTAACCCAGTAGCAACCAGATGTGGCAGGCCAGCACGATCAGCCGCCAATGTTATTGATGTTGCAAACGGCCCCCTCAAACGTGGCGGATGTGTCATGGTTATCACATGATGATATCCCATCCGCCGATATAAGGCTGCTGATGCTTGATCCTCAGCCAATACCGCATGAGGC
>CBFIAO010000098.1:0-6384 GCA_965660595.1 Puniceispirillales bacterium (SeqCode) | reverse complement strand
ACTTGATCATGCGATCCCTAATGGATAACAACACAATATAATGACGCCAGCATCTCCATTATTTCATTTTGAAAACGGCATGACCCCATCGGCTCTGCTTAGTGACATGGATGGCCTACTCCTTGATACCGAACAGCTCTCTAAAATCAGTTTTGATGACGTCACTCGTGCTCATAACATTCCCAACGCTGATGAAATTTTTCCGCGCTTAATCGGGTTAAACAAAGCGTCACATTTTGAAATATTTAACACGGTGTTGCCGCCTCATATTTCCGCCCATCAGTTTAACCAAGATTGGATGGACAGCTACCTCAGCATGCTGGCAAATCATGTGCCAGTAAAACAGGGTGTGCCGTCTTTCCTTCGCATGTGCAGGGCACGCGGAATGGCGATGGCGGTGGTGACGTCCAGCCAAACTGATAAGGCGAACGATTTTTTAACCCGCGCTGGGTTGATCGAATTTTTTGATATCGTGATCGGCGGTGATCAGGTCACCAACGGTAAACCTCATCCTGACATCTACCTTAAAGCGGCAGATATGCTTGGCGTGACGGCAAGTGATTGTCTGGCCCTAGAAGATTCAAATAATGGTGTCATGGCGGCATATCAATCAGGCGCCAAGGTGGTGCAGATCCCTGACCTTGCCCCTCAAAGCAGTGATGCCGCCGCTCTTGAGATTCCAGTCGTGACGTCCATCAGTGACCTGCCTGCATATTTGGGCTGGCATGATGATAATGGCTCTAAAAAATAATCACGCCACATGACTTGAACTGACAGCTGACGCAACCACATTAAATTCGTGTTTCAAGGTAAGTTCATGCCCTCAAAATTTTTGATTATTCTAAAGGTAATATTGCTCATGTTTGGTACTGCCAAAGCGGCTATCGCAACCACGGCTTATGATTTCACGTTCCCAAATGTTGACGGTTCAACCCTTGACCTTGCGGCCTATCAAGGCAATGTCATCATGGTGGTGAACACTGCATCCAAATGTGGCTTCACCGACCAATATGACGGCATGCAAGCATTGTATGAGATGTATCAGGACCAAGGTCTTGTGGTCATCGCCGCCCCCAGCAATGACTTTGGCGGCCAAGAACCACTAGCCGGTGAACAAATCGCTCAGTTTTGTGAAGTTAACTTCAACACGACCTTTCCCATTACGGATAAAATTAGCATCAAAGGTAAAGCCGGCCATCCGTTTTACCAATGGGCTGCGGATGAACTTGGGCAATTGGCCAAGCCGCGCTGGAATTTTCATAAATACCTGATTGACCGTGACGGCCAGTTGGTAAACTGGTTCACCACGACCACGACCCCAACCTCTTCAAAGGTTAAGGAAGCTATTGAAAAGCTGCTATAGGCTTAATCGGGGGTGCGGGATTACACCTTAATATGCAAACGGTGTGGTGCCGGTGATGCTGTGCAGAAATGATGCCGCTGATGAACGCTGGCTCAATAACATAAAGCGGTGGTCTTCACCGCGTGTTGCCTTTTCACGCATAACAATTGCCCCAACATGTTCCAGCACGGTGCGGGCCACCGCGCCAACAGGAAATACTGACAAATCCATATCGACCTGACTGACACGTTCCATGGTGGTAATGGCCTTTGGCCCCGCAAGGGTCAAGATACCCCATCCATCAGTTTGGTCGGTGATGGTGGCGTGCGTACCCAATCCGTTAATCAGTTTTTCTTCCAGCTTTTTGGGGTCTGTTTTCTCAATAATAAACACCTGATCAATCGCTGACGGCACGATCATGGTCTTGCCGGCCATCAGGCTTTCACGTGCAGAAGGATATACAGCGCCGAACATTTTTTTAAATGCTGTTTTAAAACCGCGTGCGCCATCGGTGCGTATTGTTACCGACATAATAGCCATGCCAGTAACTTCGGTCAGGCTTGCTCCGTCAGCATCAATATTAACCCCGCCAAACGCAGGTGTTTCGTGCAACGTAAATTTAGTCATGAAGCCGTTCCCCCTTAGGGTCAACAAAATGCGATGAAGTGATCTCAACCTCAATATCCGTACCGCGCACAAAATCTGCTGCCCGCAATATTTCACCCATGCGATTGGCGCCATCTTTTACAAACCCCAGCCCAATACTGGATGATAAGATAGGTGAATATGCGACCGACGTCATATACCCTTGGTCATTGGCGGCCCGTGCTGGCGCACCTAATGCTAAGAAATGTGCGCCTGCGGTTAAGTTATCACTTGGCTTAATCGGCTTAAGCCCCACCAACCGCAATCCGTCGGGGCGCGTTAACGCTTCTCGCTGTGCCATGACGCTGCCGATGAAATCTTTGCTGTTGGACACCATGCGCCCCAACCCTAAATGGTGGGCAGATGTCTGGCCGTTCAATTCATTTGCCGTCGCATGGCCTTTTTCAATACGCATGACATTAAGTGCTTCCAGGCCATAAGGCGTTACGCCCAAATCTTCGCCAGCTTGCATCAAGACACGTGCTAACGCATCACCATAACGTGCAGGCACAGCCAACTCATAGGCCAGCTCACCGGAAAATGAAATGCGGAACAGGCGTGCTGGAATTCCGTCACAAACGGTCAATTCAGCGGCTGCCATAAACGGAAATGCATCATTAGACAAATCAAACCGATCAACCAGACGTTCCAACAAACGTCGGGACTTTGGTCCTGCCACGGCAAATTGTGCGTATTGGTCAGTTGTCGAAATAATAGACACATCCAAATCAGGCCACACCCCTTGGCGATATAATTCAAGGTGGCGATAGACCAATCCGGCATTCGCGGTGGTGGTGGTCATGACATAATGATCATCTGCCAGGCGCGCGGTGGTGCCATCATCCATCACAAAACCGTCTTCACGCAACATCAACCCATAACGTGTTTTACCGACGGGCAATTTAGCAAATCCATTGGCATAAACGCGGTTCACAAATTCACCGGCATCACGCCCTTTGATGTCGATTTTGCCCAGTGTGGATACGTCACAAATCCCAACATCACTGCGCGTGGCAACCACTTCACGGTTTACGCTCTCCAGCCAATGTTGTTCACCTTTTTGCGGGAACCATTGGGCACGCATCCACGCACCGGCTTCCACAAAAACAGCACCTTGTTCTTTGGCCCATTCATGTGATGCAGGCAGTCGGGCGGGGCGGTAATCTGTGCCGCGTGCACGTCCCACAAATGATGCAATGGGCACTGGCGTATAAGGTGGGCGGAAAATCGTTGTTCCAACTTCTGGAATTGATTTACCGGTAATTTCTGCCATGACGGCAAGCCCGGGAATATTTGCCGTCTTACCTTGGTCTGTTGCCATCCCCAAGGTGGTGTAGCGCTTCATATGCTCGACCGCTTCAAACCCCTCTTGTTGGGCCAGCTTAATATCTTTGGTGGTCACATCGTTCTGGAAATCCACCCATGCGCGTGCTTTACCTCGCGTCAGCGCATCCGTGCCAATATGCCATTTGGCTTCAATCCCAAAGTTACGGTCATCTGCTGCTGGTAGTGCCGCAGCTTTAATGCTTTTGCCGATATCCTTTGCTGCTTCAATGGCGGCGTCTTGGCCTGTCTTTAGCGCCTCACTCAACATCATATGACCATTGGCGGCGCCAACAATCCGCATCCCGGGCGGTATTTCTCCTGCGGGCACAAACCCGGCAATATCAGCATTCCATTCAGGACGACCGCGATGGTGGCACGTCAAATGCACGGTTGGTGACCAACCGCCTGATACCGCAATCGCATCAGTCGCGAACGTTTCACCGGTGGTGGTGGTTACGCTACGGACACGAAGACGGCCTTTGGTGCTTGCAATACCTGCGCCAGTGATCACACGCACCCCTTTTGGTGCGGTCATATTTGGTGCATCACGTGTGTCAATAATCGCCGCCACATCTACGCCGCGCTTGACCATATCTTCGGCGGTGCGCCAGCCATCATTATTATTGGTAAAGACCGTCACATGATGACCTGCGGTAACGTCATAACGGTTCAGGTAACTGCGCACCCCGCCTGCCAGCATAATGCCAGGTCGGTCATTATCAGCAAAGGCGATAGGGCGTTCGATGGACCCTGCCGCTAAAATGGCTTGCTTGGAATAAATCCTATACATGACCTGACGTGGGGCACGCCCACTATCGGCCAGATGTTCGCTCACCCGTTCAACAGCACCATAAATACCGTGGTCAAAAGCGCCAAAAATGGTTGTCCGTGTCATCACACGCACATTTGGCATATCTATTAATTCTGCAGTTGCTGCTGCGGCCCAAGCGGCAGATGCTTCACCGTCAATTACATCATTTTCATCATTGAGTCGCCCACCCATGATAAAATCTTCATCCGCGATAATAACGCGCAAGCCTGAACGGCCTGCGGTTAATGCAGCCATTAATCCAGCAGCGCCGCCACCTATGACCAACAGATCACAATGCAAATAACCTTTGTCATAACTGCTCGGGTCATCTCCACCTGATAATGCACCAAGTCCAGCTGCTTGCCTGATGATCGGCTCATAAACCTTTTCCCAAAACGCCGCAGGCCACATGAATGTTTTGTAATAAAATCCTGCCGTCAGGAATGATGATAACAGGTCATTGATCGCCATGACATCAAACCCAAGAGGCCCGACATGGTTTTGGCTTTTTGCAATCAGGCCATCATAAAGTTCGGCCACGGTGGCGCGGGTATTCGGGTCCTGCGCATCACCTTCTCCGATGGTCAGCAATGCATTGGGTTCTTCTGCACCGGATGACATGATCCCGCGTGGGCGATGGTATTTAAAGCTGCGCCCTACCAAATGCCGTCCATTAGCCAGCAATGCAGACGCCACCGTATCACCTTCAAAACCGCCAAGTGACGTGCCGTTAAAGGTAAAATCAAGAGGGGTGTTTCTGTTGATCAGTTGACGTGCACCGCGGCGCGGGTCTAAACGATAACCTATTGCCATTATTGGCCCCCTTCGCGACGTTTTACATCACGCGCCAGTTCAACATTTACAATCTCATGGCTTACGGTATCACGTGTGACCACCAACCATGATCGGTCACCTTGCTCATGGTACCAAAGCTCACGATGTATCCCTGCCGGGTTATCCCGCAAATGGACATAATCATGCATCTCGGTCATGGCGGCATCGGACGCATCGCCAACATATCCGTCTGGGCGCATCAAGATAGACACATCACCTAAATACGTGAATTCACCTGCATCACGTGGACCTAATAATGGATGGTTGATAATCATCGCCGGCCCCTTTAGTGCAGGTTAGGCTGGGCACCGTTGCCCAACTCATCAATAACATTGCCGCTACGGAAACGGTCCAATCGGAACGCGGTTGCGTTTTCGTGCATGTCGCCAGTCGCCAGCAAATGCGCAAAACAATACCCTGATGCCGGCGTTGCTTTGAAGCCGCCATAGCACCAGCCTGCATTCAGGTATAACCCATCAATTGACGTCTTATCTATAAAGGGTGATCCATCCATGGACATATCCATAATACCGCCCCACATGCGCAGGATTTTGGCTTTGCCAATGGCAGGGATCATCGACATGCCGCCTTCACAGACATGCTCGACCATCGGCAGATTGCCGCGCTGTGCGTAAGAGTTATAGGCATCAAGATCACCGCCAAAAACTAAGCCACCCTTATCAGACTGGCTCAGGTAGAAATGCCCCATACCATATGTCACAACGCCGGGGATAATCGGCTTCAACCCTTCTGAAACAAACGCCTGTAAGATATGGCTTTCAATAGGTAGCCGCAGGCCTGCCTTTTCCATCACGCGTGATGTTGAGCCAGCGGCCGCAACGCCAACTTTCTTTGCCATGATTGTGCCTTTGGTGGTCTCTACGCCGCTGCACACACCATTCTTGATGACAAATCCGGTGACTTCACAATTTTGGATAATATCGACGCCATGTTGGTCAGCCCCTCGGGCATAACCCCACGCGACCGCATCATGGCGCACGGATCCGCCCCGCCGCTGCAATAACCCGCCCATAATAGGAAAGCGTGCATTGTCAAAATTCAAATTAGGGTAAAGCGCGCGCACACCATCTTGGTCCAGCAATTCTGCATCCGCACCATGAAGGATCATCGCATTGCCACGGCGGGCATAGGCGTCACGCTGGCTGTCTGAATGATAAAGGTTCAGCACCCCGCGCTGTGACACCATCGCGTTATAGTTAAAATCTTGTTCCAAGCCTTCCCATAGCTTGAGCGACATTTCATAAAATGGCTCATTGCCGTCCAGTAGGTAATTTGACCTGATGATGGTGGTGTTACGGCCGATATTACCAGATCCCAGCCAACCTTTTTCAATCACGGCAATATTAGTAAAGCCATATACTTTTGACAGGTAATAGGCTGTGCTCAGGCCATGCCCACCGCCCCC
>CBFIAO010000097.1:0-6401 GCA_965660595.1 Puniceispirillales bacterium (SeqCode) | reverse complement strand
CTTGCGGCGCTCTATACCGTTGGTTATATGCGCGGCAATCATGAAAAGCATCAAACACGCTTTGCGATCTGTTATGCGGTGGCGGTGCATGCGGCGATGGCTATTGCGTGGTCTGGTAATCTTTTAACGTTATTCATTTTTTATGAAATCCTGACCTTTTCCACCTATCCGTTGGTGATCCATAAAGAAACAAAAGAAGCCATCGCCGCTGGCCGGATTTACATGGGCATATTGGTCGGGACATCCATTATCCTGCTGCTACCAGCTATCATTTGGGTCTGGACGGTCACAGGCACGCTAGACTTTACCCCAGGCGGCATCCTTCAAGGGTATATTGACCCGCAATATGCACCGTTTTTACTGGCGCTATTTGCCTATGGTATTGGCAAGGCTGCCCTCATGCCTATTCACCGCTGGTTGCCAACCGCCATGGTTGCGCCAACACCTGTGTCTGCCTTACTGCATGCCGTGGCGGTGGTGAAAGCTGGTGTCTTCACAATGTTAATGGTGGTGGTCTATATCTTTGGTATTGATTTTCTGACCATGACAGGGGCATCACGCTGGCTTGCCTATGTCGCAGGCTTTACGATTTTGGCATCTTCTGTGGTGGCCATAACCAAAGACGATATCAAGGCTCGTTTGGCGTATTCTACCATCAGCCAGCTATCTTATATTGTGCTTGGTGCTGCCTTGGCGACTGCCGCTGCAATCGAAGGTGCAGCCCTTCATATCGTCATGCACGCGAGTGCTAAGATCACACTGTTCTTCTGTGCAGGTGCGATTTATGTCAATGCTCACCTCAACAAAGTCTCTCAGCTTGATGGGCTTGGCCCACGCATGCCTTGGGTGTTTGCGGCGTATTTCTTAGGTGCGTTATCTATTATCGGCATCCCGCCGCTTGGCGGCAGTTGGTCTAAATTCTTGCTGATGGTCGGTGCAGTTGATGCTGCAATGCCGATCATGGTTGCGGTGTTGTCGGTCTCGTCACTAATGAATGTCTATTATCTGCTTGAACCTGTCTGGCGTGGCTTTTTCCGCCCGATCAATACCGCCATCAAGATTGATAACTACCGATTGACCATTCTACCGCCGGTAATAACCGCTATCCTTAGCGTCGTCTTGTTCTTCACCGTTGATATGTTAACCCCATTCACGCAAATGATGGTGACGCCATGAATAAGCCTAACTACAACGCTAAGTTAAAAGGCCTTCACATGGAAATGATGATGGGCAACCTGCTGCGTATATTCATGGGCATTGCGGCGATGTTGGTGGTGCTTGAATTTATTCTTCATCGCCACGGCAAGATAGATATTGAAAATATCCCGCTATTTCCAGCGTTATTTGCGTTGATTGGCGTGGTGGTGGTCATCGGGCTAACCCATGGGGTAAAGGCCGTGCTGACTCGAAAGATCGACTATTACGACCGTCCTGACACTAAAAACAACACGAAAGGTGGGCATGATGACTGATATCACTACCTTTTTGATGATACCTGGCATGGTCATGGTATTTGGGGCACTGGCTGTTCCTTTTATCCCTCATCATGCGCGCCAAGTCTTTATGCTTGGCTTGATCGCATGTTCTGCTGTTGGGTTAACCGCCGGGGCAGGGGTGCATTGGCAGTATGAACTCTTTGGTCAAACCTTGGTGCTTCACCGTGTGGATAACCTAACCTTACCATTTGCGGTTGTTTTTCATATCGCGGCGGCCATCACTGTTATTTATGGCTGGATGGATAAAACCATCATGGGGCCGGCAAATGGCCTTGCCTATGGCGGTGCAGCGATCGCGGCAATTCATGCCGGTGACTTAATCTCATTATTCATCTGGTGGGAATTAACCGCCGTTACCTCAGTATTCTTGATCTTTGCCGCTGGCACTGCGCGCGGCAATGCGGCCGCGGTGCGTTATCTGTTGG
The DNA here is from genome assembly GCA_965660595.1 of Puniceispirillales bacterium (SeqCode). Classification (GTDB taxonomy): domain Bacteria; phylum Pseudomonadota; class Alphaproteobacteria; order Puniceispirillales; family UBA1172; genus JAGWAQ01. The sequence continues at coordinate 4,480 of CBFIAO010000097.1, read as the reverse complement.
TTCAGGTTGCCTCTGGTGTCTTATTGCTTGCAGGCGCAGCCTTCATATGGCGCGAAAGCGGATCACTTGCCTTTGATGCCATGACGCTTGGGTCAATGGGGACATGGTTACTCTTTCTCGCGTTTGGGATCAAAGCTGCCTTCCCATTATTAAACGGCTGGCTTCAAGATGCCTATCCAGAGGCCACTATCACAGGAACAGTTGTATTATCGGCCTTCACCACAAAGATGGCGATCTATGCCTTAGCCCGCGGCTTTGCAGGCACTGAACACCTCATCTGGATTGGTTCAGTCATGGCCATTTTGCCGGCAGTCTTTGCACTGGCCGAACAGGATATGCGACGTGTCTTGGCCTATAGCCTAAATAATCAGCTTGGTTTTATGGTGGTTGCTATCGGGATAGGCACTGAACTTGCGCTTAATGGCGCGGTGGCGCATGCATTTGTGTCAGTGCTATACAAAGCCCTGTTATTCATGGCGATGGGCGGTGTTCTTTATCGTCTTGGCACGACAGACGCATCTCGCCTTGGCAGCTTATACAAAGCCATGCCGTTGACCTTGGCCTTTACCTTAATTGGCGCTATGTCAATCGCTGCTATGCCGCTTATGTCTGGCTTTGTGGCCAAATCCTACATTATGAAAGCGGCCGCTTCACCTGGGTTAAATATGGTCTACCTCATGCTGTTGCTTGGTTCTGTTGCAACCATCATGCACACGGCCATTCGCTTGCCATACACCGTCTTCTTTGGCTCGGATCAAGGCTATCAATCTCAAGACCCACCAAAAGACCCGCCATTTTCGATGTTGGCAGGGATGGGGATTGCTGCGGCCGCATGTATCGTGATCGGCGTATATCCGCCGCTTTTAATTGATATCTTGCCCTATGCTGCATCGGCCAAAATCTATTATGCCAGCGGCATCCTAAGCCAGGTCCAGCTTATCGTCTTCACCGCCCTTGGGGTTGGCCTCATGATAAAACTAAACATGTACCCGAAAAATATACCGTCAGTCCTATTGAACGCGGACTGGCTTTACCGCCGTCTTGGTCCTGCGCTTATTGGGCCGATCATCAATCAAGGCCTCAAGCTCGGGCAGGGCGGGTTTACCCTTCTTACGCGGATGGGCCAAGGTATTGCACGCACGGCTACTAAAATGGCTGACCATCCGCTGTCAGGTCCGGTTATTCCGGGGCCAGCTGCTTTTGTGCAAGTCACGCTCTTGGCCATGATCTTGGGGGTCATTTATGTGGCGCTGGCATAAACGCCTTTTCTGCACCTTCATTGCGGTCATGTTCATGGCAGGGATTGCCCATGCGCAACATAACCGAGACAAGATTACCAACATCACGGTCAGCACCTCATCTGGCGTGCATCACCTTTCGGCGGAAATTGCGGACACTCATGCATCCCGCCATCAAGGATTGATGGGGCGTGTTGAAATGCCGCTTAATCATGGCATGTTATTTGTGTTTAATCATGAACGTCCCTTATCATTCTGGATGAAAAATACGCCGCTTTCCCTCGATATCATCTATTTTGACGGGCAGGGGCGTTATATCAACCACCATGCCGGCACCACGCCCTTCAGCCTAGACAGCCTTAAATCATCATCACCAGCCCAATATGTGCTTGAAATTAACGCAGGCCACGCCGCAACCTTGGGCATAACATCAGGCACGCGATTGCACCTGCCGCTCGCCCTTAATGAATAAAATTACATTTTGATGAAATTGATGGTTGATTAACGGCGCGACAATAGCTAAATAATCCCTAGTCGGAGTGTAGCGCAGCCTGGTAGCGCATCTGGTTTGGGACCAGAGGGTCGGGAGTTCGAATCTCTCCACTCCGACCATTTATTTCCCCCCATCTTCATAACATTTGCTATCGCAACTTCATTTGATTGCTGTTGGGCATTGCTATTGGGCATCATCATCCGCAAAGAAAAGTTAACGCTGGGTAAAATGTTTGCCGCCGTCACAATTGTTTTCGGTATTGCGCTTGCCAGATTGGGTTGATTTCATCAGGCGTGATGATGTACAACAAAAACACCATGTATCTGGTCTTATTTAGGGGCATCACTTATGCGCGTACGTATTTATCAGCCGGCAAAATCTGCTATGCAATCGGGGCAATCGGGGCAATCTGGACGTAATAAGTCTGAAAGCTGGTTGCTTGAATTTCCTCGTCATGACCGCGCCACCCCAGACCGCTTGATGGGCTGGCAGTCTTCATCTGACACCACGCGCACTATCCGAATGGCCTTCCCATCAAAGGATGACGCTATCGCATATGCTGACAAATACGGTTTTGACTATCACGTCATTAAAACCGGCAGCCGCCGCACTAAATTTCGCGGCTATGCGGATAACTTTGCCGCTGGCCGCCGCCAAGCATGGACTCATTAATCCTTTAGGCAATCTAATCTGGAAAAACTGCCTTGTTACCGTTATAAATATCGTTACGGTTCCGTAGCTCAACTGGATAGAGCAGCTGCCTTCTAAGCAGCAGGTTGCAGGTTCGAGTCCTGCCGGGATCGCCATTAAAAAAGCCTGAACGTGATGTTCAGGCTTTTTCTTTAAGATGCAATCTCGTTATTGATGGGCGCAATACTGGCCTTCTGTCGCAATCGTATAGGTTTTGTCTTCCGTCAGATCAACGGACGGATCACCAGACATGCCGCCATATTCGATCAAATACCCCTGAATAGAACTGGAATTATTGCTGTAATCATTCCATTTTCCATCTGAATAGAAATGCAGCATGTTCTCACCGCCATCATCGACCGAACAATTTGACACCAAATAGTTGTTTGGCTCACCACTTTTGAAGTTCTTATAGGTTTGCGCGGCACTTGCGGTGTCAAAACCATCCGCCCCTCGCGTATAAGTACGCTGGCGGCAGTTGTTACTTTTATTGCCGGTATCACGCCCCATGTAATCCAGCCGTTCAGGGCCAGACACCCAATACCAATAACCTTCACCATCACCAATGGAATAGTCGCCGTTAGACGCAGCCCAGCTGGATTTAAGCGTTAGGCTATTCACCTCAGCCGTGGTCAGCCCGCAATAGCCACTAATCGTGCTATCGCCCAATCGGTCACATGCCCCAATCCAGCCTTGGCCGCCAATTTTTGGCTCGATATAGGTTTGTTCAGCTTGGCTGGTGACGGTCGCCAAATATCCTTGCAAGCCAAATAGGGTGGAGTTATTAGCATCGGTCAATGCGGCCGCAAATGTTTTATTACCGCTCATGAATTTATAGAAATGCGCATTACCATCACTATGGTTATATGGAATATTATCAGAAAGTGAGAATATCAACGACCGGGTCGCACCGCTTGATCCATTATCATCATAGATATATCCAACCTTCTTAAAAATAGAAATCCAGTTGGCCAGTGATGTCGTGCCAGAAAATACCAGCTGTCCTGCGCTTTTATCATAAACGCCGCTAACCCCGCCAACACCAAAGCTGCTATAAGTCACATCGTTGGTGGAGTTATCAGTTGAAACGCTGGTCGATGTTCGGACAAACAATTTATCATTAACATTATGATCACCGCTGATGGTAACAGTCGCGCCTGTAATATTACCGCTTCCTGCAGAAAAGTTGCTGCTGGTGATGCCGTTATTAATAATACATCCTTTTTCGTTTGAAACGGTCAAGGATACATCCTGCGTCTTGGACAGCCCGTATGTCGAACTATTACTATCAGTTGCCGTCACCGAAACCGTATAGGTGCCCGGTTCCAAATCCTCAATATCCACGCCTGACGCCAGCACCAAATTACCTGATGAACTAACCTCAAAATGGTCATCTGCATCGGTATCTGTTGCGTGGGTTGCCGTCACTGACATGGTACAATTGCCAGTACCGCCGCTAATGGTATTGTTAAATCCATCTTGAATACCCAGCCCACCACTATGTGATGCATCAGTGCCGTTAAACGTTAAGCTGCTGATTAAAATATCAGGCGCATCCACTGAATAACTGTTCCCTGCAGTGATTGCGGCCTGGATTTGCGCTATTGTCACTGGTGCAGACATGGCCGCAAGTTCCGTGGCATAGGCCTGTGCATATTTGCCTGAACCTGATGTATCAACACTTGTGATATCTGCCATCCCGTCAAGGATATCGACAAATTCCTGTTCACTGATCATGCCATCATTATCGGCATCAAACAGGGCAAGGCTTGGGTTTGATGCATAATCAAAGCTATTCGCACTTCCTAATGCCGTAGCCAGGCTAGACAGGTCACTAAGGCTAATTGTTTCAACACCATCACCGCCCAGAAAGTTACTGATAATATCGCCAACACTTGACCCATCACTATATTGACCTGATCCATATTCACTAACCGTGAATGCCACCATTGCGGTCATGCTTGAAAGCCCGATAACTGATGCAGCCACGATAACTTTAAAGGTGGACTTCATAAATATTCTCCATGGAAACACAGGCATATATGCCAACTGTCAATTC
>CBFIAO010000096.1:0-6444 GCA_965660595.1 Puniceispirillales bacterium (SeqCode) | reverse complement strand
CCGGTGCACCTGCCAACGCAAACACGCGGCATTTTTCAGGTCCAAAACCGCTTGAACAAACAATTTTAACATTTTCAAAACCGTTTTCATCAAGTTGTTCACGTAGAAACCAAGTGGCAGCCGCTGAGACGCCAGTGCCGATCAAATGCTTTAATTCATTATCTTGACGATAACCGCGGATGGCATCAGCCGCGTTGCGTTCCAGCACTGCATAGGATTGCTGGACATCAAGTCCTTCCATATAGCGCCCGCCATGAGTGTCAATGCGCAAAGATAGTGACCCATTCTTAACGCGTTCTGGAAATGCGCGCGCCACGTTCAATCCATCAGTAATTTCTGCTCCGAAATAATCTGTCAGCACGGTCAACGGTTCATCTGGAAAGGTTTCATCATAAATTTGCGCGGCTTTCACCGTCGACCCCGCATAGCCGATAAGCGCATGCGGCATAGTTCCGCGACCTTTGTCAGTGCCAAAATATGGCGCAGTATAGTCGGTAGCACATCCAACAAAACCTTTTGCACCTGACTTTTCAGATGCCATTCGTGAGCCAACACTTGCCCCATATGCCATCAATTCAGCCATGTCTGTTCCAGCACAATGCCGGGCATCCATTGCAAGAAAGGCAACATTAGGTAAAGACGAGCACATGGCATGGGCATTATATGCTGCGACTGATGCAGCGCCTATGCGTTGCAAAAAGATTGTCTCTAAATCAACAAGGTCAGACAGCTTACCTGAAATATATAGAATAGGATCACCTGCCCCTACCCATTGGCCTTCCGGGTGGCGAAGATCAATCTGATAATCCACTTTACGATGGGCTAGCATTTGTTCAAGCCATTTCAACGCAAGTGCCGGTGCAGAAAGCACCGGACGCCGCATAAATATGGCATAAGTCACATCGGCATCACCATTGCGCGATACGACAGCCTTAGTGCGAAGGAAATAACTATCCGTAAGCGATGGCTGGACTTCTGGTGAAGGCCCCATGCCCATTAATTTATCCGAGGGTGAAGATGACATCTTCAGTTCCTATCGTATCCTAACGGCGTAATGCGGAGTTATGCATCGCGACGTTTTTTCATCAAGTCAGCAACAAGAAACGCCAACTCAAGCGATTGGTTAGCATTCAAACGAGGATCACAGAATGTATGATAACGGTCAGATAGGTCTTCTTCTGTAACCTGTCGAATATCACCGCCAACACATTCTGTTACATTTGATCCAGTCATTTCAAAATGAACACCGCCAGGGATCGTACCCGCAACATCATGAGCCTCAAAGAACCCACGCACTTCTTCCATCACATCATCCACGTGACGTGTCTTATAACCTGATGATGCTTTTACAGTATTGCCATGCATAGGGTCACAGCACCACACGACATTCCGCCCCTCTGCATGCACTTTATCGAGTAACGGCTTCAGTCCTTCACGGACTTGGCCAGCACCCATACGACTGATTAATGTCAAACGGCCAGAAATATTTTCTGGGTTAAGCTTATCAATCAGACGAATTAACTCATCTGGATCAAGGCTTGGGCCACATTTCATGCCGATAGGATTATTGATACCAGACATATATTCAACATGAGCACCGTCAATCTGACGCGTGCGATCACCAATCCATAACATATGTGCAGATGTACTGAATGGCTTGCCTTCTTCGGTCAACGTGTCAATGCGTGTAAATGCTTCTTCATAATTCAACAATAATGCTTCATGACTTGTATAAAGTTCAGTTTCCCGGAGATTAGCACTAGACTGACTTGTGACACCGCATGCCTTCATGAAATTCAAGCATTCATCAATGCGCGCCGCCAACTCTTCATAACGAGAGGCCTGATCACTATCTTTGATGAAATTCAATGTCCATGAATGAACACGTTCAAGATCTGCTAGACCACCAGATGCAAATGCACGGATCAAGTTCAAGGTGGCTGAAGACTGATGATATACTTTCTTCAATCGTTCTGGATCAGGGATACGATCTTCTGGGGTAAATGCATTCCCATTGACCATGTCTCCGCGGTATGATGGCAATTCAACACCGTCAATCACCTCAGTAGGTGCTGAGCGAGGCTTAGCAAATTGACCTGCCATACGTGCAACTTTGACGACTGGCATAGATGCGCCAAACGTAAGCGCAACAGCCATTTGCATAAACACTTTGAATGTATCGCGAATATAGTCAGCTGAAAATTCCTCAAAGCTTTCAGCGCAATCACCACCTTGCAGCAAGAAAGCACGTCCCTCTGCCACATCGCTAAGCTTTGAACGTAATGATTGGACTTCACCCGCAAAAACAAGTGGAGGCAGTTTTGAAAGCTCACCTTCAATAATATTTAATTTAGATGCATCAGGGTAGTCAGGAACCTGCACAATGGGATGTTGACGCCAAGATGATGATGACCACGACATATGATGATCCTTTAAAGTTCTAATTATCGCCTAGCATTATCAGCTTTTATGATGACATTGCAATGACAAGATTATTCGTATGAATAAGATTATCCACGCGGTGTTCGCATAGTAACAAACTCTTCGGCAGCAGTTGGATGTATCCCAACCGTTGCATCAAAATCTGATTTCGTTGCACCCGCCTTCACCGCAATTGCAATCCCTTGAATGATTTCTGGAGCATCTGGCCCCATCATGTGTGCCCCCAACACAATATCTGTGTTGGGATCAACAATCAGCTTCATTAGTGTTTTTTCAGGGCGTCCAGAAACTGTGTTTTTCATGGCACGAAAAGATGCCTGAAAAACTTGCGGGGTAATACCTGTTGCAATCGCATCTTCTTCGGAAAGACCAACACTACCTATTGGCGGCATTGAAAATACCGCAGATGCAATATTCGAATGATCAACCACGCGTGGAGCATCACCATAACAACTATCTGCAAATGCATGACCTTCAGCAATAGCAACGGGCGTCAAATTAACGCGATCCGTGACATCACCAATAGCATATATGGATGGAACATTAGTTTGGCTTTCTTCATTAACAATAATAGCGCCATTGGGGCGCAGACCTACATCAACGTTTTCAAGGCCAAGGTCTGCAGTCATTGGTGCACGTCCAGTTGCCGCCATCACACAATCTGCCGTGATAACATTCCCATCCGATAACGTGATTAATTTCTCGCCGTCTTCACCTTTGGCAACAGATGTAATAGTGACGCCACTATGCATATGGATGCCGCGATCTTCCGCCGCGACGGCAAAGGCAGATCGAACATCATTATCAAAACCACGAAGCGGTAATTCAGCGCGGTAAACAAGATGCGTTTCCGCGCCAAATCCATTGAAGATGCCTGCAAATTCAACAGCAATATATCCACTTCCAAAAACAACCACACGGTCAGGACGGTGGCGCAGATCAAGTGCTTCATTTGAGGTAATAGCGTATTCTTTTAGACCCAGTATATCAGGTAATGATGGCCACCCACCAACCGCAATAAGAATGCGTTCTGCGGTATAAGTTTTGCCGTTAACTTCAACTGAATGTGGACCGGTAATGCGCCCACGGCCCTCCATTAATGTTACGCCTGCGTTTTCTAAGAGCGAGACATAAATACCTGCAAGGCGATCAAGTTCGGTGTTTTTTGTTGCAATAAGCTGCCCCCAATTATGGGCAGGATCAACCTCATCCCAGCCAAAACCCATCGCGTCTTCAAGTTCTGAAGCAAAGGATGCACCGTAAACGAGCAGCTTCTTAGGCACACATCCTCTAAGCACACATGTACCACCCGGACGATCTTCTTCGATAACTGCAACTCGTGCACCATGTCCCGCTGCTATACGGCTTGCACGGACACCGCCGGAACCTGCACCAATAGTGATCAGATCAAAATCATAAGAAGCCATAAGGAATTCCTTTTTGTTAACTCTTCTTATGTAAGCAGTTAACGCAGAAAAAACCACCCCTTAGACAGATTTATAACTAATGATGAAACGGGATTGTTGGACTAATATCTTCAAGATCTTGGACTGTTTTTGGCCAGCAATCATCAGGGTCAAAGTCAGCTTCCAAAAAACATTCTGTCAACATACGATGACAAACAATTTCTGCGCCTAAGCGTTCAAGGTTATATCCAGATTTAATTTGAATGATTTGATAGACTGTTAACGTAACTGGCCCTGGACAAATACCATAATTACCAAGTGAATGACCACTAAGATGCTCAAGAAACTGGGTTGCCATAATTGAAGATAACACGGCCGCCCCTGTTTCGCGCACGCCAGTGCCATAAATAATAAAACGATTTTTTTGTTCAAGAAGTTCTATTTGGATGGGAAAATTATCTTCATTGCCGACAATCCAACGTCCTTTTTCAACATGTTTGACATCTCCAGTAAAACCCATATCGATGTCATCTATTTGGCTTAACAAGTCTTTCGCCGTGGTCATATTACGCTCCAAAAACATCAGACATACCAAAAAGCAAAATGCGGATTAATCACCAAAAAAGAACAAGTTTTGTTTAAAAAGGATCACCCCTTAACCATAAGGTTAAGGGGCATAGCTTAATAAATTAACGCCACGGCGCAGGGTCAATATCATCTGGCAGTGTTGATTTATACCCTGGAACTGACGTTGCAAAATCAGTCATCCATTGCGCCATTTCAGGGCAATATTGACGCCATTCAACTTGTTTGCGGTAATCAAGATAATCAAGCGAACACGCAAGCGCGATTTCACCAATATCAGGGGTTGCCGCGTTGGTATAGCGAGGCGCCATCGTAGCAAGAGCTTTCAACACACGAACGATCTTATCACGTTGATAATCAACCCATGATGCAACATGTTTATCTTCAGAACGGAAACGGGTTTCATAAATTACCAAAATAGCGGCATCCAACAAACCGCTGAACATGGCACATCTGGTCAAGGCATCGACACGCGCTTCTCCTTCACTTGGAATTACATGGCCGGTACGTGCATGTTCATTCAAATAGTCAATAATCACACGGCTATCATAAATGACGCGTCCATCATCAAGTATCAACGCAGGAATTTTCCCAAGTGGGTTTTGGGCACGGATACTGTCATTTGCATCCATAGTATCGGTTTGTTCAATGGTGATTGCATCCATATGCCCCATGGCATAAGCCGCTAGTTTTACCATACGACCAAATGGTGATGGTGGTGATGAACGTAAAATCATTTATTTCTCCTTATTTATGTGTCGTGATTACTTTTCAACTAATCATTTAAAAGATCGAGTGCTTCGCCCCAGCAATCTGTCATAGAAAAACCTTCCTGATATGGGTCATCAGGATCAACCCCAATTTGATGCATGCCGTGAATCCATCCACGGCCTGTAATTTGCGGCGTGATACGTGGGTAACCATCACCAAATGCAATATCCGCGATACTGACCGTAAAACTTGAATCAATAATCGATCTTGCCTTGAATATGTCACCTTTGCCAGCCTCACCACGTGCAGCCATCACCGCCAAACGTGCTGCATTTCCTGTTCCACAAGGTGAACGGTCCACCCGGCCGGGCGGCATGATGGTGGCGCCTTTAAGCGTGCCATCATGCAATAAATCAGTAAACATGACATATGATAAACCCTCAAGCCCGGGGTAGTCAGGATGTGCTATATCAAAGTCACGATTTATACGTCGATGAATTTCACTTCCAATTTCGACAAGTTTACGGGCATTTTCAGGGGCTATTTCAAGGCCAAATTGCCTGACGTCTATTAAGGCATAAAATATACCGCCAAAGGCAAGGTCAAAACTGACAGCACCATAACCTTGAATAACGACTTTTTGGTCAAGTTTATCAGCATAACAATCAGCCAGTTTAAGTGTCACGGACTGACATTTACCATTTGTACATGCCGCGCTAACATCCACAAGTCCTGATGCCGTATCTAAGGTAAAACGTGTTTCAGGCTCCTGCATTTCAATTTGGCCTGTCTCTAGCAAAACCGTGGCGAGACAGATAGTATTTGAGCCAGACATCGCATGGGTTTTATCCCCTTGCAACACCAAAAATCCGACATCTGCATCCGGATGACGCGGCGGTAATTGTAGGACCGTACTCATCTGGGCACTGCCACGAGGTTCAAGCACCAAAAACCGGCGCAACGCATCACCTTCGTTATTCATCCAGTTTAAGGCATCTAACATGGTACCACCAGGCAGTCTATCGATACCGCCTGTCACCACGCGCCCTACCTCACCCTCGGCATGGGCTTCAACCATTGTGACTGTTTTAGTCCAGCGCATCTTCACACCATTAACATCATCAATAATTTATTAGGGCATGATTAAAATGACAGTGCAAGAACGATCAGGAATTGTCATCATGGTTGCGGTTATATACCCTAGCAGAAATGATTTTATTGACACCGCACGCGAAGGTTATCCCATGACCACTATGCCCAATTATGTATTTATGCCCCACCCACTTCCCGCGGTACCTAT
>CBFIAO010000095.1:0-6566 GCA_965660595.1 Puniceispirillales bacterium (SeqCode) | reverse complement strand
TACACTGGCGCGACTTGTCCTTATGTTGGCAAGATGAGTTTTGATGAGGATGGCACCCCCACCACTGCTGCCAAGGATGAATGCAGTTTGAAATTGGAAAGTGGCTGCAAAAAGCGATTTGAACATGTGCTGCCTTTCCTTGGGTTTCCCGGGATTGGAGGTACATCATGATATTAACCTTGAGGCAGCGTGATGACATATTGCGCCACGCACGCCGCATAGCAGCGATGGCAACGCCTGAAGAAGCCGTTGGCGTTATTAGGGGCGATGTGTATTGGCCCTTGTTGAACCGTGCTGATGACCCTTGCCATCATTTTAACATAGCAGCAGAAGATTTAATGCCGCGCGGTAATGGGCAAGATGTGTCAGCCATTGTGCATAGCCACCCAGGTGGTCCGGCATGGCCGTCTTATGATGACATGATCCATCAAGCATCAAGCGGTGTGCCGTGGCATATAGCGGTGGTTGCCACCGCGGCCCTGCCGACATTGCATGATGAGGTCTTTACCTTTGGGTTGCCGCCCACACTTGACCTGAACCAAGGATACCGTCACGGGGTGCATGATTGTTACAGCCTTATTCGCGGATTTTACGCTGAAAAGATGAAGGTTGAATTGCCTGATTTTCCCCGCGCATGGGAGTGGTGGCATTCAAAAGATGGCGCTAAGACAAACGATATGTATGAGGCTGGGCTGACCCCTGCAGGTTTTGTGGACACAGCCACCGATACGGCGCGCCAATATGGTGATGTGTTTTTAGCGCGTGTTCGGTCAGATGTGATCAACCATGCTGGCATATGGCTGGGGGATGGATTGATTTTGCACCATCTTGGCGGAGGTCAAGGCGCGCAAGATGAACGCTTGCCCCGAAAAGAGCCTGCAGAACGTTGGATGAAATTTATCGACAGGTGGGTGCGCCACCAGACACAGGATACACCATGATAACGCAAGAACCTGAAGACATGACTATACCGCGGAATGTGCGCATCGTGCCACATGGATGCCTTGCCGATCTGGCTAAACCGATTGATCTGGTGGCTTATGACGCGTTGCAGGCGGTAACGGGATTGGTGCGAAATTTCCCTGCTATCGAGCCTATATTGCGGCGGGGAAAGTTTCACCTGCGCGGGCAAATGGCAGATGGCAAGGGTGCAGTTGACATCCACGGAATGGGGCTTAAGGCACCGCTTCAGGTTGAACAGCTGGACCTGATGCCAGTCATTGCTGGGTCGGCCAAGGGGCGAGGCAAAGCAATTTTAGGGCTAACCTTGATCGGGTTGAGTTTTGTGCCGGGCGTTAACGCCGGCGTTGGGCAAAGTTTTGCCAGTGCTGGCGGTCACTTAGGGCCAACCGCCGCTAGCGCATTTCAAAGTTTTGGCAGCAATCTTCTGGGGAGAGCTGGCGGGTTGCTGCTGCTTTCGGGGCTTGCGGAAATGACCGCCCCACAAGCCGTATCACCAGCAGGTCAATTACCATCATCAAGCCTGCCAGTACCAAACGTGAATGGGCAAGGTGCGCCTATTCCGCTGGCCTATGGTGAGGCACGAATTGTACGCCCTGTCGTTATTTCATCATCTTTTGATGTTGATGTGATCCGATAGCAGCACGCATTCCATCTATGAAAAACCCTGCAAATGGAGACAGCATGTCCCAAAAAATGACACGTGAATTTACGCAAGATATCAGCGGCAGTAGTGGTAAATCCGCAGCGCAGCCCACACAGTTTCATACCCCAAATACCATCAGATCAAGGGCGCGTCTGAAGTTGCTCTATGCCATTTCAGCAGGGCCTGTTGAAGGCATGGCGGCAGGCGCGGCATCGTTGAAATTAGATGGTGTTCCGGTCGGCGATGCAACGAGCAACGCATTGAATATTGGCGGTGTGAATTGGCGCTTTAGCCATGGCGATTCTGATGAGGATGATGCGGTGGGTGGTGATGTAGGCGTCATGAATGATGGGTTTAACGCGGTTGAGGTGTCAGAGCCGGTTGGGCATAGGCTGCTGAAAGATCTTCCTCATAGCCGTGTTAGCCCACACCAGCACACCCAAGCAGGCGATATGGCCAAACTGACCCTGCAGTTCCCATTAGGCTTAGCGCGGTCAAGCGACATTGGTGTCGTGGGGGCGCAAGTCAGGTTGAAGTTTGAGACGCGAAACCCTGATGGCACATGGTCCTTCAGGGCAGAGCGTGTTATTTCCGAGAAACAAACATCAGCTTTTGAAATCCAAATCAGCATCAGTTTTAACCAGCAGTATACCCAACAGCGTCCTGCCGTGCGCATCACAAGACTTAACAGCACATCAACCACAAGTGAGGTGGCGGATCGTGTGGTCTGGAAAGCGATCAGTTGGATGAAGGCAGACCGATTGTCGTATCAAGGTGTGTCGACACTGGCGGTGACATATGATGCAGAAGCGTTTGGGCAGCGGTTGCCGCAATTGGAATTGTCAATCAAAGGCAGGTTGGTGCGGGTGCCAGTAAATTATGACCCAAAGGTGCGCCATTATGATGGTATCTGGAATGGTAAATTTAAATTGGCCTTTAGTAATAATCCGGCATGGGTTGTTTTTGACCTGCTGACAGATAAGACGTGGGGGTTGGGCCTTGATCCCGGGTTGATTGAGGCGTTCGATCTTTATGAATTGGCAAAATATAATGATGAAGATGTTGATGATGGACAAGGCGGGGTTGAACCCCGCTTTCTTTTTGATGCAGTGCTCGCCCGCCGAGTGTCTGCACCAGAATTAATAAAACAAATTTGCAGCGCAATGCATGTCATCATGTTTTGGTCCGCAGGGCGATTGCGGTTTGTTCAAGACCGCCCACAAATGCCGGTGATGTGGATCACCAATGATCATGTCATTGATGGCAAATTCGTATATGCTGGAACAGGTCAGCGTGAACAATATAGCCATGCGTTGGTCAGTTTTACGGACCCTGATCGTGGCGGAGCGATCGCGGTTGAGGCTGAGATGAGGCGTGATGTATTGGCCCGTCAAGGATATAGCGCAAAAGAGGTTGCCTTGCTGGGGTGTTGCCGCCGATCCCAAGCCCGACGTCATGCGCGATGGTTGCTTGAAAAAAGTGATGATCGCCTGTTCGCGGTAACGTGGCGTGCAGGGCTGGATTATTTTGCAGAGAATCCCATTCGTCCGGGTGACGTGATCCGAATTACTGACCGCATGCAAGGGTCATTTGGTGCGGTGGGACGAATGAAATTAAGCACAGATAGTAATGGCAAGGTACTGGTGCAGATCAGCCAGTTTCATAAAGAAGGCCAAGCATTGGCGACGTATGAGGCAGAGGACGGCAGCACACAGCACGATATTCAAGTCACGATTTCGCATGATCAATGGGCAGAAGATCACCTTATCGCGATCACACCTGTGGGTGATTGGCCTAAATCACCAGCAGTGGATAAAAGTATTATGTTGCGGTCAGTCCGGCGCGGCACAACAGGATTTGATTTTCGCATTACATCGGTCCGTGAAGTCAATGACTTCCAAGTTGAAATCCAAGCTATACGCCATGATAACGCAGCGTTCCACCGGATTGACACGAACCTGGATATTCCAGCCCGGGCCAGTGAAGGATTGCCAGATTTCACCCAACCCTTACCAACGGCAACAGATGTACGTGTTACCCAGCCGCAGCATGTCGATGGGCAAGACCGTTTGCGTGATGTGGTGATTTCATGGACAGCGCCGTTAGATAACCGGGTGGCGAGATGGATGATATCAGCAGCAGGGCCTAGCGGTGAAGAGGTGACTATTTCAGCGGCAACACCACCGCAGGCCTTGCGTGATTTGGCGTTAGGTGAATGGCAGATCAAGATTGAAGCGATGGATTGGCTTGGGCGGCGCGGCGAAGGGGTTGATACACGTTATGTCGTGCAGGCAGATCCTGCCCAAGCTATCGCCCCCAGCGGGCCGATGATGGTGGCCGGATATGGCCAGTTGATCATCAGTTGGGATATGGCAGGCCAGCCTCATGATGCCATGGTTGAGGTGCTAGAGCTGCGCAGTCCACATGATATAACACCGCGGCTTATTCATGTGGCGGCAGGAACAACGGTTAGTCTTGCTAGTAGCGCAGGCGTGATGCGGTATTTTAAACTGCGCACGCGGCTGAGAGGGGGTAGCCTTTCGGCATTAACAATAGCGTTAGAAGGCGCGGCATTGGCAGAACCTGTTGGCCAAGATGGCCAAGATGGCCAAGACGGTGTTAATGGCGTGGATGGCCAAGATGGTTTGGATGGCGTGAATGGCCAAGATGGTGTGGATGGGCAACGTGGGACTATTCTTGGTGAAGGCGCGGTGCAGACGGCACGGTGGTCAACCCCTGCGGCACGTGATGCGGTGTTCAGGTTAACCCAAGATACGCCGATGGTAGGTGATGTTGTCACGTTGCGCAAAGAAACGAAACCGCATTGGGCGGAGACGCGGCGTTTTGATGGCGCAGCATGGATAGCCACCACGGCGATGTTGTCAGGAGAGGCGATTGCCAAAGACACGGTTCCAGCATCACGGATAAAATTTGATGAAACGGTATTGGCAAGTTCAGATGATGGGCAAAAATTAACATTGGGGGCTGTGCCAGCAGATTTGATTACCACCGGGGTATTGCGGTCATCAAATTATCAAAAAAACGAACGTGGCTTCCATATTGATACCGCAGGCACAGCAGAGCTGAATAACGCAATTGTCCGAGGGGTGCTGGATAGTGCACAGATAAAAAGTTCAGTGATGGTCGCATCAGCCCGTGTTATCCCGACCGAAGATCAGGACGCATTTTTCACCTTAGAAAATGAACGACCTATCACGTATTTGCGGCGGACGATTAACGGACAAGACCTAGAGCTTGGGCCAATGATGATCTCCTCCAATATTGGGCAAAGGCGGTTTCAAGATTCCCGTAAGATTGTGGTCGCGTGTAATAACCCAACAGGAAATATGGCCGCCGGGATTAATAATGAATTCACCCGTTTTTGGGCAAAGACACCGTTGATCACAGGGTATTTTAATTATGAGGCATCAGGCACACCATGGGGAGAAGATATCACCCATGGGCGCATAAAAGTGACCTTGAAAACCACGGCAGGGAAGACCACGGCAGGACGTGTATTGGCAACGTCACCAATCTTTAGGCTGGACCAACGTAGAGGGTTTCAAAACAGATATTACCCTGACCGCGGCTGGCTGAACCCTAGCTTAGATCGTAACAAGATAATCTTGCTGCCTTATACGGCAGGGTTTCATTTATCGTCGTCTATTCGGGTTGAGCGTCATGTCACTAGGCATGCAAGCGATGGCCGTAGCTTTACCAATCGACTTAATATCAGGGTGATCGCAGGGGCGGAATTTTTACATGACCCTGCCCATGATGATGATGACACCGGCCTTATCATGACGTGCCGTTTTGATTTTGGGGAAGATTTTCCAAGCGCCAATAATACTCCAACAAAAGTGTTAAACGGGTTTTATTTCACCACTGATATCGACGCCACTACCCATGCCTAATTGATGCATACATGACTTTATAAAGACTACATCTATAAAAGGAGCAGGCCATGGCCATGCCGATCATCCCCATTTTACATGCAGTTGCACCGATGGTGGTGCAGGCATTGGGAAAGAAAATATCTTTGCCGCCAGACACCATCCAGCACATGACCGCGGCCGTTACGCAGCTGGGTGAAGATGATGTGCAGGCGTTAGACGAAGCGGCATTTACCGCCATGCTGACAGCCGTGCAACAATCCGACGCGCAACAGATCAAGCTTAATAGCCTTGATGCCGTTAGCGCACGGTTTTGGCAGGCAGGATGGCGGCCTTTTATAGGGTGGGTGTGCGGGTTGGCCTTTTGCTGGCATTTCCTGTTGGGGCCGGTGGTGCAAATGACCGCCGTTATCTTGGGGGTGGTGGTGCCATGGCCCAGCTTTGATATGGCGACATTGAACACAACGCTGTTCGGGCTGTTGGGGCTAGGCGCCATGCGTTCTTATGAAAAAGTTAATAAATTAGTAAAGTAATTATAAATAGCTAATATGTTGTAATTAAACAACAAAATTTTAATAATCGCCTAATTACCTGTTGTTTTTAGTGGTATGTGCTGAGGAGATATATTAATTCCTTAAGCAGTCGGGTCATCCCTACCCGCTTGTTTTATTCTCTTTATTTTTTGGGTTGGCCTCAAACTAGCAAAAGGCGGTACGCCGCCCTTAATCTTGAGGATTAAATCAATGAAAAAAATTCTTCTAGCAACATCTGCACTGGTTACGGCTGGTGTGATTGCTTCTCCTGTTCTTGCGCAGCAAGAATCACAAGAAGGTTCTGCAATGATGGCGATGTCTGACGAAAGCAGCATCACCATTTGGCAGGAATTCGGGTATGCATCAGTTTCTGATAATCAGACTGCTGACCGTGACTCTATGTACCATGACGGTGAAATTGCGTTCAACTTTGCATCAACAAGTGACACAGGTCTTCGTTACGCTGTTAATGTTGAACTTGAAGTAAACGACACGCAAGCTGCAAACGGTATTGACGAAGCGTCAATGTCATTA
>CBFIAO010000094.1:0-6601 GCA_965660595.1 Puniceispirillales bacterium (SeqCode) | reverse complement strand
GCAAAGGTTGGGAAAGCTCGTTCAATTCAGGTAAGGGCGTTGATACCATTACATCTGGTTTTGAAGGTCCGTGGACTGCTAACCCAACACAATGGGATATGGGCTATTTTGACGTCTTGTTTGGTTATGAATGGGAGCTGACGAAGTCACCATCTGGTGCACATCAATGGCAACCTGTTGGCCTTTCTGATGATGATCATGCCCCGCAAGTGGATGGCAACGGTAAAGTACCTGTCTTCATGACCACTGCTGATATGGCCATGCGCATGGATCCAGATTATGAGAAAATCTCACGTCGCTATCATGCAAACCCTGAAGAATTTGCAGATGCATTTGCGCGTGCTTGGTTTAAACTGACGCACCGTGATATGGGCCCACGTCGCCTTTATCTGGGTGATGAAGTGCCGTCAGAAGAACTAATCTGGCAAGATCCTGTACCTGCAGGTAGCACTCTGAGTGATGCTGACGTAGCAACATTGAAATCTGCTATTAAAGATGCAGGCCTAACGGTTGCGCAATTGGTATCAACTGCTTGGGCGTCAGCATCTACGTTCCGCGGTACCGATAAACGTGGTGGTGCAAATGGTGGCCGTCTACGTCTCCTGCCGCAGCGGGATTGGGATGTAAACCAGCCTGATGAACTTAATACGGTGTTGACGGCGCTTGAGGGCATCCAGTCATCTTTCGGTGGTGACGTCACTATGGCTGACTTGATAGTCTTAGCTGGTTCAGTTGGTGTTGAAATGGCAGCAGCAGCTGCAGGCCATAACATCACGGTGCCATTCACAAGTGGCCGCGGTGATGCAAGCCAAGATCAAACAGATATTGAATCATTTGATGTCATGGAACCTGCAGTGGATGGTTTCCGTAACTATCAGAAGATTGAATATTCTGTATCAACAGAAGAATTGCTTCTTGATCGTGCGCATCTCTTAAACCTAACGGCACCTGAAATGTCTGTCTTGGTTGCAGGTCTGCGCGTTATGGGCGCTAACCATGGTGGCAGCACACATGGTGTGTTCACCAATGCTCCTGAAACACTAAGCAATGACTTCTTTGTTAACTTGATCGATTTAGGTCTTTCTTGGACAGCAACTGATGAAACTGGTCAGGTCTTTGAAGGTCGTGACCGTGCATCAGGTGACGTCAAGTGGACAGGCACACGTGCTGATCTGGTCTTTGGTTCAAATTCAGAACTTCGTGCAATTGCTGAGGTTTATGCTGCTGATGATGCCAAGGAAAAGTTTGTTGCAGACTTTGTTGCGGCATGGGTCAAAGTGATGGAATTAGACCGTTATGATCTTGATCCAAATTACAGCTAAAGGTAATGCTAACTAATTAAGAAAAAGGCCAGTTTTAACCGGCCTTTTTTATTCAAAAACTTCGCCTTCTAGCAAACCCCATATCGCGCGTCGGTAGAGCCAACCGCTGACTTGGTCGGTATTGATTTTACACCATCCACGGCGGCATGTTTCTAATTCAGCGATCACACCTTGTTCAGCCACGGCTACTATTCGAGACTCTTTATCAGCGCGGCGATGAATTTTTACTGTTGTATCCGTTACCAATACCATGCGCTTAACAGATAGCGTCCGCACATGCATCCAGCCAATAGTACCATCATGGTCAGCGACTTTTCGCCAAACATCAAATTCGCCAATGACCTTAACCGGTAGCCCCTTGCGCTGATATTCCCATTGAATGGGGTATTCTTTGCCAGGCCCTGCACGCATATTTACACGGTTTGATTTAAGTGTGACAAAGCGTGGAATTTCAAGATTAGACCCGCGGATGGAAATTCGGTTTTCTTGTGCAAGTGCTGCCGTTGAAAAAAATGTGATTGGCCCAATATTTAAAAAGCCCATCAAGGCAAACAACATCAGCAGATGGATTTTAAAAATGTTCATAAAAATACCTTATTTTTTGCCGACATAATATTATTAAACTCAAAGACTTGAATATAGGGCAAAATAAGAAACAGATAAACCGTGATACCATATAATGATGGTATGCTGGTTTATGTAGACATTTTAAGGTGTGAGTGGTACGCCTTCACATTATTATTTCTGTCCAGATGTGCTTTTTGGAGAAACACAAACATGGCCGGTGTAAAACCCCAAGTTACTTTAACACGTAAACTTCCCGAT
Source organism: Puniceispirillales bacterium (SeqCode) (assembly GCA_965660595.1). GTDB lineage: Bacteria > Pseudomonadota > Alphaproteobacteria > Puniceispirillales > UBA1172 > JAGWAQ01. The sequence goes on along the minus strand of CBFIAO010000094.1, from coordinate 4,454 downwards.
TCTGTTGAAACACGGATGCGTGAGTTATTCGATGCGTACTTAAATGAACAAGACGCTCCATTTAGTCGCGATGAGTTAAAAAAAGCGATGGCAACATCTGATGTCTTGGTCCCAACAGTGACTGATCGCATTGATGCTGAAATCATTGCGGCAGCAGGTCCTAATCTTAAACTAATTGCTTCATTTGGTACTGGCGTTGATCATATTGATCTTAAAGCCGCACGCGAAGCTGGCATTACTGTGACAAATACGCCTGGTGTCTTAACAGAAGATACCGCAGATGTTGCGATGGCGCTTATATTATCAGTTCCTCGGCGCATTGCTGAAGGTGATAGCCTTGTTCGTTCAGGTGAGTGGTCAGGATGGGCGCCCACTGGCATGTTGGGGCACCGTATTAACGGTAAACGTCTTGGCATTATCGGCATGGGCCGTATTGGTCAGGCTATTGCCCGACGCGCACGTGGTTTTGGCATGTCTATTCATTACCATAATCGGCGCCCAGTCCATGCCGATACTGAAGCAGAACTTGAAGCCACGCATTGGGAAAATTTAGGGCAAATGTTAAGCCGGATGGACATTATTTCTGTAAATTGCCCACACACAGAAGCAACTCATCATTTATTGTCTGCAGACATGTTAGCGAAAATTCAAAATCATGCTTATCTCGTGAATACCTCACGTGGTGAGGTGATAGATGAAGCAGCGTTGGCAGATGCATTAATGAACAAACATATTGCTGGCGCTGGTTTGGACGTTTATGAAAACCAGCCTGAAATTAATAAAAACCTTATTGATCTTAAAAATGTTGTGCTGTTGCCGCATATTGGCTCAGCGACTATTGAAGGTCGTTTAAGCATGGGTGACAAGGTAATTATTAACATACAGACATTCACCGATGGGCATACACCGCCTGATCGCGTGATTGAGGTGATGATTTAATATCACATCAATTAAAAAATTTAATCAGGGCTACCGCAACACGCGCAGCCCTGATTTTTTTTGAGTAAGATTTTATCTAACGTCATGTAGGCACCATCAAATAATATCAGATGCATGCCGACCCCCGGGCCAAGCGGTTGCGGCATATTTTGCGCTGTTAGGCATAGTCGAATTGCCTCTAGCGCCATTAAGCTTCCTATAACGCCAGTAATAGGCCCTAAAATTCCAGCTTCGGCACATCCCGGTGCTAGGTCAGGTCCAGCAGTGGAAGGAAAGACGCATTCATAACACGGTGCCGTATTATCTACACCACTTTGAAAGACACCAAGCTGGCCTTCCATCCGTACCGCCGCCCCAAATACTAATGGGATATGATGCTGATGCGCGAAACGGTTAGCCATATAACGAGTTGCGGCATTGTCGGAGGCATCACAGATCAAGGTGATATCATCAAGCCCTGTTGTGTTTTCATCAAATCGTTCTTGGCGCTGAATAAGTTTCAATTCAGGATCAAATTGATTGAGCTGATCCGCTGCCGACGTTGTTTTTGGTGAGCTTATGTATTTGTGTTGATGAATAACTTGCCGATTAAGATTTGTTAACTCAACCACATCATCATCAAAAATAGTGATATGTCCAATGCCGGCGGCAGCTAAATATTGCAACAAAGGTGCACCTAAGCCGCCTGCACCAATAACAGCAATATGGCTTTTAAGTAATGCCAGTTGATGATCTTCTTCAAAGCCAGATAGAATCAGCTGCCGTGCAAACCGATGCAGGTCTTCTTCAGCGAGTAAATCTGTGCTGCGCATTGCTTGCCTATCCTATTAGATGCCTGTTGAGCCAAAGCCGCCTTCGCCCCGCGCCGTATCATCAAGTTGTTCAACCTTAATGAATTTTCCTTTGGTCACCGGTGCAACAACCATTTGTGCAATGCGCATGCCGCGAGTGATGGTAACATTTTCATCACTTAAGTTTATCATAATGGCCTTAACTTCACCGCGATAATCACTATCGATGGTGCCAGGGGCATTTGCGACGGTTAGCCCTTGTTTAAGCGCTAGTCCAGACCGTGGCCTGATCTGTATTTCATATCCTGCTGGAATAGCCATCATTAATCCAGTGGGCACAGCAATGCGTTCAGATGGTGATATGGTCAAGGGGCTATCGATAGCAGCTTCTATATCCATGCCTGCAGCACCATCCGTGGTGTAACTCGGCAAATTTAACCCATCAGCGTGATCCATAACCACCAATTTAATAGGGATATCTTCAGTCATATGGTTTTATCCTTTTTTGGTGGCATTAATGATTTCAAGGCTAAGTTTTTCTGCAACATCCTGCTTCGTCATACGTGGCCAAGGGACAGAAGTATCAGCGGTAATAAAGTGTACTTTATTTTCATCTGCACCAAATACAGGCTCAGGACCACCCACATCATTTGCCAGAATCCAGTCGCACCCTTTACGGCGGCGTTTCTCTTGTGCGTAGGTGACAACATTGTCGGTTTCAGCCGCAAACCCAATCACTAAGTTAGGACGTGATGTATGAGTGCTGATAGTTGCTAAAATATCAGGGTTTTCAGTGAGGTTTAGCGCAGGCGGAGCGCCATCTGTTTTCTTTAATTTTTGGCCTGTCGCTTGATCAACAGACCAATCAGCAACCGCAGCTGCACAAATGGCAATGTCACAAGGCAATACTGCTAGTGATGCAGTTAACATGTCTTGTGCGGTTTCAACAGCCACAACCTGCACGCCATGCGGCGGTGGAGTTGTAACAGGTCCTGAAATTAATGTTACCTTTGCGCCATGTTTGGCAAGTGCACCAGCAATCGCGTGTCCTTGCTTGCCCGATGATCTGTTGGCAATGTAGCGAACGCCATCAATAGGTTCATGCGTAGGGCCAGATGTGACGAGAATACGTGTGCCGAGTAGCGCGCCTTCACCAGGCAATAATTGTTGCGCGGCATCAAGGATGGCCATGGGGTCTGATAAACGGCCTGCACCATCTTCACCGCAAGCCATATCACCACTATCAGGGCCAATGAATGATATTCCGCGCGCTTTAAGTAATGCTGTATTCGCTTGTGTTGCAGGGTTAGCCCACATAAATGGGTTCATAGCCGGTGCAATCAAAATAGGAGCATCGGTTGCAAGAATAGCTGTCGTGGCCAAATCATCAGTCATTCCATGGGCAATGCGTGCCATGATGTTAGCGCTGGCGGGCGCAACCACCACTAGGTCAGCATCACGCGCAAGGCGGATATGTCCCATCTCAGCTTCATCAGTGAGCGAAAATAAATCGGTATAGACCTTTTCGCCAGAAAGTGCGCTGACTGAGAGAGGTGTGACAAATTCCTGACCACCTTTTGTTAGAATGACCCGAACATGCCATCCTTTATCTTTCATCCGCCGAATTAGCTCAAGTGACTTATAAGCTGCGATGCCTCCTGAAATAATCAATAATATTGAAGGCTGTTTTGCCGCCAAAACATCATGAAATGTAGTTAAGTCTGATTGGGCTTGAATTGGTGCTGCACCAATGATTTGTAATGTTTCTGGATCAACCTGCACGCCGCGTGCCTTAAGGGCTTGCCATATCTTCACGCGCGCATATTCAGGAAATGCACCACGCACACGATAATTGCTGACGGCACTTGGTCCAACGCCCAGCAGAATTTGCACAGCCGTTGGGCCGCCCAGCTTTTCAATAATATCATCAATGACAGACATGATTTAATTTTTGCGCAATAGCGATGATATGTCAATATACGTGAATGTAGTTCACATTATGTGTAAAAGTTAAAAATATATAATCACAAATTGTGAATTATTGTGAAATATAATAAGTAATACCCATGGCAATTAAGATAAGCACAAGTGTGGGTATAAAAGAAATACCTTGCTTTTCATATGCTTGCGGAGTGTTTTCGCGGTCAAAGAAAGCTTCGGCACGATCAAGTAAACCAGGCAACCGCAGCCCAATAGTAAGGGCTTTGTCGGCAACCGCGTTAAGTTGAACCAGCAAACCATCTTGGTCATCAGCCCACTCAGCCGCTAAGTCGCGCGCCAATGGCCACATATTCGCATTTGGATTTAATTGCCGGGCAACACCTTCAGCCATCACCATTGTTTTCTGCAACAGCGTAAACTGTGGTTGGACTTCGATATGATATCTACGTGATAACCCAAAGATCTGACCCAAAATTGTACCAAGTGATACGTCACCCATTGCTTGATCCATCACCGGTTCAGTAACGGCACGAATAGCTTGAGCAAAGCCAGCTAATGGAACATCATCACCAATCATACCAGCATCACGATGAAGCTTGGCTACCATATCGTAATCTTTATCAAGAATTGCGGTAAGCAATCGCGCTAGGAAAAGACGATCCTCAAGTGAAAGATCACCCATAATGCCAAAATCGATAGGCACAAGCATGCCATCATCACGGATAAAAATATTACCGGGATGCATATCAGCATGGAAAAAGCCATCACGGAAAACTTGATAGA
>CBFIAO010000093.1:0-6645 GCA_965660595.1 Puniceispirillales bacterium (SeqCode) | reverse complement strand
CATAGCCGCTGATATCACAGGTAATCAGCCGCGGGTCAGCCTCACGCAACGCCGCTATCGACACCCCAAGACGATCAAGCGCACCGGGCATTAGATTCTGGATAAACACATCTGCTTTTGCCAGCATGGCTTTGAAAATCTTTAAATCGGCGGGCTGTTTCAGATCGAGTGCAATCGACTCCTTGCCACGATTAAGCCATACAAAATACGAACTATGCCCATTCGCATCAGCGTCATAGCCACGGGCAAAATCACCTTCAGGGCGCTCAACCTTGATTACCCGCGCACCAGCATCGGCCAGGCGGCTTGCTGCATATGGTGCTGCCACAGCCTGCTCAAGACTGACCACGAGCACCCCTTCAAGATCACTATTTCCCATTTGCCTCTCCTGCCCCTTATGCCGAAGTAAATTAACACAAGCGAGCGCAAGCTAACGTAAGCCAGTGCTGGCGAGCCTGAGCCATTTCAGGCCAACGCCTCAAAATCACGAATAATCGCCTCGGCGCGTTTGATCACCGGCACATCAACCATCGCCCCATCAAGTTGAACCGCAGATGCGCTGACCGCAACAGCAGCCACAACGCGCTTTGCCCATTCATATTCATCCTTACTCGGCCGGAATACCGATTTCGCTGACGCAATCTGTTTTGGATGGATCAGCAGCTTGCCACCAAATCCCATATCGCGGGCACGGCGCGCCTCATTTTCAACGATCTCAGCATCATCAAAACGCACTGCAACCCCGTCAAGCGGCGCTGCCTTCCGGCCGAGCCGCGACGCAACGACAATCTTGCCACGCGCATAATATAACGATTCCCAATGCGGCTCGGCGCCAATATCAAGCGAGAAATCCAGATGACCAAATGCGCATTGCAGCACTGACGGATGTTGCATCATCACCTCAACCGCAGCCAGCCCGACGGCGCTTTCGATAATTGGAACAATCGGCATATCCGCCCCAAGCGTTTTGGCGATCACATCCAGATGATCCGCAGATTCGGCCTTTGGCAGCATAATCATCTGCGGTGGATTTTTTATCAGCGCCTCCATATCCTTCGAAAACCAGCTGCTTTCAAACCCGTTACAGCGCACCACCAGCGGCACTGGCAAATCAGGCCGCTGGCCCAGCGCCGCATGGGCGGCTGGCTTGTCGGCGTCTGACACCGCATCTTCAAGATCCACGATCACCGCATCGGCGCCGCTGGCCGCCGCCTTTGGCAGCAACGCGGCACGATGTCCGGGCACAAACAGCGGCACAGATAGAGGTTTTGCTGAAGTCATAATTTTATCTTTCTGATGATTTACATCTAGGGGGTGACGGTTGCCGTCATCGTGATATTGCCATCAGCGTCGCGAACACAGGCCGCCAATTTTGCATCTTCAGGATTGGCATCAACCATAATAGGGTCACCGCAGACCAGCGGGCGCACCCCGCGATAGGCCATATGTTGCGGCAGCTTTCCGGTGACCGTGCAGGCTAGGTTAAGCATCAAGGTTGCCTGCAAAGGGCCGTGAACCAGCAGCCCACCATGTCCCTCGACATCTATCGAATAAGGCAAGTCGTAATGAATACGGTGACCGTTGAACGTCAGCGCCGAATAGCGGAACAGCATCACACTATTCGCATCAACCTGCCAGCGATGGGCGGCCTTACTATCTGCAATCGGCGCAAGCGGCGGCGCAGCGGTTACCTCTTCACGGTAAACTACATCATGGCGTTCGCGCAGTTTCAACTGGCCATCAACCGAAAATTCATGCGTCACCGCAACGAAACACAGATTGCCACTTTTGCCTGATTTGAAGGTGATATCGTCAATGCGGCTTTGCTTCCTGACATGGTCGCCAATGCCGAAATCACCGTGAAATTCCAACCAGCCGCCGGCCCACATACGCCGCGCATAGGGAATTTCGGGCAGAAAATCGCCGCGTTTTGGATGGCCGTCAGGCCCCAGCGCATCCGGATCAACCGCGTCAGGCGCCAGACACCAATGCATCCCGGGCGGCACTTCCGTGCCGGCATGACAATGTGCCCCCAGCGTATGCCTGAAATGATTAACCATGCGCGGGGTAATCACATCATCGCTTGTTACGCTATTACCAATCCAATCGGAAAAATCCATCAATCTGCTCCTACTCTTTAACCCGCCGCATATTAAGCATCACTTTAGCTGGCAGATAGGACTGCCTGCTAGCTTTGTAGTTTGCTGGCAAGATCCGCTGCTGAAACACCGCCAAGATTATTCGTCATTTCCCATAAATCATGCGCTGCCTCGCCGATTAACGCCTCCCCCTTGGCCAGCAAACGGGGACCCAGAACGGCTGGATCAATTGGTGATAAAAGGTCAAACGATTGGCTGTGTGTCTGCCCGTCTTTGCAACGCACCTCAACACGCGCCGCACTATCGGCAATGCGGTCATCGCCAACCACCTTGACCCGGTCAGCAAGTGCAATCAGACTTACGTCCTTGCAGGCCGCATCATGATAGCTCTCATATGCAGCAAGATTGATATTTTGCAGCACCATCGCCGCCAAAAAAACATAGCTAAATTTAATTTCAAGGCCGGTTTTCGGTGTCTTTATATCACAGACATTCTGCCACGCTGGGGTAATATGAACATGCACCTCATCAATGTCATCGGCTGCAATTTTTCCAGCAGCCTTCAGCAAAAGCAATGCCTCGATCATCGCATGGGTGAGGTGGCAGCAGGCATGTAATTTATGACTGACAGTAGTAAAAAAGAACTTGTCAAATGACCAGTTTACAATTTCGTCACTGCCAACTTGATCAGCATGATGCGCCGCCAGAAAACTTTGTGGGCCAGCAAAAGCGTCCAGACTGGCTGAAAAACCACGTTTGGCAAGGCTAGCCGCCTCAATGCCGTTTGCAGCAGCCGCCCCAGCATTGAACGGTTTACCCATTGTGCCAAATTGTGATTTAAGCCCTGAAGCACGGGTGCTGACCAGACCCAGTGCCATAGAGATTGCAGTGCGATCAAGCTGGTAAAGGCGCGCCGCGGCGATAGTTGCACCGAAAGCGCCTGATGTTGCGGTTTGATGAAACCCAGCATTATAATGGTCACGCCCGAGAACTATACCAATGCGGCAGGCCGCCTCAGCACCAACAAGAAATGCGTCAACTACATCATCACCCGAAGCCCCCATCTCTTCAGCAGCTGCTAATGCCGCCGGAAATATTGCCACAGACGGATGACCGATATAGGCAAAATGCGTGTCGTCATAATCAAGTGCATGTGAGATAGTGCCGTTTGCCAATGCTGCGGCACGCGCTGGCAAGCGATGTTTGCAACCAGTTACTGCCGCTTTGGCAACCCCGCCTTCGGCCACAACAAAATCACGAATGATGCTAGCCAACGGCTGATCAGCACCAGCAAGACTGACCACCATCCAGTCAAATAGTGATAAGTCTGCAATCTTGCGAGCATCTTGCGGCAGTCGGGCAGGCGTGATTGCGGCAAGATCGAGGATATGCGGCAGTAAATCTGAGTCGGGCATTGCTGGACCTATCACATCATTTTCTAGTCAAATCGTTATCAACTCGAATATTTTACAAATGCTTGACCTAACCAGTCTAACCAGAACGGTTGGCCCTTACCAAGCGCCATATATCGTTTTATCCATATCAAATTAGGCTAATGGCTAAGACTGGGCGTCACCGAGATATATTTGGGCAATAGGTGCTAGCTGGGCATTTTCCATGTGGCTGTTGACATTGCGGCAAGTTTGTCATCGCTGCCCCATAGGCGGCTTTCCATAAAAGATATTGCCCGCCCCTTTTTGATAAAACGCCCCTCGACGGTTGCTGCCCCTTTTAAAACAGGGCGCAGATACTGCGTTTTCATTTCGACGGTGATACCCATGCCAGCAGCCTTGTGCAAAAGATGGCCCATCGAAATATCCATCACCGCCGCAACTATTCCACCATGAAGTGAGCCTTGCGGGTTCATAAGCATTTCATTAACCTCAAAGCTGATACGCAGATGATCCTTGTCAGCATCAGCCGCCTCTAGTGGCAGATAATCAAACTCCAACCCAATAAATTTTGACAGGAAGAATTTCTCAAAGACCTGTTCACTGCTCTCAAGAGCAGACTCCATGTGGTCACGAACCCAAGCCGGATCGACTTTACGTATGCTGGTCAAAATATAATCTCCTAACGGGTCACTTTCATCTGGCTATCGCAGTTACTTCAGCGTCTCAGAACAAACTATGAAGCATAAATTGGTAGCCAAGAATTACACCGCGCCAGGCATTTGTCTATAGTGAATCTCGGGTATCATAGCGCTGATTTCCTCATTGATTTTTTTCAATTGGTTAGACCATTGGAACACGCCAAACTGGCGGCGAAGCCGCGTCTGCAACCATCGTGAAAACCCGCCATTTCTCCAAATTTGCTCTGGCCTTTAAGAGGGCAGATGTCTAATCTGAAGCGTCTTGGGTTTAGCGGCAGCACGAGCTGCTTGCCAAACCCTATCAAGGTTGATTCCCGACACGGTTTAAGTGCGGTTAAAGTCAAAATTAATTTATCGAAGAGGTAGAAAATGAGCAGGGATAACAAGACCGCCCTTATCACCGGATCAGGTCAAAATATTGGTCGAGGTATCGCCAATCAATTGGCGCTGGCCGGCTTTAACATCATCGTCAATGGCAGCCGCAACCAAGACGCCGCGGAGGCGGCGGCAGCCGAAGTGCGCACGCGTGGTGTCGAGGCATTGGTGGCAATGGGTAACGTCGGCATTAAAACAGAGGCTGAAGCGGTGGCAAAGGCCGGACTAGATCATTTTGGCCGAATTGATGTTCTGGTCAATAATGCGGCAATCCGCCCGCATGAGCCGTTTCTAGAGATGAGTAATGATGCATGGCAAAAGGTTATAGATGTTGATATGAACGCCGCAATCTGGTTATCAAAAGCGGTTTTGCCCAGCATGATTGAAAATGGTTGGGGCCGTATCATCAGTTTCTCCGGCATGAATGCCCAGCGTGGTTATCTGGGCGCCGCTGCAGTCTCAGTTGCGAAACATGGAGTGTGGGGATTAACCAAGGCATTAGCCGTTGAATTTGGTTCCAAGGGCATTACCGCCAATATCATTTCACCGGGGACATTTCCTCCTGATAACTTCAATAGCGAGAATAATGCAAACTTTTCGGCATTGTTAAAGGCAAACCCATCGGGTCGGCTTGGCCGCGCTGAAGATATTGGAGCTATGGTTGCTTACCTCTGTTCAGAGAATAGCGGGTTTGTAAACGGTCAAATGCTGCAGATCAATGGTGGCGTGGTGATGCAGTTTTAGGGCCATCGCCCTCAACGGCCCAAATTTTTTAATTACCAAATACATACCAGGTTACTGCCGGAGTATTTTCAATTTACAAAAGAAAGACCGCCGCACCCATAATCGGCAGTGACGGTCTTTTTCGTGGTCTATCGTTGCTAGCTTGGTTCACATTTTAATCGCTATTTTCAGCTACCTGTCCAAACTGGCTTGCGCTTTTCCATGAAGGCACGCCGCCCCTCGATATAATCGGCACTGTCGAAACACTCCTTTACCATCGCCTCACAAGCGGCCAGGTCTCGCTCGCTTTCATCCATCCGGGTCTGATTGGTAATAAATTTGACCGCATCAACAGTTAAAGGCGCATTGGCAGTAATCATTGTTGCCATATCTTCTGCCGCCGCCGCAACCGCACCATCTTCGGCAACCCGGTTGACTAGGCCCATAATCCGCGCTTCTTCGGCATCGAAGCGGCGCGCCGTAAAAAAGATCTCCTTGGCAAAGGATGGGCCCACAAGATTTGCCAGTCGGTTAATGCCAAAAAAACCATAGCCAAGACCAAGCCGTGCTGCCGGAATGGCAAAATTAGAGCCCTGACCACAAATTCGGATATCGCAGCATACTGCCAGCGCTACCCCGCCACCAATACAGAACCCATCAATTTGTGCGATCGTTGGCTTTGGAAAGGCCTCGACCTTGTCATAAACGCGCTTGGTTATAGCATCATAATTCGCAACCCCCTTAGCACTGGCCCGTTCGCTTTCAAATTTAGATATGTCAGCCCCGGACACAAAAGCTTTACCGCCAGCGCCTGATAAAATCAGCACCCGCACTTTTTTATCAGTCGCAAACTGGTCAAGCGCCACTTCGACCGCTTCCCACATTTCCAGCGAGACTGCATTGCGCTTTTCCGGTTGGTTAAAGATGATACGGGCGATGGCGCCAGATTGTTCTACAATGATCTTATCTGTCATAACGTGGAGTGTCCTTTACTTGATCTCTCTGGTGGCGGGCTGATTGATCAGACCTTTAATGTAACTCGGCCAGTTGCGCGACTGAGCCGGCTTTAATTTGATGTTGGCTCTATATGGTTTTGGTCTCACGCAGCGCCACAATTTCGGCTTGGCTATAGCCCAAGGCTGATAGAATATCATCACAATGACCACCGGCAAGTGGTGGCGGTGCTGCCAGATTGCTTGGGGTCCGGCTCATCATAATTGGCTGACCAACCAGGCGCGTATCACCACGCTCATGGCTTTTTACCGGCTGCGCCAGCCCCAAATGTTTAACTTGCGGGTTCTCAAACGCCTGACCAATATTATTGATCTCACCAGCCGGAACACCAGCTTCGTTCAG
>CBFIAO010000092.1:0-6736 GCA_965660595.1 Puniceispirillales bacterium (SeqCode) | reverse complement strand
TCATGCGGCGGGCATCTTTTTTGATGTTTTTTAACAACCACCCCGCGGCTTTTTCTGAAAACCAAGGGGCTTTCGGGGTGATATTTCCAAAGACGCCCCAATAGCGGCCAATTTTATCATGGTCCCAATCGACCATATGGGCGTCACTAGGTAGGCCGGGGATGGTCTTAGGTAACGAACGCGGGTTGCTCATCATGCATTGTCCTTAAAATAAAGCTCGACCTTTGCGGCATCTGCGGGGGTGTCTACTGAATATACGGTTTCTTCGGTCATCATCATCTTAACGGCCATCCCATGTTCCAGTACTCGCATCATATCTACAGATTCCAGGCGTTCGATAGGTGTTTCAGGCAAGGCGTTGAACGTATCGATAAAGTCACGTCGGAACGGGATGATGCAGACCTGTTTCAACATCACCGCTTCGTCAGGCAGTTTCCACAAGGATGGGATAGGCTCGCGGGAGAAATACAGTGCGTTATTGTTCAAGTCCACTGCAACCTTGACTTCATTCGGGTCACGAAACTCTTCAACAGTGGTGATTTTTGCCATTAAATTGGACACCAACACGTCATCGTCATCCAATAACGGTTGGCACGCATCTTTAATCATCTTGGCGGTGATCAGCGGCTCATCACCTTGCAACATGGCAACAATGTCGTAGGTCTTGCCGGTATCTGCTTCGATCTTATTAACGGCCTCGGCGGTTCGGTCTGATGCACGGTCATGGGTGTTGGCAGTCATCACCGCATTGCCGCCGATGCTGTTGACGAAATCAAAAATCTCGTCATCACAGGTGGCAACATAGGTATGTTCACGGCCAAAAGCAGCTTCGGCATTTTCAATACAATATTGTATCATCGCCGTGCCATTGATCGGGAAAAGTGGTTTGCCTGGAAACCGTGATGACCCCATCCGTGCAGGGATAATAACAATTGTATTTTTCATCAATAACTACCGCTGCTGGAGAAACGTATTTAATCTGTCCAAGTCTTCGGGCGTATCCACATCAAACCAGACAACATTGCCTGTAAAGCAAGGATAGAGCCGCATCATAGAAGCTCTGCGATCAAGAGACAAGTATAAAGATTGGTCGTCATCACCGGCTTTTACATGTGCAGCAATGTCATCAAATATCAGTTTTGTGTCCTGCTCATTGTAATGATAAAAGCCAGGGTTAACCGCATTGGTTTCGGTGATAGGCAGCCGTTTATGGACACGGGTGATGAGCCCATCCGTTATTGTCACTTTAACAGGATCAGGGTCTGCTAATAACGCTGTCTTCGTATCATCAACCATAATCATGGATTGCCCAGTGGTGGCAAAACCTGCTGGCAAGGCTCCATCAAAATACAAATCACTTGTGGTAAAGGTTACTGCCCCGTCACAAAATGGGCGTGTCACCCAAAAGGACAGCATGTTGCCTTTGCTAGCATAGTCTTCGTTATAAGCGATCTCCAGCTTGACCTTACTGGCCAGTTCTTTGGTCACCTCATCGATTAAGGCCTGATGTTCAAGCCCAACCACCACGACCAATTGGTCGATCCCAAGGCCGATCAAGTGATGTGCTTGCCGCAAAATTAAACTGCCATCACTGGCCACGGGCAGCAGTCCTTTGAACGGTACGCCTAGGCTTGCAGCCAACCTGCGGTTTACCCCTGCGGCATAGATGATGCCTGTATGTTTGGAATATGGCATGTCGTCTTCACCCTTGCATGCTGCGGCTTACGTGGCGGTCCAGCCACCATCGATTAAGATATTAGCGCCAGTCACGTAAGAAGATGCAGGCGCCGCAAGGTACAGCGCAGTGGTGATGATCTCTTCAGGCTCACCAAACCGTCCTATCGGGATGTTGCGACAAAAATCTTTATAATTCGCTGGGTTTTCCAGCACTTTCTGATTGATCTCTGTCAAAAATGGCCCGGGGGAGATCGCGTTTACCGTGATGTTTTCTTCAGCCCATTCTGAGGCTAAGGTTCGGGTTAATTGCAAGATACCGCCTTTGCTCACCGCATAGTTGCTGCGTTCTGGGTAGGACACGCTGGCAAAGATACTGGCCAAATTAATCACCCGTGCCGCGCCACTATTTTTCAGCAAAGGGTATAGAAGCTTTGTTAAAAACATTGGCCCTAGCAAATTGGTTTCCATGACGCTGCGGGTGTCATCATCATTACCATCAGCCAGTGGCGTGCGGACATTGATCCCGCCAGACTGCACCAAAATATCTAACTTGTCACCGTGGGCATCTTGAAATCCCTTGGTAAACGTGTCCCGTGATGCCGCATCAGCTACATCTAAGTGCATCCATGAGGCGCGTGCGCCATCATACTCCGCGTTTAGCGCGGCAACTGATTGGGCCAATCGTTCTTCATTCCGGCTGGCAATAACGACCGTTGCGCCGGCAGATAAAAAACCTTTAGCCATTTCAAAACCTAGCCCAGTGGCCCCACCTACGATCACGGCAATGCGCCCGGTTTGGTCAAAATAATTCATCACGTCAGTCCTTTTGCGTTCATTAAATTGTTGTTGTCGTACCTGTGCTTATACGGGTTGTGGGAATTTACCACCATCAACACGGATCACCTGACCAGAGATATAATCTGACATTGGTCCAACTAGAAACTCCATCACATCAGCCGCGTCGTCAGGCTCGGCAATGCGGGTCAGCCGCCCCGTTGCGTTAAAGGCGGCAAGGTCATGGGCCGAACGTCCTTTCAAGGTTGCTTGAAAGCGTCCTGTTCGCACTGGCCCAAGCATCAGGCAATTTGCCGAGATACCTTCATCACGGCGTTCGCTGGCAAGAGACCGCGTCAATTGTACCACCGCCGCTTTGGCCGCAGCATAGGCTGTTTCGGTTGGCATCCCAAATGATGCATTTACGGATGATATGGTGATGATTTTCCCAAAGCCACGTGCCGCCATCTTCGGGATCAGTGGCGTCACTGTGTTCCAACAGGTCAGGTAATTCCGCTGATAAACCTGCTCATGATGAACAGCAGGCATTTGCGAATTATTGACGGGCGGTTTCATGCCCGCAGCATCGCCATAGCCTTCACCTTCGGCAACAATATCACCGCCTGCATTGGCGATGATCACATCAATATGCCCAAGATTGGTCCATGCCTCATCAAGCATAGCGCGGCTGGCGTCACTGTCGGTCAGGTCAGCTTCAATCAACTCAACTTTATCAGTAATCTTCCGCAAATGATCCACCAGTGCATGGCCATTTTCGGCCTCATCATAAACACCTGCGGCGTTGCTCGAAATATCGGACAGCACTAAGCGGTGGCCATTTTTTGCCATCCGTTCGGCAAAAGCTTTGCCCAGCCCTCGTGTCGCGCCGGTGATCAGAATATTTCTAGGTTCGGTCATGCAAACATCCTCTTCATCACTTCACATGATGCTTTTGCTTGCGCTAGTTCAGCATCGGTCAACGCATCACCCATCAGCTCACCAGTGCCCACGTGGTCTTGACCTGCCACCTGGGTGATGAATTGGTTGAATATGGCCGCGTCGTCTTGGGTTGTATGTTCATGTTGATGATAGCTTGGATCATGAATTCTGCAAACCCTGTCAGGATGCGCCGCCAATTCCATGGACACATGTTGGCACGCTGGCAAGTCGTTGATCATCTGGGCGGTTTCACTAGGGTCAATAAACCCAGCACCTAACACCGTGCGCCGCAACGCAATTCCATCATTAGTGCTGATAACCTTATAATCCTTGAGGTGAATATTTGAAATATATTCACCTGCAATGTCGACAAATTGCGCCGGCGTATGACGTGTTGAAAGTGAATTGCCAATATCCCATGTGATGCGCCGCATGCCATGCTGTGCTGATTGGCATATCTCAACCAGATCATAAGCATCAAGGTCTTGGTGGTTTTCAATGGCAACCATTAAGCCCGCATCAGCCAGCGCATCCTCAATACCATCGAGGGCTGTTTGAAAAGATGTGCGCGAATGGGTGAAATGTTCTGAGAGGTGGCGATTGCCGCCATAAAACGTTGCCCCTAAATGTGGCATCTTTATCCGGATGCACGTCCATCCTAGCGCGGTCATCTGCGGCAGGTGAGTTGTTAAAAAACTAGGGTCAAAGTTTTCAATTGCCGGAAAGATCGCAATACCGTGATCTTGGGCAGCGTCTAGAAAAGTGATAAAATTATCTTGATCTAAGCGGTCAAAAAAATAATCCAACGGTAATTCTAGGCTTGTTAGGCCAACTTTTTTAACAAAAGGCAGAACATCATGCGGCTGTTGAAAATACGGCACATGACCATCAGGGTTATAAATGCCTGACGCATAGGCCATGGCATAAATGTTAAGCGACAGCCGCACTAGACCGTAACCTTTACCAGATAATCCTGTATGTTACTGCACTCATCCATATCATCAGACTCATTAAATCGGTCTAGAAAGGCCAGCGTTTCTAGCGACATTGTTTCCATGGCTTTGCGGGTTTGATGGGTGAATGACCCGATATGTGGACTTAAAATAACATTAGGCGCATCGGTATAAGGTCGGGCATCAGGTTCTTCATCAAACACATCAATCGAAACGCCAGCCAAATGCCCGTCGCGCAGGGCATCACACACCGCATCATTGTCGATAACGCCTGACCGTGATGTATTGATAATAAAGCTACTTTTCGGCATGGTGGCGATCATATCTTTGTTGATGATTTTCACCGTGCTGTCCTCCATCGGTAGATGAATGGAAATGATGTTACAGGTCTTGAACAACTCTTCAAGGCTCATTCGGGTGATGTTATAGCTCTCGGCAAATTGCTCGTTCCAACTGCGTGATGCAGAATAAATTTCACAGCCAAAAGGTTCGAGCCGCTTGACCACTTCTTTACCAATGCTGCCCAGCCCAACAATGCCAACACGTTGGTTGCGCAAATCACGGCCTTGAAACTGTTGCCAAATATTTTCTTTTAATTGGTTGCTCATCTGGTGGGTGTGGCGCAACATGGAAATCATATTACCAACACATAATTCAGCCACGGACACACTTGGCTTATCAGACGTGATGCATACCCGTGTCGCCGCCGCGCGGGCGGCATCAAGATCAATGTTATCAGTCCCGACACCAATGCGGGAAATGCAAGCTACCTTCGGGTGTTGCAAAAAAAACTTATCAGGATAAGGCTCCAACCCAGCCAGAATATAATCAACATTTTCAAATGCATTAGGGTGGTCTTCAAAATTCAAGTCCACGCCTACATCATTGAAAACTAGTTCGTAATAATCAGCCGGAAGAATTTGTCTGATTTCATCCTCATCAAGGGTGAAATTTCCGATTGCAAATAATACACGCTTCATCATTCATTCTTCCTAACGGTCAGGATGTTCAAAACTGATAATGATCAGATCTGAAATATTATGGCCTGTTTTATCACCTTCGACCAACGTACCCAAGTCTTGATGTAAATTATAACTTGTTGTTGTCGCGATCGCATGTTCAATATCACTCGCCTTGTTGGCAATCAATGCTGTCATGGTGCTGTCGAAATACGCGCCGGCAACACCTTCCAGAAAATCAACGCCATCGCTGGCATAGGCCATGAACGAAAATGGCACATCAGGCTTGAGCCGCTGCATCATCATGGCAGTCAGGTGCTGGTTGCGCCCACCTTTTGCATTGGGGTCAGCTTTAACCTGAATTTCCGCAGGAATGATCAGCACATGTTGCCCAGGTCCCGCCATCGCCATGGTGGCTTCTAATTTTTTAATAATCAATGCGCATGCATCTGCTGGCGGGATGGAATGGATCACCTCATACTCGCACCATACCTTTGCAACATTGGCAATGCCTTCAAGATTTGCCTTAAGCCCATCGATAACATCGTTGCGGGTGCCGCAAATCGTGTTGTGAATTTCTATAGATGCACTAATCGCAGGGGGTTTATTACCGGCAATCGCAAGTTCAATCCAGCTATTGGCTCTATCATCTGCCTGTAAATACGTATCGATAACTTGATGAGCGAGATGGTCATGCGCCGCAATGGTGGGCCCTGATGCAATCGCATCAAATTTATGTTGACGTTCATCTGACAGAAAAACATTTTCAATACTCATATCTGGCAAATAACTCAACAACTTGCCGCCTTTGACCTTTGATAATGATTTCCTGATTTCATTGACTTCACGTTCGGGAATACCCTGCCGGATCAAGTTGTCAATCAGGTGCTTTTTTTCATCAAAGCTAATCCCATCAACAGGCATCATCATCATGGATGACCCACCGCCAGAAATAAGGCAGATTAAATTATCATCAGCCTCAATAGCGGTAAAAAACTGGATCGCTTTTTCGGCGGCAGTCAAGCTGTCACGGGTTGATAATGGGTGTGGTGAATAGCATAAATCAAAATGCTTGGGCAGCGTAGACTCATAAGTGTCCACTTGATGTGAGATTACCAATGCGGCGGTAATCCGATCATGTTCAACAGCAGCACAAAACCCTTCGGTCATCGGCAAGCTTGCTTTGCCCAAGGCAAAGATTTTGATGGGGCCAGGCTTCTTGATAATGTCAGGATGTTGCGCCATGGTGGCGGTGACCATTGCTGCTGGTGACTTCTCCTCCAGCGTGGTGGCAATCACATGCAACAAAGATGTTTTATCAAGCATAGTCGCATCTGCCTTCATCACACATAAATTCTAACGCTCATGGCTTGGATCAAGTGAGGTAATCGGGCCGTAGCACCTAACGCCATGGGATGTTTGAACCAACAATAA
>CBFIAO010000091.1:0-6915 GCA_965660595.1 Puniceispirillales bacterium (SeqCode) | reverse complement strand
GACGGCGGTTTTTTATCAACTGGCGTTGGCTTACCGTCTTTACGCACCTAACATTCCACCACAATTATTTTTAACCACGATTATTTTTAACCCCGATTATTTTTAACACTGTTTATGCTGTACCATGCGACTGATAATAAACATCCCCATCATTCTATTTCTGATGTTCCTTGGCTATATGGGTTATAATTATTTCAAACCTGCCCCAAACCTCAGCTCGACCAAATGTGCGTGGGATGCCCCCATCAATTCTAAATTTGTGCCGAATTTTATATCATCCTGCACGCCGTCACCTATTGCCGATATCACCTTTGAAAACAAAGATGGCGGCACGTCACGCTTCTCAGACTACCGCGGCAAAGTCTTGGTCGTGAACTTCTGGGCCACATGGTGCGGACCATGCCGTACTGAAATCCCTTATCTGGAGACGCTCCAACAATCGGTAGATTTCAACACGGTTGAGATTATGGCCATGTCGGTTGATGATGGCGGCATGTATGAGCCTGCCCTTTTCCTAAATTCGCTTGGGGTAAAAAACATCACCCATGTGCATGACAAACACCGTAACGCCCTCAGCGTGTTGGGCGTGAACAAATATCCAACAACCTTCATCATTGACGCTCAAGGCCGATACTTGGGCAAATATGAAGGCCTATTTGACTGGACCACCCGCGGGGGTCGTGACCTCGTGGTCCAAGCGCTTAACTTCAGCAATATAGAGGCCAGCAAACCTTAACCCTGCAGTATCTTCATTTTCTGCTAAACTTCATCTAAGGAGGCACATCATGGAAAATTTAATGACCCCACAATCACTGGATGAATTTTTGGCCAATGAAATGCCGCAAGTGTCTGATTGGGTGCGAACGCTGTCGGTGGATGGCCCCACCACCACGGTTGCCATGAATATCACCGACCGCCATCTTCGCCCGGGCGGCACGGTGTCAGGCCCATCCCTTTTTATGTTGGCGGATGTCGCGTTTTACCTAAACGTCCTCAGTGTGATCGGCCCTGTGCCGTTGGCCGTTACCACGAATGCCAATATTAACTTCATGCGCAGGCCAGACCCAAAAGGCCTAATTGCTGTTTCACATATCATGAAACTAGGCCAACGTCTTGCTGTTGGTGATGTTAGCATCTATTCCGTTGATGATACCGCCTATGAAAATCCGGTCGCCCATGCCAGCATGACCTACGCCATTCCTAAAAAACGGATGTAATATCGCGCATGCCTGCACTTGATACTGTCATCCCTTTATCTGCCCTCTCGGCCATCGTGCTTGATCTTGAAACAACCGGCCTTGATGTGCGCACAGATCGCATAGTTCAGATCGGCGCCGTCATGATCACCGACGGTCAGATTGATCATGACAACATCATCTCCATCAACATCAATCCAGGCGTTGATATTCCAGATCGTGCCGTGCGTGTTCATGGCCTGACCGCAACCATGCTCAAAGACGCGCCCAGTATTGATGCCGCATTTTCTGATTTGATCAACCTGGTCGGTGACTTGCCGATTATCGGTTTTAATATCGGCTTTGACCTTGCTGTGCTGAAAAACGAAGCTCACCGCCATAATATTGACTGGCAGCCACCGCCTGCCATCTGCCTTAGGCTTCTGTCGCAAGCGGTGTTTGGTGCCGGACGTTCCGCCATGCTGTCAGACCTTGAAGGCATGGCCAGTCATTTTAATATCGCCACTGACAACCGTCATTCTGCCCATGGTGATGCGTTAATCACGGCGGAGATATTCACCACTATTCTGCCAGCCTTACAACAAGAAGGCGTCCGCACGTTTTCCGAAGCCCGCGCCCGCATTGCCACCTTGACCAGCGAACGTGATGCCTTAACCCAAGCTGGCTGGCATGATATTGCGGAAGTTTCATCAACATCTTCACGTCAATTGGTCGGCAGTCAGATCGACAGCTTTCCCTTTCGGCACCGGTTAGGGGAATTGGCCCGCAGCCCTGCCACCATCATCCCGAAAGACGCCAGCTTAACCTATGCCGCCGCCGCCATGGTGCAGGACAATTCGGATTGTGCGTTTATCGGCAAAGATAGCACTCATATTGAAGGCATTATTTCCGAACGTGACGTCATTAACGCCATGGCGCTTCAACCTGATAAAATCAGCGATATTCGTGCCGGTCAGATCATGTCATTCCCGGTGGAAGGCTTAAGCGAAACCTCACTCTTGCATGTTGCCCTTGGGCGCATGGCCTCTAAAGGTATTCGTCACTTGGCGGTGCTTAATTCCTATGGCCATCTGTCCGGATGGGTATCCGCGCGTGAGCTGGTGCATTCCCGCGGCAGCGAAGCCTACGCCCTTGGTGACGGTATCTTGACCGCACCTAATGCCGAAGCCTTGGCCAAAGCAACGGCCCAATTGCCTCAACTTGCTAACGCTATGCTGGGTGAGGGCATTGGCGCACGCGACGTTGCAGGCATCATCAGCCAAGAATACCTCTTAGTGACGCAGCGCGCAGCCGAACTTGCCGAAGAAAAATTAAACGCCGAAGGCATCAACCTACCCTGCCCATGGGCCTTGATGGTATTGGGGTCTGCCGGCCGCGGCGAAAGCCTCTTGGCGGCTGATCAAGACCACGCAATTGTTTTTGAAGACCCTGAACATACCTCATCTGGCACCGCAGCAGATGCCGCAACATTGAACCAGCGCCGTGATGTCTTCATGCAACTTGGCACCGAAATTGCCAGCATCCTTGACCGTGCCCGCATCCCTTTTTGCAAAGGCGGGGTGATGTCAAAGAACCCGGAATGGTGCCGCTCTATGTTGGAATGGCGGCGTGCGGTAGCGCATTGGGTGCGGCGGGCATCCCCCAAAGATTTACTTAATGTTGATATCTTCTTTGATTTTGCGGTCGTTGCCGGCTACCCGGAAATGACAGAACGGTTGAACCAGCTTTCGCAAACACCGGGTACGCGCAATGCAGGCTTTCTCAAACAGCTTGCCGCCAAAGCGTCCAGCTATGCACCATCGCGCACCCTTTTCGGCGGGTTTAAAACAACCGATGGTCGGCTTGACCTTAAAATGGGTGGGCTATTACCGATTGTGGAAATGGCGCGTATTTTGGCTATTGCCGAAGGTGCAGCTTTGCGCACGACCTGTGACCGCATCAATCTACGTGCGGATGATGATAACGCTCCTGTCACCTTGGCCCGCCTTGATAAAGATCATGAATTAATGGTGCGCTTGATCCTCCGCCAGCAACTGATGGACCTTGCGAATGGTATCCCGCCAGGCAATAAAATTGAGGTAAAACACCTCAGCCGTGATGATGCACGTGACTTAAAACTAGCCTTAGGGCGGGTGGACCAAATCTCAAACTTGATGAAAGACATGTTGTTCAGCTGAACATCTTTAATCAATAGGTTTAGCGCCGCCCTTTTCTTGAAACTTTGCCATTACTGGCGCTGCACGTTCCGCCATCACACGGCAAATTTCTGGCTGTTCATACGCGGCCAGCCGTTCTTGCCATAATGATGTTGCTCGTTCATCGGCACGCAATCCTCCTGCCGCTGACCATGTGCCATGGTTCGATAAATCCGCCACCAATGGCTCATAAAATGCATCGGTAAACCGCGCCATGGTGGCAGGGCTATCAAAAAAATGCCCGCCAGGTTTTACGGACGCAATATCAGCCAGCACATCATCAAGGTCGTTATTCGGTACTGTTCGGCACAACTCAGCCATCATCTGAAGTGCTTCAAGATCAGTTATCATTTTTTCAAACCCGACCGTCAATCCACCTTCCAGCCATCCCACCGCATGTAGCACCAAATTGGCCCCGCCTTGGAGTGCACCCCATAAGGCCATCAGGTTTTCTTGTGCGCCTTGTGCATCTGCCATGTTACTTGCGGACCCTGCCGCCGACCGCCACGGTATACCAATATGACGGGCCAATTGCCCTGCACCGATCTGCAACTTAATATGTTCAGGCGTGCCAAAGGCAGGTGACCCCGACTTCAAATCCACGTTTGAACTAAAAGACCCATATGTGATAGGGGCGCCGGGTGCCGTGACTTGCGCCAGCGTTATGCCCATTAAACTTTCTGCATGCGAAAGGATAAGCGCACCTTCAAGTGTGATTGGCGCCATTGCCCCAGACAAACAGAACGGCGTGATGATGGTCATCTGCCCATAACGTGCAAAATCAATCAGCCCCTGCGCCATGGTATCATCCAACACGCGGGGTGAATTTGAATTGATGACGGTGGACACCCAAATCCGACGTTTGAACGCCGTATCATCAAGCGCCATGCCTGCCTTCACCATTTCAAAACATTGCTCGGTCTGGCCTTGGCCACGGGCATAAATCCCAATGGCTTTATCTGAATATTTCAACTGTGTCATGGTGGTAAAAAGATGCCGCACCTCAACTGGAATATCCTGCGGCTCAGGGGCGACAGGCTGCTTATGCAACACATCAAAACCATGGACCAACTTCACCGTCTCAACATAACTTTCGGCATCCCCGGGCCGCCGCCCACGCACACGGTCATATACATTAGGGCAGCCGCCAGATGACGTGAACACCAACGCGCCATCTTCCAACGTTACATCACGATCAGGGTTTGCCGTCGCTAATGGCAATATTGTTGGTGCTGTTTTAATGGCTTCAGCCACTATCTCAGGGCCAATATAAACCATGTCACCATCAATCTTGGCCCCTGCCTCTGCCAACAATCTTCGTGCTTCTTTATGGGTGATCTGTACCCCCAGTTCAGCCAGCAACCGCAGTGCCATTTCATGCAAATCAGCAATGCGATCATCACTGAAAATACGTTGCGGTGGAAAAGGATGATGCAATTTACGATACGTCTGTTGGCGTGGGTCACGTGGTATTATATGTCGGCGGGAACGTCTCATGTCATGACGGTAGACCTAATTGCCTGCGCTCGGCAAGTGCTTATCAACATCATGGGCCATGCCATTTTTTTCTTGTTGAAATAACAAAATTATCAAATGCTAATTCGATGACGATAACGATTAAAACAATAGATATTGCTGATATTGACAACCTGCCCGCTGCACATGCGGCCGCAACCGATGCCATCATGGCCAGCGCTACTGAAATTGGGTTTTTCTGCCTGACCGGAACAACCATTCCGTTGGCATCGATCACCAATATGCATGCCTTGATGCGTGATATTTTTGCCATTGATGATGCGGCTAAAATGCGCCAAGCCATTACCCGTGATAATTACCGCGGCTACATCCCCATGTCGTTATTCCGCCCCAATGGTACTGATGATGATGCCGATCACTATGAAGGCTTCAAACTTCATCATGACGTCACGGCAGGTGACCCCATCATCAAGGATTGTGATTTATATGGCCCCAACCGCTGGCCTGATCATTGTTCTCATGCACGCGCTATTATTCTGGAATATTGGCAACATTTGGACCACCTCACCCATCAGGTGCTTGGCTTGCTTGAAACTGGCCTAGGCCTTGATCGCGGCA
The DNA here is from genome assembly GCA_965660595.1 of Puniceispirillales bacterium (SeqCode). Taxonomy (GTDB): domain Bacteria; phylum Pseudomonadota; class Alphaproteobacteria; order Puniceispirillales; family UBA1172; genus JAGWAQ01. The sequence continues at coordinate 1,430 of CBFIAO010000091.1, read as the reverse complement.
TGATGACCGCCCCGATGCACACGCCCCTGACCAACATGACCTTGCTGCATTACCCCGCCAACATATCAACTGATAAAGATAGGGCATCAAATGATGCACCCCTCAGCGGTATTCATCCTCATAAAGATACCGATATCCTCACCATTATTGCGCCTGATCCGGTGGGCGGTCTTGAAATCCGCACCCCTGATGGGCAATGGATAGAACCTGACTGCCCTGAAGGCGGCGTGATCGTAAATATCGGTGATATGCTGGAAGTATGGAGCGGCGGTCGACTTGTCTCAACCCCGCATCGCGTGGTCAATCGTTCAGGCAAGGAACGGTATTCATTCCCATATTTCGCTGTGCCGCGACATGATATTGTGATCACGCCTATGCTACCGCCTATAGCTGGTTTTGATCGGCCAGCCGTTCATTGTGGGCATTGGTCACGCGAAATATGGCGCACCAACTGGCCTGACGAAGATGCCCACACGGAAACACCTGCATTGGGCACCATCACAGATTAACCACCCTAAAGGGCTTCGCTTACCAAGAATATTTTAGCCCCAGATGCACGCGCATATCTTTTTTAAAAGAAGAAAACTGCGCATCATCATCCATCCCTGCCGGTGCATAAATTGATGCATCTAGGTTAATGCTATCAAATACGCGCCGTTCATATTCTGCCGTGACACTTTTGGATGAATAATCACGGTCATAACTGCCAATCACCCTCACTTGCGTATCATCAACATCATTCATAGAGATAATCGCGCCTGCAAAGACATCATCTTGAAAACCGCTGGCGGCATCGTCTTTACGGTCATCACGTGCGTATTCGGTAAACAGCGCCAAATCTGCATTGCCGCCAAAGACACCAAAGAAGTTATGTTCAACACCAATGATGCTGGCGCTGTAATCTTCAGCGATACCGCTGCTGTTCAACTGCTTTGTTCGGCGGATGGCTTCAACTTTAAAACTCGTATCACCATAGATATATTGCGCATCAAGGCCAGTTTGGGTGATATCATGATAAAGCGGAATAAGCGCGGTGAACCCCTCCATCACAAAACCAGGGCTTCGTGTCTTGCCGCTGAAATAGCTCAACCCATAATCTAAATCACCCATATAGCCAGAATACCGAAAGGCGATATCAGGATCATTCTTGTCATCACCTGCTTTGAATTGTGATGTGTTCTCTTTAATGGGCAATGATGTGCGGTGGCGTGACCGTTCATCTGCATATCTGTTTTCGACAAAATGCGGCATGACATAAAGTTCAGCATCCCCCGGGCCAATCGCCGTCATCAGACGGACCATGGGCATGCCTTGCTTTTCACCAGATTGCAGCCCACGGGAATAATCTTTGGTGTTAATAATATCAACCAAATTTATCGCTTCAGTTTTACCCCAAAAGACGGTTGTTGTGCCGGCCAGCACATCGACAT
>CBFIAO010000090.1:0-7023 GCA_965660595.1 Puniceispirillales bacterium (SeqCode) | reverse complement strand
GATGCTATTGCGGATGCTTGGCGTACACTGGGCGGCGCAGGCCCCATCCTGATTGAAGACATGATTAATGATGCGGTGGCAGAAGTCATTGTCGGTGTTGCACGTGATCCGGTGATGGGTCTTCATCTGATCATTGGCATGGGCGGGGTGATGACAGAATTAATGCAAGACACGGCACTGGTCATGATGCCGGCCACACGTGAAGATATTACCTCCGCGCTTGCCACGACTAAGGTCCAAACCTTGCTAGATGGCTTCCGTGGTCAACCTCAGGGTGATGTAAACGCGCTTATTGATACGGTGATGGCGGTGCAAGATTTCGCGCTGAAAGATGAAGACAGGATTGATGAAATTGACCTTAATCCTATCTTGGTCCGGCCTATTGATCATGACTCAGGTCATAACTCAGGTCAGGGGGCGGTAGCGGTTGACGCGCTCATCCGCTACGCTACTTAAAATATCAGGAGGACATTATGTCAGATGTGATCAAAACCACGCGCAACGGCGCGGTGTTTGAGGTGGTGCTCGACCGCCCTAAAGCCAACGCCATTGACCTTGAAACAAGCCGCCAGATGGGGCAGGTGTTCAAGGAATTTCGTGATGATCCTGATCTTCGTGTCGCGATAGTCAGCACCGCAGGGGATAAGTTCTTCTGCGCAGGGTGGGACCTAAAAGCCGCCGCAGATGGTGATGCTGTTGATGGTGATTACGGTGTTGGCGGCTTTGGCGGCTTACAAGAATTGCGTGACCTTAATAAACCTGTTATTGCCGCGGTCAGTGGCATGGCGGTTGGTGGCGGGTTCGAACTCGCCTTATCCTGCGACATGATATATTGCGCGGATCACTCAAGCTTCGCCCTCCCTGAAATTAAAGCTGGCACATTGGCGGATGCGGCAACAGTGAAGTTGCCGAAACGTATTCCGCACCATGTTGCGATGGAAATGTTGTTCACGGGTCGTTGGATGGATGCCGGGGAAGCTCTTCATCATGGTCTTGTTAATGCGGTGATGCCGCAGGATGACTTGATGGATCATGTGCGCAATATTGCGGCAGACCTTGCGGCAGGCCCTCCATTGGTTTTTGCGGCCATCAAAGAAGTCGTGCGTCAAGCCGAAGATAAATCTTTCCAAGATATGATGAATTGGATCACGAAACGTCAACTTGCGACGGTGGATATTCTTTACGATAGTGAAGATAACCTCGAAGGTGCTAAAGCTTTCGCCGAAAAGCGTGATCCTGTCTGGAAAGGACGTTAACCCAGCCTGAAAGGATATCACCCCCATGAATTACCTTAATATGCGCAAATCTGCATCTTTCATCGCCATTGCTTTAACAAGTATTGCGCTTATGGCCCCGCCGTCATTTGCCGCAGGCAGCAGTGATTATTCATCGACGCCAACTACGTCATCCGCCATGAAGAAAATCAATAAAGCGATTAAGGCTGAAGATTTCAGTACAGCTTACAAACTGCTATCAGGTGAAGTGAAAACATCACCAAAGGACGCAGATATTCATAACCTCTTGGGTTTTTCTGCCCGCAAGATGGGGAATTATGAAGAAAGTGAATCTCATTACACTCGTGCGCTTGAGTTGGATCCAAAACATAAAGGCGCGCTCGAATATATGGGTGAGCTTTATTTAACCCTTAACCAGCCGGAAAAAACTGAGGCATTACGTGCGCGTCTTGATGATGTGTGCTGGCTTGGGTGTGATGAATTGGATGATCTTGATGCCGCCATTGCAGCATGGCAAGCTAATAACGGTTAAGTCATCCCGCGGTCATTAAGTTCTGCCAGTTTTTGTTGGGCGGCTCCAGAAAGGTCGCCCTCTTCACCGCTGCCGAATGATCCCACCGGAATATCAATGGCTTCGCCATCATCACTATCTGGTTTTTCTTCTGGCGGCAGGGGTTCAATAGGGTCAAAATCAAGGCTTGGTACAGGGTCAATCGTCTGGCCTTCAACTCCGCCGCGTCCGCCCGAACCGCTATCATCTGCATCCATCTCAATAGGTGGAATATCAAAATCATCTTCATCAGCCGTCAGCACGGGTGTTTCTGACAACATCGGTTCAGGCATATCGTCATAAATATCTGCCGCATTGTCGTCCACAGCTGGTGCCGCTGGCATGCCAAAATCATCATCTGCTGATGATGTCTCGCCCATCAATGTTGCGGCGGCAGCTTCATCTAGTGAAAATGAAACAACTTCTGCCATATCCTCTTCAGCTGGTGCTATATCAGGGGCATCAAGGCCTTCGATCAAGCTTGCATCATCCACCACCGGTTGCGGCGCGGCCACCATTGCGGGTTCCATAGGCCCGTCCATCATGGGCGCTGCCGCCACTGGTATGGTGGCCAGCGCGTCATCTAATGTTTTGCGTTTATCCGCAACAGGGTAAAGCGGTAGGGTGCTTGGCGGAAGTTTTGCCAATTTAGCCATGATCGCTTTATTCGGCCCTTTTACTTTTGCAGGTTTCACAGCCTTTTGACGTGGCGGCTTTTTCTGTTTTTGTTTTTTCTCAACAACAGGTTTCGGACGGTTTGATTTCTTGCCAAGGCGCGACAGGATAAGCACCACCAGCAAGAGAATAAAGATAACGATAAGCGCCAGTAATGGGCCGCCATATTGTTTGGTGGCAATACGCAGAATAGCGTGGCTGTTAACAATCTCGGCGACTTGAGGGATCGCAAAAAACTGTGCGGCGATAGCATTGAGGAAGTCCATCAGATACCCTCATCTTTCGCATATCGGTCAACAAATTCGCTCACCAATTTATGTTGCCATTCATGGGCTTCAATCTCCCATGGTCGCGCGGCATAAGGAATATCATTCAATAACCCGATTTTAGTGCCGTTCCATTGGGCGGTATATTTATCAGGCTTGCCAGCGCTCGGCGGCTTGCCAAGCAATACGTACCGCCCAGAAGAAACTTGGGCGATATGGATCCACTCATGGGCCAGCTTTAACATGGTATCCAGCACATCATCCTGCCGGCCGATCACACAATCAAACATAAAGGGCGGGGTCATTTTGCCTTTTCGTTTGCTCGCCAGCATGTCACGTCGTTGCAGGCCCAGCTGGCTGATGCCGCTGGCCATATCTGCGCCAGTATCATTGGCGACCAGACGAATGGTGATGCTGACCTCTGCGCGCAATTCAGGCGCAATAAGGCGGTCATGAAAATACCTACTTGCGGCTTCACTCAACTCGGCTAAGGCCGGTTCAATATTATGTGTTTCAAACGTCAGCATAAGATCACAGGCTGTGAAAAACTTAATCTTATATTTATCACGGAACTGAACATTTTCTTCAAGTTTTCTTTAAGGTTATATCGCTTATTCTTAAGAAGTTTTTTGCGCAAGTGATGTCACAATACTGTTAAAATTACGTGCGAAAGTATTAATCATGGTAAAAGACAGGATGCATGACCAATGTTATAGATATGGTGATGTGTCTGAATTTTGTGTATATTATTAAAAACACTGAATAATTTTTTGCTAAGGAACCCCATGGGCTTTTCTACATCCGCAACCCGTATTTTGGCCACGCTTGGTCCGGCCAGTGACGATCGCGCTACTATTGCTGCAATGGTGGCGGCAGGGGCGAACGCATTTCGCCTTAATTTCAGCCATGGCGCACAGAAAGATCATGCGGACCGGGTGAAGATTATTCGTGAAATTGCGCATGAAACAGGTCAGCCCATCACCATCCTTGCAGACCTGCAAGGTCCGAAAATTCGTATTGCTGAGGTCGCCAAAGACGTTGTGCTTGAACGTGGCGCAAAGTTTACGTTCCAGCTTGAACTGATGATGGGCGATGCGGATAAAGTCTGCCTGCCTCACCCTGAAATTTTTGACGCTATACTGCCAGGCCACCGGATGATGGTGAATGACGGCAAGCTGCAGTTCAAAGTCACTGGTGTTGATGATGGGTTGATCCATACCGAAGTCTTGGTTGGCGGCCCATTAACGGACCGTAAAGGCGTCAATATTCCGGATGTATCGCTAAACATCTCGCCGCTTACTGGAAAAGATCGTGATGACCTTGAATATGCACTTGGACTTGGGGTTGACTGGATTGCGCTTTCATTTGTCCAGCGGGTCACTGATTTGGTCGAAGCCCGCAGCTTGATCAAAGATCGCGCCGCCTTGATGGCTAAAATTGAAAAGCCCCAAGCGCTTGATATTTTAGGTGACCTTATTTCCGCGGCTGATGGGGTGATGATCGCTCGCGGTGACTTAGGCGTTGAACTTCCGCCTGAACGTGTTCCGGGTGCGCAAAAAGACATCACCCGCATTTGCCGCAAGGTAGGTAAGCCGGTGGTGGTGGCAACCCAGATGCTGGAATCGATGATCGATAACCCTACCCCGACACGTGCCGAAGCATCAGATGTCGCGACTGCCGTATTAGATGGCGTGGATTGTGTCATGCTCTCAGCAGAAACTGCTGCCGGCAGTTATCCGGTCGACGCTGTTGAGATCATGAGCCGCATCCTTCATGAAACTGAAAAGCGTGATGGTTATTTTGATAATCTTGCCATGAATATGGCCGAAGGCCACACCACCTATCATGCGGTGGCGGAAAGTGCGACACAGCTTGCTCGTCATATTGATGCGGTGGCGGTGGTGGCATTTTCGACATCTGGCGCAACCGCGGTCCGCTTGTCGCGGGAACGTCCGGCATTGCCGATTGTCATGATGACCCCAAACGAAGCTGCGCGTTCACGCATGAACATCCTTTGGGGGATAAATTCTATCAAGACCGACATCTATGACAGTTTTGATGACGCCCTAGATGGGATCAGTACCTTGATGTTGGAAAACAAAATGGGCGGCCCTGGTGACCAAGTGATTGTTGTCGCGGGCACACCTTTTGGGGTGGTTGGCACCACCAATACCATCCGTGTGCTGAACCTGCTGACTTAAGCCGCGTATTCAGATATAAAATCCTGCGCTGCCGTCAGTAACGCATCACATCCATTATCAGTAATATCCATATGAACCACCAAACGTGTGGTCCGCTCTGCATTTACTAAAATTCCGCGTGACTTCATGAACCCATCAAGCTGGGCTATACCTTCATCACTGATGGGGCGATCTTCGGTGCCAAAAGTCACAAACACCATGTTGGTTTCCACCTTGTCGCGCTCAAGATTAATGCCGTCGATCGCCATCAACGCATCAGCCAGCATGCCTGCACAATCATGGTCATCTTTCAGCCTCTTAACATGATGGTCCAGCGCATGGATACCTGCCGCTGCCAAGATACCTGTTTGGCGCATCCCGCCCCCCAACATTTTGCGCAGCCGGCGTGCTTTTGCGGTTATCTCTGCACTGCCCACCAAGACAGACCCTGCAGGTGTGCCCAACCCTTTGGACAGACAAATAGAAACACTATCCAAGTCACGCACCAGGCGTGATGGCGCCACATCCAATGCCACCGCTGCGTTAAATAACCGTGCCCCATCACAATGTGCCTTTAATCCATGTTGATGGGCAGTGTCCGCGATCATGTCCATATAATCAGTGCCATGCACACATCCATTTACGGTGTTTTCTATCGACACTAATTTCGTGATGGGGAAATGAAAGTCATCTGCCTTAATAGCTTTGATAATATCATCACGGTCTAATGCCCCGCGCGGACTAACGGGCAGGGGGTGTGGAAAGGCGCTACCCAAAACAGAAGTGCCACCAGCTTCATAGACATAAATATGAAATTTTTGACCAATGATATATTCATCACCGCGCCCACAATGGGCCATTACGCCAGCAAGGTTGGACTGTGTGCCGGTGGGCATAAACACCGCACTTTCCTTGCCTAACAATGCGGCCGCTTTTTCTTCCAGCGCATTGGTCGTGGGGTCGTCACCATAAACATCGTCACCCAACGGGGCGGTCATCATCGCCGCCATCATTGCTTCGGTGGGGCGGGTGACGGTATCGCTGCGGAAATCGGCGATCACGGTGTTATGCTGGGTTGATGTATCACGGGCGGCATACATGGCGTAATCCTTAAATCTATGACCGTTTTTCAATGCCTCTATCACATAGATATTTTTATTTATATGCAAGCTCGAATTGATGCATCCCGGATAAGTAATTGGTGCTAGGATTGGGCATAATCAAATTGGCGGCAGCATGCATAATACGTATATTTCAGGGTTAATTATTGGCGTTTTTGCATCATCCTTTTGGGGGTTTACCGCTATATTCTTCAAACAGATGGATGCATTTCTTCCGCTTGAAATTGCGGCCCACCGTGTCACGTGGACAGTTGCTTGCCTTGCTATCTTCGGGTATTTCACCGCGCGCTATGGCCGTCTTTTGGCGGCGCTTTCAACCTGGCGTGAATTGCGGCTTATCATCTTAAGCGCTGCCATGATGGGGCTTAATTGGTTTGTCTTCATCTATGCTATTTTATCAAACCAAATTGTCGAAGCAGGGCTTGGGTATTTTATCTATCCGTTGATGGTGGTGGCGGTTGGCGTCATCTTCTTGGGGGAAAAACTTGACCCTTGGGAATGGGGTGCGGTTGGGCTGGCCGCGCTTGGTGTGGTGGTGAAAACTTATGAAAATGGGGGCGTGCCTATCATTGCGCTCACCGTGTCGACATCCTTCACGCTTTATACATTATTAGGTAAAATAAGATCCACCGGTCCAGTGGTGGGTATTTGGTCGGAATGTATTGTGCTGGCGCCATTTGCGCTTGGCTATTTAGGGCTGCTGTTTATGCTGGGTGATGGCCGTTTTATCATCGGCGGCGGCATGGATACGATGCTTGCCATGGCAACAGGTCCGATCACGGCCCTGCCGCTTATTCTTTATATTACCTCCAGCCGCGCTATTGGGATGGCAACCGCAGGTCTGCTTTTTTACATCACACCCATTCTTCATGTGCTGGTGGGTGCAGTAATTTATAGCGAGCCATTTACCTATCTTGATGCTGCTGCTTTCGCATTGTTATGGGCAGGGCTTGCTATCCTCACGGTAACGCAAATTAAATCTGCCAAAACAAAAGG
>CBFIAO010000089.1:0-7050 GCA_965660595.1 Puniceispirillales bacterium (SeqCode) | reverse complement strand
CAAATAGGCCCCTTTTATATGATCTGATGAATAGGATACGTGTTTACTCTTCAACCCGTGCAGATACAATCTGGTCAGGTTCTGCTGGCGGTTCGCCAACATTGATGGCTTCAACAACATCCATGCCGCTTTCAACCTGGCCCCACGCGGTGTATTGCCCGGTCAGGTGACCACATCCATCAAAACAGATGAAGAACTGGCTATCACCACTATCAGGGCTCATGGCGCGGGCCATGCCAACAGTGCCGCTTTTATACTGATAATTGGTAAATTCAGCCTTCAGGTTCTGCCCAGAACCGCCCATGCCGGTACCTGTTGGGTCACCTGTCTGGGCCATAAAGCCCGGGATAACGCGGTGGAAAATAATGCCGTCATAAAACCCTGATGACGCCAACTCTTTAATGCGTGCCACATGGGTTGGGGCTAGTGTTTCGAGAAAGGCGATGCGGACTTCACCTTTAGATGTTTCCAGAACCAATGTTCCGGCAGATGCTTGTGCAGTCATAATGATAAACAGCGCTCCGATAATTGAAAAAATTTTAAGACGCATTTGGGGCTTACTCCTCAGGCGTGATTGGCACTTTGCGATACCTTGTAGATATAGTTGTTTTGTTCTGCCTGTCTATAGAGGCGGGGTCAAGTGGTCTTGTGACGTGTTTATCTATCTGTCTGAAGGATCATACCTTATGGACAATTTTAGGGGCGCGAAGGTGGATGCGTTCAAGGTAAAAAAATAATGTGTTAATTTTGAAAAGACTTGCGCTTTTTTCATTTTGATGAAAAAGTTTAATGTTTTTTCATTCTGGCTGGGGGACAGCCGCCTTAATCATAGGTTTATTAAGTGCTGCAGAAATTGGAACCAAAGGGCAAAGACGTGTTCTTAGAACATGAACTTCGCCAATCATCAGGCCAAGTTGGCAGTGATATCCGTGCCCTTCGTCAAGGCCGCAGCTGGACATTGACTGATCTTGCGGGGCGGTTAGGCCGTTCGGTGGGTTGGCTGTCACAGGTGGAACGCGGTACGTCTGAACCGACGCTTGCTGATATCCGTGTCATTGCTGACCTATTTTCATTGCCGGTTAGTTTCTTCTTCTCACACACCGAACCTAGTGACGAGTCTGAATATATCGTGCGCGCAGAATCGCGCCGAAAAATGCGTGATGACGACAAACAACTCACCGAAGAATTACTTTCACCTGACCTTGGGGGCTCATTTGAGCTGGTGCGATCTGTGTTTGCGCCAGGCTCATCCAGTGCGGGTACTGTAAACCGTCCTACCGAAGAGGCTGGCTACATCATTACAGGTTATCTGGAAATGACCATTGATGGCCGCAGTTTTGACCTCGGGCCGGGCGACAGTTTTTCCTTTAGTGGCGAAGATTTTTCATGGGCCAATAAAGGTAAGGAAGATGCGGTGGTGATCTGGGTGATCGCCCCGCCAATTTATTAGGAATCTATCAATTCATCACTTTGGTGATGGTTTAATTTTGTTAACCCATGGGGGCTTTAATGACGGAACAAACAACAGATCAGGGCAATAAGGCCACCGGCAAACTGCCATCAACCGCAAGTGTTGTAATCATTGGTGGCGGGTCAGTCGGCGCGTCAGTACTTTATCACCTTGCCAAGATGGGCTGGACAGATTGTGTGTTGCTTGAAAAGAACGAACTGACGTCAGGTTCCACGTGGCATGCTGCTGGCAACTGCCCTAACTTTGTTGGCTCTTGGACGATGATGAAAATTCAGTCCTATTCAACGGAACTTTATCGCCGCCTTGGTGATGAAGTGGATTACCCAATGAACTATCACGTCACTGGCGCGATCCGCTTGGCGCATTCACGTCAGCGGATGGAAGAGTTCCGCCATGTCGAAGCCATGGGCCGCCAGATGGGTGTTGAGTTCCAAGAAATGTCACCATCTGAAATGAAGGACGTATACCCATATCTCGAAACACATGACCTTTATGGTGGTCAGTGGGATGCTTATGATGGTGATATCGACCCCGCACAGTTGACCCAAGCCTTTGCCAAAGGCGCACGTGATTTGGGCGCACAGATCGTACGTTTTTGCCCAGTCACAGGGGTGGAGCGCGTCAATGACGAATGGGTCGTCAAAACTGATATCGGTGAAGTCCGTTGTGAATATGTGGTAAACGCAGCCGGTTACCGTGCTGATGAAGTCGGTAAGATGTTTGGCCGTGATGTGCCTTGTATTTCCATGGCGCACCAATACCTGATCACCGAAAGCATTGATGAGCTAACCCAGCGCGATGAAAAACTGCCGCTCTTGCGTGATCCAGACAGCTCTTACTATCTGCGCCAAGAAAAAGATGGTCTTCTGCTTGGCCCATATGAATTTAATTGTAAGGCACATTGGGTCACCCCTGATGATCCGCGCCCTGATGACTTCTCGTTCCAGCTTTGGAATGATGATCTGGAACGCCTTGAATGGTATATTGAAGATGCGATTGCACGTGTGCCGATCTTGGGTAATGGCGGCATCAAAAGTGTCGTCAATGGCCCGATCCCTTACGCACCTGACGGCCTGCCGTTAATTGGCCCAATGCCAGGTGTGCCAAATGCATTTGAAGCTTGTGTCTTCACCTTCGGGATTGTTCAGGCGGGCGGTGCTGGTAAATTGCTTTCTGAAATGATCGTTGAGGGCGAGTCCGAAACCGACAGCTGGGCTGTTGATCCGCGCCGCTTCACTGACCATGTGGATAATGTCTATACCCACGCCAAGGCGGTTGAAACCTACAGCCATGAATACGCGATGCATTTCCCGCATATACAATGGCCTGCAGGGCGTGAAGCAAAAACCTCACCTATTTATGAAACATTGAAAGCTAAGAATGCGGCCTTTGGTTCATATGGCGGTTGGGAACGTGCTGAATATTTCTTGGCCGATGGTGAAGAAGAAAAAATGGTGGACAGCTATGATCGTCAGCCAAACTTTGACGCTGTTGGTGCTGAATGCCGTCATGTCGCTGAACATGCGGGCTTGATTGACCTTACTGGCTTTAGCCGTTTTGAACTTAAGGGCCCGGGTGCCCGTGCGTTCCTTGACCGTATGGTTACAGGCCGTGTGCCAAAGCCAGGCCGTATTGGCCTTGTTTACTTTGCTTCTGAAAAGGGCAAGGTCTTGACTGAAATGACCGCAACCTGTTTTGCGGATGATCATTTCTGGCTGATCACTGGTGCTGGTGCGCTCTGGCATGACCGTGACTGGGTAATGTCACATCTGCCAACAGATGGTTCTGTAGAAATGAAAGACCTGACCCGTGCAATGGGCTCATTGCTGCTGACGGGTCCAAAATCACCAGCGATTATGCAACAGCTGGTGGATTGTGATGTCAGCCAAGATGCATTCCCATGGCTCAGCCATCAGATGGTTGATGTGGCGGGCACTCAAGCGGTGGCGATCCGTGTGTCATTCGCAGGTGAAAACGGCTGGGAACTCCATGCGGAAATGGACAAACTGCTTGATGTTTGGAACGCGATCAATGATGCAGGTGCTGACCATAACCTTGGCCTATTTGGCATGGTTGCGCTTGATTCCATGCGCCTTGAAAAAGGCTACCGTTCATGGAAATCAGACCTCACTTCTGATTACTCCATGCTTGAAAGTGGTCTTGGCCGCTGGGTGAATACATCTAAGGAAGATTTCATCGGTAAAGCTGCACTTCAGGCTGAACAGCAGCAAGGATCAACACGCCGCTTTGTTGTCATGACGCTCGAAGATCCAACAGATGACGCGCCATTTGGTGAAGCGGTCTACCTCTCCAGCATTCAACAGGGCGGTAAAGATGTTGGCTTGGTGGTGTCTGCAGGTTATGGCCACCGCGTTGAAAAATCCATTGCTTATGGCGTCATTGACGAGGCAGCATTCGCTGGTGATATGTCAGCCCTAACCGTTGATGTATTGGGGCGTGACCGTAAGGCCACCATCGTTGAAGGTGACGCGCTTTACGACAGCGCACATGAAAAAGTGAGGGCATAATCATGGCAGATCAGCAGCTTCCTCAACATGCACGTGCAGTGATCATCGGCGGCGGTGTCGTCGGGTGTTCGGTTGCGTATCACCTGACAAAACTAGGCTGGACAGATGTTGTTCTTTTGGAACGCAAACAGCTGACTTGCGGGACAACATGGCATGCGGCGGGCTTGATCGCGCAACTGCGTGCCACCCAAAACATGACGCGCCTTGCGAAATATTCACAAGAGCTGTATTTCAGCCTCGAAGAAGAAACAGGCGTTGCAACAGGCATTAAACGCAATGGTTCCATCACGGTTGCGCTAACAGATGAACGCATGGAAGAACTCCGCCGATCTGCTGCGATGGCCCGTGCGTTCGGTGTTGAAATTGATGAAATTTCCACCGATGAAATCTCACGCCTTTACCCTGGCTTAAATGTTGAGGACGCTGTGGGCGGTGTTTGGCTTCCAAAAGATGGACAGGGCGATCCTGTTAACATCACGCAAGCCTTGGCAAAAGGCGCTAAAATGCGCGGCGCTAAGATCATCCAAGGTGTTAAAGTCACTGGCGTTACGGTGGAAAATGGTAAAGCTGTTGGTGTTGAAACTGAAGACGGTAACATCACGGCTGATGTTGTGGTGAATTGTGGCGGTATGTGGGCACGTGAAGTAGGCGCCATGGCTGGTGTTGCGGTGCCGCTTCATGCTTGTGAACATTTCTATATTGTCACCGAAGGTATTGAAGGGTTGCAAAACAATCTGCCCGTGCTGCGTGTGCCTGATGAATGTGCATATTACAAAGAAGATGCTGGCAAAATCATGCTTGGCGCGTTTGAACCAAACTCAAAGCCTTGGGGCATGAACGGCATTCCTGAAGATTTTGAATTTGACAGCTTGCCGGAAGATTTCGACCATTTTGAACCGATCTTGGAAAAGGCGATTGACCGTCTTCCGGTTCTTGGCTCGGCAGGCATTCAAACGTTCTTCAATGGTCCAGAAAGCTTCACCCCTGATGACCGCTATATCCTTGGCGAAGCCCCAGAAGTCAAAAACTTCTTCGTGGCGGCTGGCTTTAATTCGGTTGGTATTCAATCGGCAGGTGGTGCTGGTATGGTGCTTGCTGAATGGATGGATAAAGGCAATGCCCCGATGGATCTTTGGGATGTTGATATCCGCCGGATGCAGCCGTTCCAAGTGAACCGCAAATATCTGCATGACCGGGTTAGTGAAACCCTTGGTCTGCTCTATGCTGACCATTTCCCATACCGCCAATTTGAAACTGGCCGTCATATCCGCCGCTCACCAATCCATCACCGCCTAGAAGAAAATGGCGCCTGTTTTGGTGAAGTTAACGGCTGGGAACGTGCCAACTGGTTCTTGCCAAAAGCAGACCAGGACGCGGGCAAAAAAGCTGAATATGAATATTCATGGAAACGCCAGAACTGGTTTGACTATAACGCAGCAGAACACAAAGCTATCCGCGAAAATGTTGGCATGTTTGATATGTCCAGCTTTGGTAAAATCATGGTCATGGGCCGTGATGCCGAAGCCGTACTTCAGCGTGTTGCATGTAATGATGTTGCGGTTGATAACGGTAAAATCGTCTACACGCAATTCCTTAATAACGAAGGCGGGATTGAGGCTGACGTGACCATCACACGTCTTGATAGTGACCGTTTCATTGTCGTGACACCAGCGGCGACGATTCGGCGTGATCTGAATTGGATCAACCGCCATATTCCTGATGGTGCGCAATGTGTTGCCATGGACGCCACTGCCATGGAATCGGTCTTGGTGGTGATGGGGCCTGAATCCCGTGATTTCCTCCAGCCATTGATCCCTCAAAGCCTCAGCAATGAAGCCTTTCCGTTTGGAACAATGCAAGAGATTGAAATAGGTTATGCCACCGCCCGCGCTCACCGCGTGACCTATGTCGGTGAGCTAGGCTGGGAGCTATATGTCTCTGCTGACATGGCCGTCCATGTTTATGATGAGCTTATGAAGCGCGGCCAAGATCATGCCATCACGCATTGCGGTCTTCATACGCTAGACTCGTGCCGTATCGAAAAAGGCTTCCGCCATTTCGGGCATGACATTTCTAATGAAGATCATATCCTCGAAGCAGGACTTGGTTTTGCGGCGCGGGTGAATAAACAAGCCAGCGCTTATGGCAATTTCATTGGCCGTGATGCGGTCATCGCCAAGAAAGAATCTGGCCTTAACACGCGCTTGATGCAGTTCAAACTTCAGGATGACATGCCACTACTTTACCACAACGAAGCGATCCTCCGTGATGGTGAAATTGTGGGCTATCTAACCTCTGGTAATTATGGCCATCACTTAGGTGGGGCAATCGGCCTTGGCTATGTACCATGCCGTGATCAGGGTGATGATGCCGCCGCCCAACTTTCGTCAGAATATACTATTGACGTGGCGGGTGAACGCGTGAAAGCTGATGTTAGTTTTAAACCGATGTATGACCCAACATCTGAACGGGTCAAAGCGTAATCTCAATCCCCCCATTTTTAGGGATCCTTCCTTGTTTGTGAGGTTTACAAATGCTCAATAAAAATCCTATTCCACGTTCCCGCCGTGCGGGTGGCCGTCAGGCCAGAAAAACACTTCGTGCCGCGCCGTTATCAGAAGATATGCGTCCGGTACGCCCCGGCCTTGAAGGCGGGGCATATAAACCCCTTGGTGATGCTGCATTGGCGGCTGTTGTAGATACGGTCTATCAGATTTTGGAAGAAATTGGCCTCAGCCAAGCTCCTGAATCTGGCATTGAATATATGCGTGCCTTTGGGGCGATCCCGGGCGATGATGGCCGTGTGCGTTTCCCGCGTGCAGTGGTGGATAAAGCCCTCGAAATGGCGGCGCGCAACATCACCTTACATGGTCAAGATAAAACAAATGACCTTCATCTCTCCGGCCACAAGGTTCATTACGGAACGGCAGGTGCGGCAGTACATTTGGTCGACATCAATGGCAACAGTTACAAAGAGAGTGAGCTTCAAGACATTTATGATGCTGCCCGCATCGTGGAAAAGATGGACAATATTCATTTCTTCCAGCGCCC
>CBFIAO010000088.1:0-7138 GCA_965660595.1 Puniceispirillales bacterium (SeqCode) | reverse complement strand
AAAGATTTGAATGGTGATCGCACCGCAATTGACTGTTTCAAATTAATCGGCATTGAGTTAGCGGACTCAACCGTAATAGATAATGCAACGCGTGATGCACTGCTTGACCGATTTATTCAAAAATGTACAACACCAGCTTTGGTGGGTAGCGTTCTTGAAGTGCTAAACAATTATTACATTGACGAAGGGTATGTGACGACGCGTGCTTATGTGGCGCCTCAAGATTTGCGCGATGGTAAACTAGATATCGTGATTGTTGAAGGTCGAATTGAAACAATTAATTTTGAAAAAAATGCTGAACTTTCTCAGTTACGTGTTGATTTAGCTTTTCCAGTAAAGCCTGGCGATGTTTTAAATATTAACTCACTTGAGCGTGGCCTTGATCAAATGAATGTGCCAGCTTCGAACCGGGTAACGATGAATATGCTTCCAGGATCTAAACCAGGGTATTCAATCATTGACCTCGAAGAAGAAAAAATTGGACCTGAAACGCGTATAAAACTTGGCCTAGATAACATGGGTTCCCAAGGTACTGGAGAAGATAGGCTCACTCTTGGAGTGGATATGGACCATATCCTTGGCCTAAATGATACATGGTCATTTAGTCATATTGGCAGCCTTGATACAAACGCACTTGCCATCAATGGAACTGTTCCATTTGGCGATTGGACGTTCAATAGCAGTTATTCATACTCTGATTATCTAAATTACATTGATGAAGCGACCCAGCTTTTTGGCAAATCAGAAACAATGGAAATGAAAGCAGATAAATTAGTTCATAAAGCTGATGGTAACGAATTCACTATTAAAACAAGCCTTAATAAGAAAACATCAAAACGAACAATTGGTGACGTAAACTTGAAATCACAGCGAATGAGCGTCGGACGTATTGGGTTTGGATTTTCACGTAAATCAGAAGCTGTTTTTTCTGGGAATGTTTATTTAGCTCAAGGCTTAAAATTTTTTGGAGCCGAAAGCGATGGTCAAGACCAAGCAGCAGGCGCACCACGTGCCCAATTCACAAAAATACAATTTGATGCCAGCTATTATCGTCCTGTATTCAAACAAATATTTCTACAATCGGCCCTTGCAGGTCAAATTTCATCAATGCCACTATATGGATCAGAACAAATATCAGCCGGTGGGAAAAGTTCAGTTCGAGGCTTTGCGCGCAATACTATTTCAGGGGATGCGGGATTTTATATACAAAACGATTTCCTGTTTCCTATGCCACAGGTCTTAATGTGGGGTCCTCTTCGTGAGTATATCGCTGCGATAAAGCCTTTCGCTGGATTTGATTTTGCTTATACCAGTAACCGCGCAACCTATGATCGAAATGCTATAGCTGGCTTTGGGCTGGGTGCAAAATTTGCTAAAGGCCCATTCAGTGGTGATTTAGGAATTGGAATTCCGATATACCGGAAAGAAGGTTCTCAAGGGAATCGTGTTGAAAAATATGTTAAAATTCTGTATCAAGCATTAGAGTTTTAATAATTAAGATGAACTAATATGTTATGTTTTTAGGTGATCTAGTTCATGAAATTTAAGTTCGCTTTGGTGTTTATACTTTCGACAAACATTGCATCAGCAAATGTTACTGGTGTCGTTGAGCATTCTACAGCTGCAAATGTAACGCAGGCAGGTGGTGCGGGCACAGAAATTACTGTAACAGTAAACACCCCATCTGACCAAATCAGCCATAACACTTATACCTATTTTAACGTCCCAGATTATGGAGTTAAACTTGATAATAATGCTGCCAGTGCACGTATGATTATCAATGAAGTTACTTCCTCAGGCTCTTCATTTAGGTCCTCTATTGAGGGGCCACTTACGGTGGATGGTCCACGTGCACATGTGATTTTAGCAAACCCGAATGGCATTACAGTGAATGGCGGTAGCTTCGTTAATATTTCGAGTATGATGCTATCGACGGGTGAAATCCTAGCTGCCCAAAACGTGAATTTGCCAGTCTCAGGATCAGATACATTACTGAATGATCCCTATTACGTAATCAAAACAAATTCAGGCGATGTAGCGGTTGGATCTGGCAGTTTTTCTGGAGTGTTTCCTCGGTTAGACATTGTGTCTAAGTCACTAAGCATTGCGGATGCAGATTTGGAATTATTATCATCAGTAATGAATGTCCATACAGGAACAACAACTACAGTTTTACGCGATAATACTGAAATTCCATTGCCAACAATTGCACAAGATCAGCCAATTTATCATGAAATTGTTGCGGGTGATTGTTCAACCTCAGGCTCAAATACTGATTGCACAGGAGTAACAGCCGTCAATCATGTGGGGTCTTCATATTTGGTGGATATCACCGGCATGACATCCCTTAATGCAGGTGCAATCAATATAACAGTTAATGATGTTGGCGCAGGTTTTCATTTTGGCGGTGTCGAAATGGCAGCTCAGGATGGTCAAATTTCAATCACTACTACTGGTGAGATAGTAATTGATTCAAACAATGGCGGGGTCATTACAGCAGAGCGCGATCTCTCATTAACGTCTAATGATTACGATATTACATTCAATGGATCATCAAGTGATCAAAAAACTGCAACGGGTGGTGAAGATCTCATTATTGACTCAGGCACAGGCGACGTCATCAATAACGGATATACACTTCAAAGTGAATTGCCGGCTGACACAACGGGTACGCTGAACGGTGGCGTTACAATTTCTGCAAATGATTTCTTTAATAGATCATTAAGCGGGGCTGGCCTCGCGATCATTTATTCATCATCAGGTAAAGTTTCTTCTAATGATCTTACTATCGTAGATGGTGGTGGTGGTGTGTTCAGTCTTGATAACAGAGATAGTGGTGGCGTTACGATCAATGCTGCAGGTGATATTTTTAATGAGTCTGGCCGTATTGTCTCAAACAATGGCGTGACCATGAACGTGGGAGGAGACTTATATAATCGTGTCATGCGCAAAACTGGTGCAAATACCCCAGTAGTCAGGACATATAACCGAAGCAGTTCATTCTTTATTTTTAGGGCTGATCGTAAAGTAACCAACTATGATTATGGTGTTTTGGATGGTGCAGCTCAGGCATCATATATTCAAGCGGCCAGAGGCGATGTTCAATTAAATTTTACAGCCTCAGGAACTACTGGAAATCTTTATAACATTGGTGGAGAAATTAATGCCGATGGTGGTATGGACTTCCGCTTAGTTACCACAACAATTGACAATTCTGGTAATGATACCGCTGCAGCTGGTGGTGCCACTGACACTATGACAGTAACCAATACCTCAACTGGTGATAGTTTTATCTATACAGTTACTGGTTCAGAAACATCTAGCGGCAATGGTGTTAATAATGGTCAAGAATTGATGATCAGTTTCATTGAAGCGCTCAACGCATATAAGGCATCTTCCGGCGAATTTTCAGATTTGAAAGAAGCAGAAGTTGTGCGGGTGAGTGAGCTTGCAGATGCCGATGACGCCTATGGATTAGTCTTTGGTTCAGAGCAAGCAGATGACTATACATTTGTTTATAACGATGGTAGTGGCGGATCTGATACCGCAACAACACAAGACGCGCAATCTGATGGTTCGATTTTTATCGGCACATCAGCGACGGCAGACAACAATGTTAATGCTGTCCATAACCAAGTTGTGTTAAGCGGAACTGCTGAACGAAATTCAAAATGTTTTATATTCTGTGATCAGTCTGGATCTACTTCGGTGGAGTCAACAGGCGGGCTAATCTCAGCGCAAAACCAGTTATCGATCACTGTTGATGGCGCCGCAGATGATAGCTCTTTTGATGCATTAGACCTCTCTGCAAATGGTAATTTAACAGGTGCAAATAAGACTATTACTGGGCCTAATAATCCATCTTCAGGATATATTGTGAATCTCGGTGGACGTTTTACAGCGCTCAATAAAAATGAAGATAACAATAACAATGCTATCGATATCACGTCAGCTTCATCAAATGTCCATGTGATTGCGCAGGCCCAGAAAGTTTCGAATGTAATGGCACGGGACCAAGGACTATTTGCTCAAGGATATGCAGGCATTTTTGCGCAAGACCAAGGCGGAAGTTTTACGGCAAACATGGGCCGTTTAAATTTCACTAATCTTGGTGACATAAGAATTATTGCAGCCTCACTATCGGGTGGAACCGATGGTGAAGCAATTTATTCTGGCGGCAGTCAAGTGACGCCAGAAGCCCTTGATGATGACATCACATACCCGGTTGCACAAAGCCCTAATTTCACTGGCCGAATTGGCATGACCAATGGCCTGCTTGAGTTATTTTAAATTACCCGTTCATCAGTAAGGAGAGCGAGATGTTAAAAAAACATTTTATAAAACAGATGGTAGTAACTTCCGTGCTGATTGCCGCGAGCATGATGACATCCCAGTCCATGGCGCAAGATACGATTACATTTAATAAATGCGTAACGGAAAACACGAGTGTATTGCTTCAGCAACGCGACTTAGTATTGCTCTGCCTACGCGAGCATACAACGGATATTGACCGAACAGTTATGGAAGCCAGAGGCCAATATCAAGCGCGTGAAAATGGAGTTGTATTTCTATTAGAATTAGGTAATACATCAGAAGATATGTTGGTGACGTCATATGCCGTAATTTTGCAGCATGAGAAATCAGAACAACCTCAGATCTTCAATTTGAATCCAGTATCAATTCTTCCTGGTCGTGCAGTCACAGTCCCGCTTGGGCCTTTGAATTATGTGCCAGAGGGTGAAGAATTGACAAGCGGTAAGTTTGAATTTGGTGTTGACCAAGTTCGTGGCTTGAAAGTTGTGCTTAAGTAGGAAATTTTATGAATAAGCGGCGCCACATAAAGCAAAAAGTTTCGTTGCCAGGAGTGATTGCAAGACTCACTACTGCGTCGTCTCTTGTTGTTTCTTCATTCATCGGAGCAACAGCTCTAGGTGGATTTGCGCCATTATCGCCAAAGGAAGCATTTGCAGATTTAATTGTTGACCCTTCAGCTGCGTTGGGCTTCCAACCTTCGATTGGCGCGTCAAGTACGGGTGTCCCTGTAGTTAATATTACAAACCCTACGGCTGGCGGTGTTTCTTTAAATAAATTCTCTGACTTTAATGTTGGGTCTGAAGGTCTTATTCATAATAACTCATTATCAGCAGGCACAAGTTCCATTGGTGGTTCTGTGTCGGCAAACCCTAATCTTACATCTACTGCATCAACAATTATTGATGAAGTCACGTCATCAAACACATCGACCCTTGAAGGCACGATAGAAGTTTTCGGCACACGTGCAAATGTGATTATTGCCAATCCAAATGGAATTACGTGTTCGGGTTGTGGCGTCTTAAATATTCCGCGATTTACCATGACAACAGGTACACCAACATTAACAATTGGTGGCAGTACCAATATAGATTTTGATGTGACTAGCGGTCTCATTACCGTCAATGGTGATGGTTTGAACGGAAGATCGTTTGAGCGGGTAGATTTAATCGCAAGAGAATTATTGATTAACGGCTCTATTTATAATACCAGCCGATTAGACTTGGTTTCGGGTGCGCTCGATTATGATTATACTGCATCTGGAGTTGATGATCCGAATGCAGCCATCACAGAAGATGGATCAGCAGCAGCAACAGGTTCAACATATCAGATTGATGCTAGTGCCGTGTCCGAAATGTCAGCTGGTAAAATTAACATTATTGGAACAGATGATGGCGTTGGCGTAAGATTTCAAGGAAATATTGGTACGACTACAGGTGATGTTTATATTGATGCAGATGGGAACCTAACTCTCTCAGGCGGTATCACATCTGAAAGTGATACCACTCTAAAAACTGGCGATACTGGACGAACAATTACCGTTGACGGTGCCATGAATGCAGGCCGCGATGTGATCTTTGATGGCACTGGTGATGTATCGATTAACGCGCAGGTTGCTGCAAACCGGCGTGTGACAGTCGATGGTAACGGCCAAGATTTTACAAATAACGGTCAAGAAATTTCTGGCTCACAGATGAACATACAAAATGTAGATGTTTTTCTGAATGATGATGGGCAAATTAATGCAGGAGTAAATGACCTCGTTTATGAAGTTGGTTCATCAGATACAGATTTAAATAAGTTGGCAGCAAGTATTGCTAATCAAATCAACATTAACCCCGGTTTCCAAGGTTTTAGCGCAAACGCAACTACTGATGGTTCAGGTGTCATTAATATTTCTATTGATGATATTTCATCATCGGCAGAGATTGTAGCAACAACACCTGTTACTAATGGTGATGACCAAGGTTTTGAATGGGCAAGCACTGGCGCGAATACCGCAACCCTGACTTTATCGGGAACCATTCAAGCAAGTGATAGTTATAAGCTGAGTAATTCAGGTGATATAATTATTGGCTCAAACGCTGCACGCCTATCGACCTTCACTAACCAAGGTAGCAATGCTGAGATCACTAGTATTGGAGGACTCAGCGTTTATACGAGTGGTGCGATAAACAACCAAAACAGTGCTGAAATTAGTGCAGATGGCGATATTATCCTTAATTCAAGCACAGGCACCGTTAATCAAGATGCAACTATTGAAGGGTCATCTGACATCACGCTTGAAGGTGATACGCTGACATTAAGCACAGATGCTGCAAAATACACGCGTGCAGATGGAGTGCTGACACTTGACTGGAACCAAGCAGGCCTAGATTTTGATTTCTCTGGCCAACAAATTGCCGGCAATACCGGGCTCACGTTTAATGTGCCAGACCAATTTACAAACTCAGCCGATCTCTCTGTTGCAGGTGACATTACAATTAATGCTGCATCAGTGACAGTGAACCGAGACCTTGTTGCTGGTGATGATATTGTTATTACAACTACTGGTGCGGTGACAAATAATGATGTCATTTATGCAGATGACAGCACCGCAGGTGGGAATGGCTTAGTAATTGATGCAGGTGGCGGCATTACAAATGCTGCCAATAAGTCAATTTATGGTCAAGGTGATGTGGTCCTTGTATCGGATACGTTTATCACAAATGCATATAATAGCTTTATCGAAGCTGGCGGTGATCTTACCTTAATGACGGTCACAGGTGAAACTATTGCCGATGGGGCTGTCACTGGCGGGACAAAAGTTGCCGCAGGTTATATCTTC
>CBFIAO010000087.1:0-7394 GCA_965660595.1 Puniceispirillales bacterium (SeqCode) | reverse complement strand
ATAACACCGCCGCAACAATATATGTCATACGGTTAACCGCGCGGGCAGATAATGGCGTCCATTCCCGCAGAATCTTGCGCAAGCCAAGCGGTGCATGGATGGATACGGCAAGCACGAAGATGAGGTAAAACGCCCCCCAAATAGATGCACCTTCCGTACGGTCCAGAATTTCTGCCGCCGATAAGCCGCCGCGTATCGCGTATAGAATAGTGATCAGATGAATGATCACTAATGGCGCCATGACAACCGCAGATAGCCGTTGAAGGACGTAGAGTTTTGCTTCGTGTTGATGGATATTCATATGATGTGACCCTTTATGGCTTGATCCCGATCATCGCAAGAAGTGACATCTTTTTAAGGCCAGCAATACTGCGGGTTGGGCTGAGGCCGATAGGGCATGCCGACATGCAATTACCTTGGGAGTGACAGTTTGAACAACCGCCCGGGCCCATGGCAGCGTCAAGCGTTTCAGACTTGGCAATATGACGGTCATCATTAACCAAGGACCATGCCCGATTTAAAGCCGCAGGGCCAAGGTAGTCATCATTCCATTTCACGACATCACATGATGCATGACAAACCCCACAATTAATGCATTCAATAGCCGCATTCGCACGTTTACGGTTGGTGCTTTCTGGGTCAATGGCGATGGGGGCATCATGGCGTGTTTTGTCTGATTTAAAGCCTGTACCCGCAACACCCCATTTATCAATAAAGCCTGATAGATCCGCTGCGAGGTCTTTGATTTTGGGCATATTGGCCAATGGTTCGATGGTGATATCATCACTATTAAGGGTTTTGATATGCGTGCGGCATGTCCAGCGTGCACGGCCATTAACCATCATGGCACAAGAACCACAAACCCCAACACGGCACGCATAACGATACCTTAATGTATCATCATGATGATGTTGAATTTCCGTCACCACATCCAGCACCGTTTGATGGTCACGACGTTCAACAGCAAATTCTTCAAAATGACCATCATCACCGCCGCGCCAAACCTTAACGTTTAAGGTCGCAGTTGATGGTGCCACCCCGTCCATACCTGCATTATTGGTGGAGGGGTTCGATATAGCAGTGTCGTCTTTGGCTATTGGTTGAGGCATAAAACTATCCAGCATATTTAAATATTCTAAATATCTTAATTTAATATTCAGTTTTTTGCAAATTGCGAAAGGTTAAACCAGATTTGGACCTGATGGCGCGATTAACCCCAGGCTGGCTAAGTTATGGGAAATTTCGGAAGACGGCAGTTTATATGCATTCACGCTTAATGATGTGATGTCTGCATTTTCAGTGATGTGATTAGAAATCCATTTCAGCCCGCATAAAGCCGCCTGAATTTTCAACACCAGCAATATTATGTGCATTTTGCTGATGGCTTAACCCCAAGATAACTTGTCCACCCGGGAAGAATTGACGCCGATATTCCGCAAGCAATGCAGCTTCACGTGCATGTGGCGCCATATTATAGGACAGCACTGATTGGCGATAATCACCGTCATCAGTATATCCGTTTAGAGTATTAAAGCGAAGCTGGCCCGATGTCACCGCAACAGGGCGATGCAAGGTGATGAAGACATGTTGATGCGCGCCAGCATCCATATTCCAAGTCAGGCCATAACTGTCGGTGGTCATGCGGTCTGCATCCACAAGATTGTCATGTTTGAACTTGATATCAGTTGAGCCAATTTCATAGAAACCAACAAGATGGCCCAGTTTGCCAAGTGGCAATGTCAATTTAGATTTGGCAAATATCGTATGTGAAGATGAAACTGATAATGGGCCTGAAAGCTCACCCCCCATGACACGGCCTTCTTCAGACATGCCGCCCAACGTAAATGATGCAAGTGCCTTGCCAAGACGGTGCGTTGACGTTGAAGAAGAAATCATCGTCAGTCTATTTTGATCATCACGATCCATCTGAATGTCAGAAGATACTGTCTGGCCTTTTTCATCACGTGCTGATGACATATTAAGCGCCATGCGTTCACGTGTTTTACCCGCAAACGCCATGGCATTAAAATATTTATCATACCCTAGCGGTGCTGACGCACCAGTTGTTGGGCGCTGAACATCCATATTCATCTGAAGCTGTGCATGGATCTGGCCTGCCCCGTTATTGGCGCTATAACTGAGCCCAGAATTGATAATATTATTATCACTATCTTTATCACCAATGAGTGATAAGCCGGCACGATTAACCGAAGATGTTGCGGCTGGTAATGATTTATGTGCGTAGTGCGATAGGGTATCACCAGCCATATCTTTCGACTGAATTGGCAGGTGCAGCATAAACACACGATCAAATTTATCGACACCGCCGATTTGAACATTTTGCGTGGCAAGTGCATCACCGAACGCCACTGGCGTTTCAATCACTGCACCGCCATTATAAGGCGTGCCGGATGAGCCAAAATGTTCATCAGCAATGTTGATATTGCCAAGCGGGCCTGTGGCATCTTGCAGGTTAAGCAGCCCATGGCCGTAAACATCATCAACCCCTTCCGCGCCAAGGTCTGTTGCTGTTTCCAGCAAAATCTGTGAGATATTTTCAGGCTTGTCCAAGAGGTTTGGATACATATCTGCCAAAATTGCAATTGCACCTGTGACATGTGGTGCCGCCATCGACGTGCCTGGCAAGTCAACATAAGCAGAGCCTGCCCCGCCGTCAGTAGATTTGATCATCTGGCCCGGTGCCGCAAGGCAGAATGATTTGGTTACCCCGCAACCGTTTGAAAAATCCGTAATGGTGTTGCTCTGGTCTGTTGCCACCACGACCAGCCACATATGTTCATTTTCATCAGCATCAATGATGTAATGTGATGTATCCGGTGCATTAATAGGCATAGCGGTAACACTATCAACGCGGTTGGCGTTATCAAGCGTGACGCCTGCAGATGCCACAATATCCGCCGCCGTTGCTGTTGAGGATGGTACTGAATCAGAGGTCGACGTATAGAGATCAATCTCACCTGTTGCGCTGTTCCATCCGTCATTACCTGATGCAAACACCATGATCGTATCTGCATCAGCAGCCGCGCTGGAGCCAAGATAAACCGCATTACTGGATGATATTGATGTTTGGTTTGGCACTTTAAAATACATGCCGTTATAAGTTTGAGAATGAAACCCAGCAATTGGACCCCAAGAGTTGTTCATGGCAACAATTTGCAGATCAGTGCTGTTGTCTTTTCCACTGGCATGGGTGAAGGCATCTACCTGTTGCTGGCCTGTGGTGATGTCATCATTCAGGAAAGCCACTGGCTTAACCTTGGCTTTGTATGCAACGCCATGCATAGAACTGTCGATATCCGTTTTGCGAGCTGCGATAATGCCTGCAACATGGGTGCCGTGGCGGCATGGATTTGAGGGTGACGTGCAATCTAAGGCAACATTCGTGCTGCCATCCGCAGGGTTATACCCATCAATAAATGCACCTGCCAAATTCGCATGGCTGGTGTTAAATGGGGTGTCCATTACCGAGACCAAGACACCGTCACCATCATGACCACGAGCATAGGCATAATGCGCACCAACTTTACCAAGGCCATATTGGCTATTGAATTCTGGCGTCTGGAAACTGGCAGGGTCATGAATAAAGCTGGTATTGCCTGTGCCGCCCGTACCTGTGCTGTCTTCATCAACCTTAAGGTTTGTTCCGATCACCCCGATAGCAGCGCCAGCGGTGTAAAACAATGCCGTGGTGACATCACCGCCTGAAAGAAAACCTGCCCCACCTGAAAGGTCATATCCAGTGTCTTGAACCATGCTAGCACGAGGGCCAAGGTGAGATTGACTGCCTGGCGGAATGATCAGGTCACGGAGCGCATAGGAAAATGATTGCAGCGGTGATGAAGGTTGAGGCAGTTTTAATGCCCCAAATGATGCCGTCGTAGCCGCATCAGATGGTGACATGGCCCGGGCATCCCAACGGCTGAAGTCATAACCCTGTTCAAGTGGGATCACATCAGGAGCTATACCTTCGGCAGGTGCGTTATCACCCGCCACCACAACAGGCACATAGATGCACGATACGGCAAGTATACCTGCAGCCTTCATTATGCGGCGCGTGACGCCTCCATGTTTAATGTTCCGGTCTTTACGCAACAACAAATCTCATTAGAAAAAACTAATGTATGAAGTTACCGTAAGGTGATTCGTGGGTCAATTTTATTGTGGATTCCGTGACTTAACCCTATGCAGAAGTATCAGCAACAGCCTTGGCCGCGTTATCGAAAGCATCGACGGTCTGGGCGATATCTTCTGAAGTTAGTGCAAGATGAGGATACATTTTACCTGCAGGTTTTAGGATTCCAGATGAGCGCATAGATGCATTAAAGACATCTGCTTGCGCTGCATTTGAAGATTTGACATCACGGTAATTCGCAACATCATTGCCCGTAAACACAATGTCAAACAACACTGGATCCCCAACAATGCGATGCGGAATACCTTGGCGATCTAGCGCATCACTTGCGGCAGTCATCAAGTGTTTTCCATGGCCAATAATCGTATCATAAGCACCTTCACGCTGAAGAATTTCCAACGTCTTAATACCTGCCACTGCGGCAACTGGGTTACCTGATAATGTGCCAACTTGCATGGTGAACCCATCAGGGCCAACCAATGCTTTGTCAAAATGTGCCATGATGTCAGCTGAACCAACAATCGCGGCTAGCGGAAAACCACCGCCAATAATTTTGCCTAATGTGGTCACATCAGGGGTGACGCCATATCGTGCCTGTGCGCCGCCATAAGCCATGCGAAAGCCTGTTACAACCTCATCAAAAATTAAGACAATGCCATGCTTGGTTGCCGCATCACGCAGCCCTTGCAAGAACCCTTCATGAGGTGGAATGATCCGCTGTAACGGCTCCACAATGATGCCAGCGACTTGGCCTTCATATTCATCCAGAAGGGCCTGAACAAATTCGATATCGTTATAAGGAGCCACGATCACATCATCTTCGACCGATGACGGAATACCTGCTGAGTCAGGGACTGGACGCGGGAAATTTTGCAGGCGTGCCGGCGCAAGTGACATTAAGGCTTCGGCAGACATGCCGTGATAGCCGCCTTCGAATTTCAATATTTTTGGACGCCCCGTATGAGCCCGCGCAATACGCATAGCATACATATCAGCCTCACCGCCTGTGCTGACGTAACGGACTTGTTCGGCAGAGGCAACCGCATCAACCAGCATTTCCGCAAGCACCACCCCATGGCGGTTATTGGTGAAAAATGTCATACCTTGTGAGATCTGTTCTTGGACAGCTTCGACCACTTCGGGGTGGCCATGACCAACAATCATTGGACCTGAGCTGATGAGGTAATCAATGAATTCTTCGCCATCTTCATTCCATACCCGCGAGCCTTGCCCGCGTTGGGCAAAAAAGCTGGGGTCAAAATTACCAAAGCCGCCAGCAGGTAAAATTGATTTGGCACGGGCTTGCCAATGTTGTTGGCCTGACGGGATGAAATCATCTGACATGGGGCGCTCCAATTTCTCTAATTTAGCGTGGCCAGTGGCTGACCCAAAACATCTAGGTTAGGCGTGATGCCAAGGCCAGGGCCAGTTGGCAATGTAATCCGGCCGTCTTTACGTGTGGGTGCATTGGCATCTATCCGCGGGCCAACATAGCCCGATAAATCACAGACATTAAGCAGATTGCCAGCCTTGGTAGATGCCCCTAAATGCACGGCGGCAAAAGTGGTGAGGTCTGACCCCCATGTGTCTTCGATACACATCATCGCGCCAAGGTGAAGGCAAAGATCGCGCGCACGCATCGAGGCACCAATGCCGCCAAACTTGCTGAGCTTAATGGCAACAGCATCAAGCACACCAAGGTTATAGGCTTTCAGCAAGCTGGCAGTATCATGCGCGTTTTCATCAATTTTCATAGCAAGGCCAGTTGCTTTTTTGACCGATGCACATTCTTCAAGCGTTGCGCAAGGCTGTTCAAGCATAATGTCCAGATCCATGACAGCTCGGGCAACACGGATGGCATTAAGGCTGGTGGCACCGCAATTCCAATCACCATAAACCAACGGGCCGTCCCCCACAGCTTCACGCACTAAGCGAAGACGCGCGATATCTGCCATGTTGTTTTGGTCGGCACCAAGTTTGACTTGAAACTGCCGAATACCTTGAGCAAATGCATCTTTAGCCATTTGCGCCATGTCATCAGGATCAACACAAGTGATCGAGTGGTAAAGCGGCATTGACGGCTGCACCAACCCACCTAGTAAGCGATATAGCGGCTGGTTTGACGCCTTACCCAACAGGTCATAAAGCGCGATAGAAATTGCAGATTTAGCATAAACATGGCCTTGGAGTTGCGCATCTAATTTAAGCATTAAAGCTTCGACATCCAGAGAGTTTGCCCCAAGCATGACCGTGGACATTTCTTCAATCGCCGGATGCACACCATTGGCATATGCCGGCAGGTAATGCGGGATTGGGCATACTTCACCCCAACCAGAAATACCTTGGTCAGTGTCAATGCGAAGCACGATAGAAGACACGGTATCGCAAGTCTTTCCATCCGCCATATTATAGGTAATGTGACTGGTTAGCGGCAGGTCATAAAGTGTAAGCTGAGTGATGTTCATTTTTAGTGTCCATATGTTGCAACCGGTGTGCCGAGGATATCTTCATCAGGTGTAACACCCAAGCCCGGCAATGATGGCGGGGTAGCAACACCATTATTATTCCGTGCACCTTGGCCCGGTACAGGATCATCAGCAAGATGATAGTGGCATAGCCATGATGCCAATCGGTTTGCGTCAGGCGTTGAGGCCGCAAGATGAATGGCGGCGGTATCTGCAAGTGCCGACCCCCCCAAATCTTCAATATGCATTTGCCAGCCAACAGATACACCAAAGTCACGAATTTGTTTGGCACGTGTCAGCCCGCCAACACGGTTAGGTTTTACCTTAACGCCTTCACACGCTTTCATGTTCCAAGCCGCGAGATGGTCACCAAAATCATGCATGCATTCATCCAGCATGATCGGGTTTTGCACACGGTGCGCAACATGAGCGCATTGGTCGAGCGTTTCGCAAGGTTGTTCTACCCAATCACGTGCTGATACCGCATTTAATACCGCAATGGCAACGCCAGGGGTCCACGCACGATTGACATCAAAAGTGACGCTTTCGCCCGCAGGCAGTGCAGATGAAATGGCTTCAATCCGTGCAATATCTGCAGCATGGTCACTGCCGCCAATTTTTGCCGAATGAACACGATAACCGTTGGCGCTAGCTTTTTTGATCAAGGCCAACATTTCATCTGGCGTGCCGGTCGAGATGGACGAATTTACCGCAACAGAGGTTGCCGCTTGGCCGCCCATCATCATCCAAAGTGGCATATTTGCCGCCTGTCCAGC
>CBFIAO010000086.1:0-7596 GCA_965660595.1 Puniceispirillales bacterium (SeqCode) | reverse complement strand
CGGTACAGCTGAGCTATCCGGCAAAATGTTGGAAAGCTGTGCGCGGCCAGGTGATGTTTCCACCACTTTATTGACACGTTCTTCACCTTCCCAAGTAGAGATGCGAACCTTCACTTTAGCTTGAAGGCTGACATGGCCAGCATCATAAGCCAACATAGCTTCTTCTGGTGTCGAGAAAATCATGCCTTCGCCTTTTTCACCTTCACGCAGCAGCGTCAGGTAATAAAGACCAAGAATGATATCCTGTGATGGCACAATAATCGGTTTACCGTTAGCAGGGCTGAGGATGTTGTTTGTCGACATCATCAACACGCGTGCTTCAAGCTGTGCTTCTAGGGATAGCGGCACGTGTACGGCCATCTGGTCACCATCAAAGTCAGCGTTAAACGCGGTACATACCAATGGATGCAGCTGAATGGCTTTACCTTCAACTAAGACAGGTTCAAATGCCTGAACCCCCAAACGGTGCAATGTTGGTGCACGGTTCAGCATCACTGGATGTTCACGGATTACTTCTTCAAGGATATCCCAAACTTCAGGACGTTCTTTTTCCACCATGCGCTTGGCAGCTTTAACGGTTGTTGAGAAACCATAAAGTTCAAGGCGTGAGTAGATAAACGGCTTAAAGAGTTCAAGCGCCATTTTCTTTGGCAGACCACACTGGTGCAGTTTTAGTTCAGGACCAACCACAATCACAGAACGGCCAGAGTAATCAACACGCTTACCAAGAAGGTTTTGACGGAAACGGCCCTGCTTACCCTTAAGCATGTCAGATAGTGACTTAAGCGGACGCTTATTGACACCAGTGATCACACGACCACGGCGACCATTATCAAACAACGCATCAACTGATTCCTGCAACATCCGCTTTTCATTGCGGACGATAATATCAGGTGCACGAAGTTCAATAAGACGCTTCAAGCGGTTGTTACGGTTGATAACACGGCGATATAGGTCATTAAGATCTGACGTCGCAAAACGGCCACCATCAAGCGGCACAAGCGGACGCAATTCAGGCGGGATGACCGGCACAACATCAAGGATCATCCATTCAGGACGACCACCAGATGCCATGAACGCATCAATAAGCTTAAGACGCTTTACCAGCTTCTTACGCTTTGCTTCTGAACCTGTTTCACGCAGTTCTTCACGAACAACCACACGCTCTGATTCAAGATCAATGTCTTCAAGGATTTTCTTAATCGCTTCAGCACCGATACCAGCTTCAAACGCATCATCACCAAATTCGTCAAGCGCGTCATAATATTCGGTTTCAGACAGCAGCTGACCTTTAGACAACGATGACAGACCTGGCTCGATCACAACGAAGTTTTCGAAATACAATACACGTTCAAGATCCTTCAACGTCATATCAACGAGCAGACCAATACGTGATGGCAGTGATTTCAAGAACCAAATATGGGCAACCGGTGATGCCAGTTCGATATGGCCCATGCGTTCACGGCGTACTTTGGAAAGTGTGACTTCAACGCCACATTTTTCACAGACGATGCCGCGATACTTCATGCGCTTATATTTACCGCAAAGGCATTCGTAGTCACGGACCGGCCCGAAGATACGAGCACAGAACAGACCATCTTTTTCCGGCTTGAATGTCCGGTAGTTGATAGTTTCTGGCTTCTTGATTTCACCATATGACCATGAACGAATACGTTCTGGGGAGGCGATGGAGATTTGGATCTTGTCAAAGCTCTGTGAGCTTGGTGCCTGACCAAATGGATTCATTAGCTCATTCATGTTCGACTCCCTTTATTAAACTTCTTCGTCATGAAGATCGACGTTGAGACCAAGTGACCGCAATTCTTTAACAAGAACGTTAAATGATTCCGGAATACCTGATTCAAAATCGTTATCCCCACGGACAATAGATTCGTAGACTTTAGTTCGGCCAGAAACGTCATCGGACTTAACCGTCAACATTTCCTGAAGCGTGTAGGCAGCACCGTAAGCTTCAAGTGCCCACACTTCCATCTCACCAAAGCGCTGGCCACCGAACTGAGCTTTACCGCCCAATGGCTGCTGGGTGACCAATGAATATGGGCCGATTGAACGTGCGTGAATCTTATCATCAACAAGGTGATGTAGTTTTAGCATGTAAATGTAGCCAACCGTTACTGGGCGGTCAAAAACCTCACCCGTGCGGCCGTCAGTCAACCATTCTTGGCCTGTTTCACTTAACCCAGCTTGCTTGAGCAATGTGCGCACATCTGCTTCGACTGCACCATCAAAGACAGGTGTACCCATCGGCACACCGCGACCCAGAATCTTGCCCTGTTCAATAACCTGACCATCATCCATGCCTTCGACTTCACGTTCGAACTGTGCCTTTGGATAAATCGACTTAAGATTCTTCCGAAGTTCAGTTGTGTCATTGTTACGTGCAGCGGCTTCAGCAGCGGCCCCGATTTGTTTACCCAAACCAGAAGATGCCCAGCCTAAATGCGTTTCCAGAATTTGCCCCACATTCATGCGTGATGGCACCCCAAGTGGGTTCAACACGATGTCAACAGGAGTACCATCTTCGAGATACGGCATGTCTTCGGCAGGAAGAATGCGTGAAATCACACCTTTGTTCCCGTGACGACCCGCCATTTTATCACCTGGCTGAAGCTTACGCTTCACCGCAACGAAGACTTTAACCATCTTCATGACACCTGGCAGCAATTCATCACCACGCTGGAGCTTGTCCACCTTATCGTTAAAGCGGTTTTCCAGGGCTTTGATAGATGCTTCAAAGTTTGTAATTTGTGCTTCAATCGCTTTTTGACGTGTGTCGTTCTTAACAGCGATCTGTGTCCAGTTTGAACGTGGCAGCTCTTCTAGCATTGCAGCAGTGATTTTAGTTTCAGCGCTGATGCCCTTTGGACCTGACGCAACGGTCATGCCTGTTAGCATATCGTGCAGTTTGCCATAAAGACCACGTTCCAGAATTTCACGTTCATCATCACGGTCTTTTGCAAGACGTTCGATTTCAAAACGTTCAATCGCACGAGCACGTTCATCTTTTTCAACACCTCGGCGTGAGAAGACGCGAACTTCAACAATTGTCCCTGCCCCGCCTGGCGGTACGCGAAGTGATGTATCACGAACGTCAGATGCCTTTTCACCGAAGATAGCCCGCAAGAGCTTTTCTTCTGGTGTCATTGGGGTTTCACCTTTCGGCGTTACCTTACCAACAAGAATATCACCTGACTTTACTTCAGCACCAACATAGATCATGCCAGCTTCATCAAGGTTCTTGAGGGCTTCTTCACCAACGTTTGGAATATCACGTGTGATCTCTTCCATCCCAAGCTTTGTATCACGAGCCATGATTTCATATTCTTCGATATGAATGGACGTGAAGACATCATCTTTAACAATGCGTTCTGAGATAAGAATTGAATCTTCGAAGTTGTAACCGTTCCATGGCATGAAGGCCACGAGTACGTTACGGCCAAGTGCCAATTCACCATCTTCAGTGGACGGACCATCTGCCATAATGTCACCAGCATTGACAACATCACCGACTTTAACAAGCGGACGCTGGGTAATACATGTGTTCTGGTTTGAACGCTGGAACTTCAACAATGAATAGATATCAACTGGTGAGACGTCATTTTCATCATTTTCTGTCGCACGTACCACAATACGTGTTGCGTCAACCTGATCCACCACACCTGAACGGCGGGCAGCAATGGTCACACCTGAATCGCGTGCCACCACAGCTTCCATGCCTGTCCCAACAACCGGTGCCTCTGCTTTCACAAGCGGCACAGCTTGACGTTGCATGTTTGAACCCATTAGCGCGCGGTTCGCATCATCGTTTTCCAAGAACGGAATCAATGCGGCCGCAACAGATACAAGCTGCTTTGGTGATACGTCCATTAGATCAATATCTTCTGGACGCGCAAGACCAATATCGCCAGCGCGGCGAATTGGGATAAGCTCACCGACAAACTTGCCTGAACCATCCAGTTCAGCATTAGCCTGTGCAATGGTAAAGCGGCCTTCATCCATTGCGGAAATGTATGTTACTTCATCGGTGACCTTACCATTCTTAACTGAACGATATGGTGTTTCAATAAAGCCATAACGGTTGATTTGTGCGAACGTGGCCAATGAATTGATCAAGCCAATGTTTGGACCTTCCGGTGTTTCAATTGGACAAATCCGGCCATAATGCGTTGGGTGCACGTCACGGACTTCAAAGCCAGCACGTTCACGGGTAAGACCACCTGGACCAAGCGCAGATAGGCGGCGTTTATGGGTAATTTCAGACAATGGGTTTGTCTGATCCATAAACTGTGAAAGCTGTGACGAGCCAAAGAATTCACGCACCGCGGCAACAGCAGGCTTTGAGTTAATCAAATCTGCTGGCATATGTGTGTCAATTTCGCCAGAACCCATCCGTTCTTTGATCGCACGTTCCATGCGCAATAGACCGATGCGGTACTGGTTTTCCATCAATTCACCCACAGAACGCACACGGCGGTTACCAAGGTGATCAATGTCATCAATTTCGCCCTTGCCATCTTTCAGGTCAAGAAGGATACGAACAATTGCGAGGATATCATCACGGCGCAGTACACGCACTTGATCATCTACATCAAGGCCAACACGAGCATTAAGCTTAACGCGGCCCACAGAAGACAAGTCATAACGGTCAGATTCGAAGAACAACCCATTAAATAGCGCTTCTGATGTTTCAAGTGTTGGCGGTTCACCCGGGCGCATAACACGGTAAATATCAATCAGGGCTTCTTCGCGTGAATGATTGCGGTCAGCAGCCAAGGTATTACGCAGGAACGCACCAATATTAATGTTATCAATAGCAAGGATTGAAATGTCATTAACCTTGATTTCATTTAGGGTTGCCAGCATTTCTTCGGTGAGTGTATCGCCAGCTTCAGCAATAATTTCACCAGTTTCCATGTTAACAATATCGTTAGCAATGTAATCGCCAATCAGCTGTTCTTCAGCGACCATAATTTCATTAAGGCCACTTTCAGTCAGCTTACGCAAGCTGCGCGGGGTTAGCTTATCGCCTGCTGCGGCAACAGCCTTACCTGTCTTGGCATTGATCAGATCACTGCTTAGACGTGCACCGCGGAAACGTTCTGCATCAAACGCAGTACGCCAGCCATTTTTGGCACGGCTGTAGTTAATGGTGTTGTAGAACTGATTAAGGATAGCTTCACGGCTTAAGCCATTAACCTTTGTCCGATCAGGTTCAATATTTTCAGCAACACACTGTTCAAGATATGCTTCTGATGTTTCATCAAGCAACGCCATCAAGAACGTGGTGGCAGGAAGCTTACGCTTACGGTCAATACGCACATTCAGCATATCTTTAGCGTCAAATTCAAAGTCGAGCCATGAGCCACGATATGGAATTACGCGCGCAGCATGAAGCAGTTTGCCTGAAGCATGTGTCTTACCACGGTCATGGTCAAAGAACACACCAGGTGAACGGTGCATTTGTGAGACAATTACACGTTCAGTTCCGTTCACAATGAAGGTACCATTTGATGTCATCAGCGGCATGTCACCCATAAAGACATCCTGTTCTTTGATGTCACGGATTGAGCGCGTGCCTGTAATTTCGTCTTCTTCCCACACAACCAGACGGAGAATTACCTTAAGCGGTGACGCATATGTCAGGCCACGCTGTTGGCATTCTTCAACATCATATTTTGGTGTTTCAAGTTCGTATGACACAAACTCAAGCATCGATTTGCCCGCGAAATCATGGATTGGGAAGACTGATTTAAATACTTCCTGCAAACCGACATCTTCACGGTCTTCAGATTTTACACCTTTTTGAAGGAAAATATCGTAGCTACTGCGCTGAACCTCAATAAGGTTCGGCATTTCGGCCACTTCATTAATGGACCCGAAGCTGCGACGAACACGTTTACGACTACTGAGTGCGGTGACGCTTGATGCCATGGAATGTACCTCTGTCGTGATGACGTTAATTTTTTAAGTTATTTTTCAATGACTTACCTATGATCATTAGATAGGTCACCAAAAAACGGCTTTGGCACCAAGGGAAAAACCCCCTGGTGCCATTGCAATATTACTAGACGCCGTTCGGCGCGGTCATTACTTGACCTCGACGGTTGCGCCAGCTTCTTCGAGCTTGCCTTTGATCTCGTCAGCTTCTTCCTTTGATACGCCTTCTTTAACAGGCTTAGGAGCGGCTTCAACAAGATCTTTAGCTTCTTTCAGGCCAAGACCTGTGACGCCGCGAACTTCTTTAATAACGTTGATTTTCTTGTCGCCAGCAGCAGCAAGGATCACGTCAAATTCGGTCTTTTCTTCTGCAGCACCACCGGCATCACCACCACCAGCAACGGCAGCGACAGCAACCGGAGCAGCGGCAGCAGAAACGCCCCACTTGTCTTCCAGAAGAGTTGCGAGCTCTGCAGCTTCCAATACGGTAAGTGCAGAAAGGTCTTCAGCGAGTTTTTGGATATCAGCCATGTTATTCTCCTTTGGCTTGAACTATTTGCGGGTCTTGGTTTCCCTATTGAACTAATTTTACGCTTACGCTTGTTCTGACTTGGCTTGGATGACACGAGCCAGCTTTCCAGCTGGAGCTTGTGCAACACGTGCAAGCTTTGTTGCAGGTGCTTGAAGCACTCCAACCAGCTTGGCGCGCAGTTCGTCCAGAGACGGCAGCTTAGCCAGGGCTTCAATCCCTGCCTTGTCCAACATCTGATCGCCAATGGCGCCACCGATGATGGTCAGCTTGTCGTTCCCTTTTGCGAACTCAACCAACGTCTTAGCAGCAGCTACAGGGTCTGATGACGTGCCAATGGCAGTCGGACCTGTAAACTGGTCTGTAAGACCTTCATAAGCCGTATCCTTCAGTGCGAGCTTGGCAATGCGGTTCTTGGTGACTTTAAAAGATGCACCATTTTCACGCATTTTGCCGCGCAATTCACTGCTTTCAACAACAGTCAGCCCAACCTGATGAGTGATCACAACGGTGGTCGCCTCATTAAAGGTTGCGTGCAGCGTATCGACCAGTTCTGCTTTTTCGGATCTATTCACCGATCGTCTCCGCTAATTGAGGCACCGGAAAAAATACTGCCGGCGCCAGTTGCACGAAGAGTGATGCGGAATTGCACCACCCTTTGGCCTGCCCATAGTTCAAGCGGAATAAATTCCACTCTCCCCGTCTGAATAGGAAATTAAGCCATTGTTTCCGCAGGCACCTATCGTCTTGGACAGGTGGGGCCGAAGCCCCGATTACCCCTTTCGGGGTAAACTCTTCAGACGTTAAACCGCCTGTGATGGATCAATGTTGACACCCGCACCCATGGTGGAGCTTACATTGATCTTTTTAACAAATACGCCTTTTGCACCTGCAGGGCGTGCCTTGAAGACAGCAGCAATGAATGCAGCAGCATTTTCTTTGAGCTGATCTGCACCAAAGCTTGCCTTGCCGATACCAGCATGAATGATACCAGCCTTTTCGGCACGGTACTGAACTTCACCAGCTTTTGCGGCAGCAACGGCATCTGCAACATTTGGTGTCACTGTGCAAAGATTAGGGTTAGGCATCAGGCCTTTGGTGCCGAGGAT
>CBFIAO010000085.1:0-7747 GCA_965660595.1 Puniceispirillales bacterium (SeqCode) | reverse complement strand
CAGGCCGGCACGGTCCGCCCCTGATTTGCAATGCATCAGGAAGGGCGGTTTTACAGATTGAAAAACATTATTAATATTACGGATTGTATCGGCAGTCGGCACATCACGCGACCGTATCGTCACGTCAACCAACGTCATACCTTCAGCGTCACACGCCTCTTTTTCAAGCCGCCATCCACCGTCACTGCGTGCGCCGCGGAGGTTAATGATGGTTTTAATGCCAAGCTTTCCGGCACGTCTGATATCTGCGGGCGCAGGTTGATTGGACCGCCATACCCCCGGGCGTATTTCATGCAGGTTATGCCATAAAACGCGCAAGAACCCATGGTCTTTGAACGTTAGCTCCATCCAATCACGCAAGCCACGCCGTGGATGGTGGGCAAGTGGGTGGGCACCCTTAATACTTGGCCCGGTCATATTTACGCGCCCCCGGCAACCGTCATGCCATCAATGCGTA
This sequence comes from Puniceispirillales bacterium (SeqCode), assembly GCA_965660595.1. Classification (GTDB taxonomy): domain Bacteria; phylum Pseudomonadota; class Alphaproteobacteria; order Puniceispirillales; family UBA1172; genus JAGWAQ01. The sequence continues at coordinate 7,290 of CBFIAO010000085.1, read as the reverse complement.
GGCTTGGTGCTGCGGTTGATTTGCTCAAATCCAAGTCATTGGCAGGGGTGATATTCATGAGCATATCTTTGAGGTTACCAGCGATGGTCGCTTCGGTCACCGGATGGCTGATTTTACCATTTTTGATCCAGAAGCCAGATGCGCCGCGGCTATAATCACCAGTGATCAGGCTGACAGATGACCCGATCATTTCCGTCACAAGGAAACCTTCTTCGATATCGGCAATTAAGTCATCACGGCTTATCTCACCAGGTTGCATGATCCAGTTGCTTGTTCCAGGTGACGCAGGTGAGCCAATGCCGCGACCAGCATTACCAGTTGGCGAAAGTCCTAATTGTTTGGCAGATGCTAGATCAAGGAACCAACCTTTAAGTACACCCTTTTCAACCATGACACGTCGTTGGCGCGGCAACCCTTCACCATCAAAAGGTGAGGAACCCATGCCGCGTGCTTTCAGCGGGTCATCGATCATCGTCACATTTGAAGATGCGATAGCTTCACCCATCATATCTTTTAGAAAACTTGTGCCGCGGGCAATCGCCGCGCCATTAATGGCAGAGGACAGGTGTGAGGCAATAGATGATGACACGCGGTTATCATAAATCACCGGATAGGCCCCTGTTGGAGGGCGTATAGCGCCAAGGCGTTCCATGGTCCGCAATCCTGCATTACGGCCGATATCTTCTGGGTTTTTTAGGTCTTCATCATAAACAGCGGCAGTGTAATCATAGTCACGTTCCATCACGCCATTTTTTTCAGACAACACCATGGCGGAAATACCGAAGCTGCTGCGTTGATAACGCCCGGAAAAACCTGCGCTGGTGGCCAGCATAATGTCAACACTTCCGTGGGATGCGCTGCTGCCTTCGGAATTAGTGATGCCGTCAACACTGCGGGCAGCATCTTCAGCGGTAAGTGCACGAGCTTTCAGCTCATCTGCTGAAGGCGCGGTATTGTCGTACATATCAAGATCTGGGATGTCTTTGGCCAGTTGGTCTGACGTTGCCAGCATGGCATAGGGATCTTCTGGTGCCAGTTTTGCCATGGCCACCGCACGTTCCGCAAGCGAAGTGATACTTTCTTCATCTAGACGGCTGGTGGAAATACTGGCGTTTCTGCCATCCACAAAAACCCGTAACCCGATGTCATGGTCTTCAGACCGTTCTATCGATTCTACCTCGCCCATGCGGATAGAGACAGAATGCCCATGTCCACCCAACACCATACCATCTGCAGAATCAGCACCGGCAATGCGGGCGCGATCCAACAACATATCCATAAGATTTGAAAACTGATCAGTCATGTCTTTGAAATAACCCTTCATCGGCTAAAGTACAACCGTTTCACGTCATATTTATCTCGCTTAGGTTAAGTTATCATGCGTTATAATCTTGCTGAAATCACTTCATAAGGCTAGATAATGCATATGACTTATCATGTATTTATTGACGGTGAAGCAGGAACAACAGGATTACAGGTGCGCGATCGCTTGCGTGCGCATCCTGAAATTGAGCTGATCACCATTGATCCTGACATGCGCAAAGACCCTGATGCGCGTCGTGCGGCGATGGCTGATGCGGATGCTGTTATCCTTTGCCTGCCCGATGATGCCGCTATCGAAGCTGTTGCGCTTGCAGAAGGGCTTGATGTTAAAATTATTGATGCATCCACTGCATATCGGGTGCATCCAGATTGGGCATACGGTTTTCCTGAGCTTGATCAAGCTCAACGTGGGGTGATCAAAAATAGCGCTCGTGTGGCCAATGTAGGATGTTACGCAACGGCGATGATTGCCATGATTAGGCCGCTTGTTGATGCTGGTATGGTGTCATCCCAGACAGCATTAAATGTTGCGGCAGTAAGTGGCTATACAGGTGGAGGCAAGGCGCTTATCCAGTATATGGAAGGTGATGAAGGCCCCAAGCATTTCGCATATGCAGCAGGTCTGAGGCATAAACATATTCCTGAAGTCATGCATCATGGCGGTCTTGATGTGGCGCCAACCTTCATGCCATCAGTGGGTGATTTTGACTGCGGTATGTTGGTGCAGCTTCCGTTAGTCGCAAGCCAGTTAACGTCAGGGGCTTGCCGCCGTGATCTCTATGATATCTTCGCTAAACATTATGATGGTGAAGTGTTTGTGAATGTTGCTGATTTTGATACAGGCGCAGGCATGACTGATCGCGGCTTTCTAGCAGCAGATGCGCTTAAAGGCACTAATATGCTGGAAATCCACGTGTTAGGGCATGACAAGGACGGCAGTGATCCGATGCAAGCCATGGTGGTGGCACGCCTAGACAACTTAGGCAAAGGGGCATCCGGTGCCGCGGTGCAAAACCTGAATTTAATGCTAGGACTGGATGAAACCACCACATTAATTTAGCCTAACCATGCTTAAAGCATGCGGTAGATTTAAAATGAATTGTCTTATGGGGCTATGATGTCTGAATTGCCCAGCAAATGGTTTCCGGACCATATTAATGGTGAAATAACCCCATTGGCGCAGGCCAAAGGATATCCATATCCTGCACCTAACGTGGATTTTTGGATGCGGGATGGTCTGCCGGAATTGCGCCCAGATGGTATCCGAGGTGTTGAACTTGAAGGCCGTACGCCTGTGATTTCTGTTGGATCAAACCGTGCGCCGCTGCAATTGCGCCGTAAGTTTGGCCCGCAAGCCTTGTTGCCTGTAACAACATGCCGTTTGCTGGATTGTGATATTGTCTTCGCGGCAACATTGTCATTTTATTGCGCATCCCCGGCCACGGCTTGCCCAAGCCCGGGTACGGTTGTTGATCTTAACATTGCATGGCTTGATGATGCACAATTGTTGCGCATGCATGAAACCGAAGCGCTTGGCATTGCTTATGATTTTGTGCAACTAGCTGATGGTATGGTGGATCATGGGGTTGGCCGTGATGGGAATCCGGTCTTTGATCTGCCTGTTTATGGGTATCAATCACGATCACCATTGCTTGACCTAGGGCTAGGTGTTGTTGCGCATGCACCGATACCATCCCAAGGCCGCGTTTTCGTTGGGATGGTTCAACGTGATGTGCTGCTGGCGATCAAAACACATGTTGATGCCCCTGCCAGTTTAGATGACTGGATTTTGCAAATGAGGGCAAACCGTGATTATCGTTTATCAGTGATGGATGCCATGGAGGCACTCGCCACCGATTGTCCTGACGCGCCATGGGTAAAGATGGATGTTAAAGCAACGCGTCCAGATGATTTTCTTTAAATTAAATATTCGGCTAATAGACCTGCTGCGACGATTAACCCTGCATCACGGTTTGACCGAAATAATACCCCAGCGAATATCGGATCATTGATATTAATATTGCGTAATTGCCACCTTAAATGCACGGCTAAGACAGCTAGGCCGACATAATAGATTAATGCGGCATCTCGCAACGCGCCAATGATCAATAACCCTGCAATTAGGGCCATGTAACATATGGCCACAACAGGGATCAGTCGGTGTCCCAAGCTGAGGGCAGATGACTTGATGCCAATATCTTTATCGTCATCCATATCTTGGATAGCATAAATAGTATCATATCCAAAAATCCAACATGCGGTGGCAATATACATAATAGTAGTGATGCCTTCTGGCATAAGTCCATGTGCAGCCCAGCCCAGCCATGCCCCCCAGCTAAAGGTGAGGGCCAGCACAATTTGCGGCAAGCCGATAAAGCGTTTAGCGAGTGGGTAAATGACAATTAAGGGTAATGATGCAAGCCCGGTCCATACCGCGACCATGGGAAGGTTAATCAAAATGATCAGCCCTATAATGCCCAACCCAGCTAAGAATATTAATGCTTGATGAATACTGATCGACCCAGAAGCGATGGCGCGAGATTTGGTGCGAGCCACAGCGCGATCTAAATCACGGTCCCAAAGGTCATTCACCACACATCCAGCCCCGCGCATGATAATTGCGCCAAGGGTGAATAACGCCATCAATTTCAAGCTTTCAAGGAATGGTAGATCATGCATGATACCGGCAGTCAACATGGCCCACCATGCCGGCAACACCAATAGCCACCATCCAATAGGCCGGTCTAACCGAATGACTTGCGCATAGAGCTGCCAAGACGCAGGCAATTTTGCCAAGATGCCTTTGGTGTTGATGTCGGTCGATGAAGTCATGCCATAATCCCTTTGGCATAAACTCTGCCGAGATGCCCATTTGTGTCAAGTTTTTGTGAACATATCATCTTCGATCTTGCAAGCTGTTGCCTTGGGGATGTATAGCTAGGTGATGTCATTGGAAACACGGCAACGTCTTTATCTCGACACAGCTTTACACCCTGATATGCAGGTGACATTGGGCCGTGATCAGTCACATTATCTGGTGACGGTTTTACGCATGTCAGCAGGTGATGAAGTGCTGCTGTTTAATGGCCGTGACGGTGAATTTTGTGCAGTGATTGATGATGCACATAAAAAATCTGCAACGCTTAATATCACCACGCAAACACGTCTCCAAGATCCAGCACCTGAATTAATGCTGGCCTTTGCACCAATTAAAAAAGCACGCATTGATTTCATCGCGGAGAAAGCCACAGAATTAGGGGTTGGGGTGCTCCAGCCCATCATCACAGATTTCACACAAACCAGTAGGGTCAATATTGGGCGCCTAGATGCCAATGCCATAGAAGCAGCTGAACAGACAGGCCGCACGAGCTTGATGCAGATTAATGATCCTATTTCCATCATTCAGCTTCTTGAAGATTGGCCACCTGAGCGCCATATCATATTTTGTGATGAAGATTGTGCTGGCAGTCCTGAATTTGCGATGGCAGATCGTTTACGGTCGGGCAAAGATTTAGGGCAAAATGTTGCAATTTTTATCGGGCCTGAAGGGGGTTTCTCTCCACGTGAACGTGACCTGATATCTGATCATCCATCAGCGATTTCTGTATCGCTGGGAACGAATATTTTGCGGGCTGATACCGCAATGCTGGCTGCGTTGGCTATTTGGCAAGCGACAGTTGGAGAATGGAAAGGACGCCAGTAATGGCATATGAACCGAAGTCTTCTGGCGCTCAGCCAATCACATCAAAAGATGAACTTATTCGCTGGATTGCCTCAGGTGAAGCTGCGCCTCAAGATTGGCGTATTGGCACAGAACATGAAAAGTTTTTGTTCATGCAAGATGACTTCCGCCGCCCGTCTTATGAAGAAGAACATGGGGTCGGTGCGTTGTTGCACCGATTGGTGGATGAACTAGATGGCGTTCCTATTATGGAAGGCGATAACATCATCGGTGTGAAAGAAAAAAATGGCGGTTCATTAACGCTCGAACCTGGCGGACAGTTTGAACTTTCAGGCGCGCCTCTTGAAACACTTCATGAAACATGTAGCGAGACCAGTGCCCATCTTAGAGTGATGCAGAAAATCACGGAAAGCCTTGGGATGGGGATGCTTGGTATGGGCTACGACCCATTATGGCAGCGTGATGATGTGCCATGGATGCCTAAAGGCAGGTACAAGATCATGCGTAACCATATGCCAAAGGTTGGCACCCTTGGCCTTGATATGATGAAACGTACGTGCACCATTCAAGTAAACCTTGATTACAAGTCTGAACAAGACATGGTTAGAAAATTCAGAACATCGCTTGCACTTCAGCCTGTTGCAACGGCAATTTTTGCTAATTCACCTTTCAAGAATGGCCAATTAAGCGGGTTATTATCCACCCGTGCCGAAGCGTGGACAGATACAGATGCCGCACGTTGCGGGGTGCCATCATGTGTGTTTGATGATGGTTTTGGGTACGAGCAATGGGTGGATTATATTTTAGATGTGCCCATGTATTTTTTGCATCGGCATGATGACCAAGGCAATGACTACCAAGATGTTGCCGGCTTGTCTTTCCGTGATTTTATGCATGGTAAACTGCCAGGCTATGAAGGCCAGTTGCCGGAAATGGCAGATTGGGAAGATCACATCACCACCGCATTTCCAGAAGTTCGCCTGAAAACATTTATTGAAATGCGCGGTGCTGATGGTGGGCCTTGGAATATGATTTGCGCACTGCCTGCGTTATGGGTGGGGCTACTTTATGATGATGATGCGTTATCCGCTGCCGAAGAATTGGCCAAGGGCTTAACCGCTAGTGATGTTGCTGATGCACGGATGCAGGCTGCACGCCATGGCCTCAAGGGTACTATTGGTGGCCGAGATATGGGCGATATTGCTGGAGAAATGATGAAGATTGCTGATATGGGGCTGGCGGCTAGAGCTAGGCTTGATAAAGCCGGAAATGATGAGCGCTATTACCTAGACCCGATCAAAGAGGTTGTTGATGCGCGCCGAACAAAGGCTGAAGATTTGCGCGATTTTTACCAAGATAGTTGGGATGGTGATCTTGCCCATCTTTACCGAGATTTCCAGTATTAGGCTGTTCATATTTCGCAGCTTACATTCACTTAATGCTATGTGGTGCAATCTGATGGATGGTGCCTAGATAAGGTATATATTTATGCGCGGTCTTTTGCTGGTTGTATTCGTCAATTTCATTGGTGTAGGCGCACTTATCCCGATCCTGCCTTATGCCGTGATTGATGTTGCGGGCGGTTCTGAAACCATGATGGCGCTATTGATGGCGAGCTTTGCCATCGCCATGTTTGTTGGTGCACCGATCCTAGGCATCATTTCTGACCGCATGGGCCGGCGTAAAGTCCTTATCATATCAGTGTTGATTTCAACCATTGGCCATTTGATTTTCGCACTTACTACTGACCTTGTGGTGATGTTTGCAGCCCGGATTCTTGCAGGTTTTGGTGCGGCTAATATTGGTGTTATTCAGGCCATTATTACCGATAGGACAACAACAGAAGACCGGGCAAAATGGATGGGGATGCTTGGTGCGTTTATAGGGTTCGGCTTTGTGGCTGGCCCTGCGTTAGGCGGCCTATTGTCTGGCATTGGCGGCGCTATTCATCAGGCACCATTTTTGCTGGCGTCGATGCTCAGTTTTATTGGCTTCATTTTGTCGGTGGTAAATGTCAAGGAAACGTCAAACGTAACAGCTGCACCACGGCTACCGCTATCAGAACGCTGGCATAATTTCAGGATAGCTGGTTTAGGGAGCTTCGCCTTGGCGACATTTTTGTTGAACTTGAGTTTTGCCCAAATCGAAGTTTCATTTGTGTTAGTCCTGAAAGATATGCTGGATTTTACAAGCGTGCATACAGGTTGGTTTTTCACGTGGATTGGGGTGCTGATCATGGTCATTCAAGGTGGATTGATCGGCCCTGTCAGCGCACGGCTTACTGA
>CBFIAO010000084.1:0-7825 GCA_965660595.1 Puniceispirillales bacterium (SeqCode) | reverse complement strand
CAGCAGGCGAAATTTTAGCCCAGTTAGATATTGTACCTAGTCTTTCACATGCTGTGACTATCAGTACTGGCATATGTTCGGCAAAAGGGTCTTATAGTGATGTCAATTATGATGATTATAGGGGCACGGTAAAAATTGGTGGGCTGACATTTAATAATATCAGAAGAAGCGAAAATAAAGTTTCTGGCTCTGTCGATAATGGCCAAACGATATGGTCATTTACCTTAACAAACAAAACTAAATTGAAGTTAAATGCACGTGTTTCACCACGATCTTCTTATGATTACCTATCGGGCAGAACTAACTGGGGATATAATTGTACATTTGCATCGAATACGACATCGAACAATAATTCCACTTCAGGCACCAACTCGTCAGTAAATACATTAAAACGTTTATCAACCCATGCGATTTGTCAAAAAGCCACCTATAACGGTAATTGGGAAAAGAGAGAAAGGTATAAAAAATACGTTCAGGAAGCCAAACAAAGAGGTTTAAGCTGCGGAGTTGAAGATGCTTCAACATCAACAGCGGCAAATTCAAAGTATGCTCGCCCCGACGATGTGCAGGAAATAGTTCTGACATCTCCGACAAGTGATGTTTGGATTAATAACGACACTGGCAAAGCAATGATGAAGAGCGGAAGCAAGTGGTTCTACCGCATTATTGATGACATCAAGGATGGCCAAAGCATCCAGATAGGCATCCTGAGTTTTGATAAAATACCAAATACCGACACAATTTCAAATGATGAGTTCAATACATTTTCAGTAGATGCTGCTGTTACCGTTGATGGCGGTGTAGAAGCTCTTAAGGCTAACATCAAAGATGTTTTAAAGTACCTACCTTCAACAAGGTGGTATGTTCTGCATATGAAGTCTGAAGATGGGTCTACTGCTAAATTTAGGCTTAAGGTGAAGGATTGATATCAAAAGCATTTATATCAATTACATATTATTTATTTGGGCTTGTTGTTAATACAAATGATAACCTTGCTGCATAGGTTTTGGCGCAGCATCAAACGGTTTTGACATTGCTTTTCTATCCCTTAGGATAGGCGGTGAGTTTATGTTGCCTTAAGGGATGTTGTGATGACGAAACCAATGCTGGCCTTTGATCATGTCGTGGTGACGTGCCACAAATTACGTGCAGGAATGGATTATGTGCGCCGTGTCTTTGGGGTGGATATTCCGCTGGGCGGTCAGCATGAATTTATGGGCACTCATAATGCCGTGATGGCGGTGGGTGACGGTATTTATTTTGAAGTCATCGCGATTGACCCATCCATGCTGGTGCCGCCGCACCCACGCTGGTTCGGGCTGGGTAACCCCAAATTTGAAGACCGCATGAAAGATGCTTCGGGTGGCGGGCCAATGTTGATGCATTATGTGCTGCGGACAACAGATATTGACGCGACATTAGCAGGCCTGAGCCCGGAATTGCGCAAAAAGCTGGGGCCGGTGCATGAAGCTAGCCGCGGGGATTTGTCGTGGAAGATCACGATTAACCCCACCGGATTACCGCCAGAAGGCGGGTGCCTGCCGTCTTTAATCGAATGGAACGGCACGCCGCCACAATATGGCATGGCTCGCCCTGGGCCAGCTTTTGAACGCATCCATCTGTGCCATCCCGAACCTGAAGCCGTGCTGGCTGACCTGATGGCGATGGGGGCTGGTGCGCTGATTGATGATGGCATGATCGGGGTGCAGCATAATGATGCGCAACAAGCTGGTATTATGAGGCTGAAGGCCGATTTCACCCATAAGGGCAAGAATATCTGGATTTAAGGCGAATATTCGAGGCTGGGCTTAGCCTCGCTTTTACCAGCTTGCGCAACGCATGATACTATAATAGGGTTTTAGATAGATAATTTGAAAAATAGATGACGTATGATCTTTCGCATGATCTTTACCGCCATCATCATAATTGTCTTACCCACATGACGCCTCATCTTTTCCCGTCATGATCTTTGATCATTTACAACTACGGAGGAATACATGAGCTATTCATGGAAAAAAACACTTATGGCCGCAGCCGTCGTGCTTGCAGCCCCTTTTTATGGGCTAAGCCCTGCTTTTGCCGGCATGGATGACGATGATGATGTTGCGCCCGCGCCGCCTTCAATCGGATCTGACGTGCCGTTGACGTATTTTGGCCCAGCCCCGTCTGATGTCAAAAAAGAACTCATTGGCCCACATAAGCTGTTGAAAGCTGGAAAAGTTGATCTTGATCATGGCACGATAACATTACCGCTCTATGAAGGCAGGCTGAAGTCAGGTGAAAATGTATGGTATGTCGTCACCGACACGTCGGATGAAGCCAATGCAGCGGCACTGGGGCTTAATTTTTCACCCAAGCTTACCTATGCAGATGTAGGGCGTTCAGCCCGTGGCGGCCGTATTGTCGAAGGTGGTGTGCTGATGTTTAACGCTGGTAAGGTTGATTTTAGCCCTAAGCACAGCGTTGTGCCCGGCCCAAAAGACCACCCATTCCCGCCAGCATCATTCCAGCCTGGGTCAGTGGGGGATAGCCAATACAGCCCATTAGTGCGGATAGCAAATGCAGGTGGCCATATTTATAATGCGCCAATGGTTGCGTTTAATGTTGATGGCGATGCGTTAAACCAGTTTTGTGATGGTGATGCCGATCATGATATTGTGCATGACAAAGTGGTGTCAATTTGCCCAGAAGAAGGTACCGTCACGTTGAAACTAACCGCAGGGTTTAGCTTTGCGCGGCCAGTTCTGTACTTGTCCACCGATGCCAACCACGCGTTACCTGCTGCCATGGAAGGTGCAACTTTAGCACCTGGACTGGATGATATCTTACTGGGTGCAGATGACAGTCTATTTAGCCCAACGGAACGCATCTTCTTATTCGTTAATGGCCCAACCGGCAAAGACAACCCACAACGCCAAGGCTTGAACAGTGCATTGCTGGATGGCAAAGGCCCACTTAATGTATTGGGCGGTATTCCGACGGTTGCGACTGATTACAGCCCACTTTGGGACCTTAACCCGGGGGTGTGGACGGCTGAGGCTATTGCCAACGGATACCGGTCACGACTGACGGAAGAATTTGCTATTCTTGGGATGGTTGAGCGTGGCCATATCACCGGACTTGATGGTGGTGCGTATGGGTCTATCGGCTTTACGGTTAATTGCCCGATTGTGTTCCGCTTTCTTTAAGCCGAACGCCAACAAAAGCAGGCGCGTCTGGGTAATTAGCGATAATTATTCGGATGCGCGCTGTTTGGCGTAATAATCAAGCAGGATGCGGCAGTCAGCAGCAGTGCGGGTGAGGAGCGCATCATCTTCGAGATTAATGTAAGATGAGAAGGCAAGTTCCCCTAATTTTTGCTGGCTGGTGAAGTTGGTCGCATAACATTGCTTATGGGCTGCTGCAATATTGGCCGCGATGTCTTGTTCTTCAATGGCGTTTAGAATGGTTACATTATCAGTCGCGTCAAAATAGCTGAGGGAAAAGCCAAAGCAATAGCCAAGATCAGCCACGATCTTAATGGCAGGGATGCAGGTGTAATTTGGTGCAGCCGAGGTAGATGATGTTGATGTTGATGACGATGTTTGGGCAAGACTTGATGCAGGAAGGCCAAAGACGGTCAACGCAACAGCAAGGCTAAGAAAAACCCCCATCACAGGCCGCATAACAGGCCAAAAGGCACGATTGTTCAATGGAAAATAAAGATGTTTCATCGATCAAGCATGCCGTAAAAATTAACAGATCATGTTCTTATCATGGCGAAGACCCAGCCGCCAATATCTTTCCCCGGAATGTGGTCACCATGTTCCGCCTCAAGGTCGGTAATAAGTTGATTTGATTGAAGGCTTTCAAATTTATCTTGAAGGATGCCGGTCGCATAAAAATGGTCATTAGTGGTGATAATCACCGTCCCACCCTTTTGAGTGATTCGGAGCAATTCATCGACGGCCGCCCCCCCCCTAAATGGCCAGTGGCAAAAGCCCCTACGGCAATGGTCAGGTCATAATAGGCGTCGGTGACATCCATGGGCGGTGCAACGAGGTCAACTTCGAAAAGCCGATCATATAGACCACGTTTTGCCGCGACTTCTAGCATGCCGGGGCTGAGGTCACAGCCATCCAGACGAGTGAAGCCGCGTTGTTGGAGTGCCATGCCAGAAAGACCTGTGCCGCAGCCAACATCTAACACATTGATGTCAGCGTTGTTAAGCGACGTTGTGAACCTGTGGGCGGCCATGTCCGCGGCCCGTGCCGGCATGGCATAGGCATGTGCATCTACAAGATCATGGTCATATTGGTCTGCCCATTCATCATAGATTGCTTTGATTTCAGCTGATGTGGCAGCATCAGTGATGCGGTACATCTTATCAAGTGTCGCGCTGGTTGATGATTTCTTGGTCATAATGCCCCCCTTAACACAAATTTTAAGACAAATGATCACGCATGATCACCTAGCAGAGTGCCGGCTTTTTATATATTTGGCCTTATATATTTGCCCTAAACATAGTTGACTTAATATTCGTTAGGTGCGTTTAAGGGCGCGGCTGCCGATGATGATCCCCAAGACCGCACATATCATCCCTGAATATTGCAGCGGTGACAAGACTTCTCCCACCACAAGATGGGCCATCAGCAAGGTGGTGATAGGCTCAATATTCATGATTAAGGCCACGGTGGGGGCGGTGATATGCTTAAGCGCAAGCACAGAAGCAATAATGCCAATGGCATAAAGTGCCGCCGCCATGAAAATAGCAAACCAACCCGTCAAGTTGGTTGGCGTGGCCGCTTCAGGACCTGTTTCGGGGCCTGTTTGGCCAGCATATAAAATGAAGATAACGGCAAATGAGATGACCATCATATTGGCCCAGATCACAATGCTGCCGCCCCAATTAGGGCGTGATGTATCATTGTATGCTTGATCATGTGATACCAGATCATGGGATGCCTGATGTGCAGCACGATTAGCGGCGCGATTAGCGGCGGCGGTGGTGATAAGAAAAGAGGCCATGCCCACCGCCGCCATAAAGGCAAGCCCAAGGCCAAGCGGATTGGCCTCAACTGACGCTACCTCAACTGGCATTAGGCCAACAGCGCCGACACAGGTGACAATGCCCAATAACGCAACCCCAAAGCCGATAATGGCAAGCGGTGCCGGCATGGTGCGGGTGCGCAGGCTGTCAGCCACCAATACCATGATCGGGTAAAGATAAAGAACAGCCACCGCCAAGCCTGGGGATATATAGGCAACAGAACCCATAAGGCCAAACCCCACCATGGATAACGATAAGCCAACAGCGATAATATGCCTGATGCCGTCACGGCCGGGCCAAAGTGGGGCGCGTGTGGCAAAAGCAAGACCAAGCATCATCAATGCCGCCACCAAGCCGCGCAATGCGATCAAGGTTAACGGGGCTGCACCATTAAGATAGGCGAGGGCAGCAAAACTGGTGATGCCGCCAAGTGACATGCCGCTGATTAAGGCAAGGGTAAGCCCAATGAACATATGTGATGTGCCTTTATCGTGTGATGGTCATGATGGGCATCATGAAGTTGGGCATCATGAAGTTGGCCTTATAAAGTTGGCTTGAGGCCGTTAAGGCGGCGATCAATGCCGGTGAATAAATCTTGTTGATGGGTTTTAAGCCATTGTTGATGCGGTTTGAAGTCAGGCATTAATTCAGCCACCAACCCCCAAAACCGCGAGGAGTGGTCATGATGAATTAAATGAGCAGCTTCATGCACCACGACATAATGTAAACATTCAGGCGGGGCCATGATCAGCCGCCAATTAAACGATAGACGGCGGGTGGTTGAACAACTGCCCCAACGTGTTTTCTGGTCACGGATGGCGAGGGGGACTGGCGCCTCATTTATCAGCGGTAAGACTTCATCAAGTGATGTTTGAATGTCAGATTTGGCCTGTTTTTTAAGCCATGCCTCAAGCACGGCATCAGGGCGAAGACGACGTGAATCCGTTGCGGATGACATGACAATTTCTATATGGTCAGGATGTGCGGTGACACGAGAGCGGCCTTGATGTTGGTCATCACGGCGCAACTTGACAGGGGTCAGGGCACCTAGATACCAGATAGCGGGGGAGGTGTTAGCGGGCGATGTATCATCACCCATGGGGCCTGTGTTCACGTGAGCGTGAAGCATACGGTCATCGGCCGTTAATTGTTGGTCAACCCAGTCATAATGTTTGCGGATAAAGTCAGCAGCGTCATCATTTGTGATGTCAGGCGGGGTGGTCAGCGATAAGGCCCCATCACGCACGCGCATGGTCAGCCGTTTGGCATTGCGGCGGCGGCGCAGGGTCACGTTCAGGATACGCCCCCCATGGGCGAAGCTGAATTTTTGGGTGGTGGGGAGCGTTTGAAAACGCTTATTAAAGAGCTGCGAGAACATCGCATTATCATGACAATCTGGCGTCAGGTGGTCAATAGCCAGCATTTAGAAATCCTGAGGTCATGCAAAAGGGGTAACGCTGGACAAACATCAAAAATTTAGGTGAAATAATATCATGTTCACCCTTGATGAAAATTTTGAAAAAACCAGCACCAGGATTTTGCAGTATCAGGCCAAGAGTGGACCTGTGTTTGATTGCCGAATGGTTAATGATGGGCGTTATTTCTGGCTGCTGATTATCCCTGAAGTGCCAGATATTGCAGAAATTCATGAGCTGCCAGCCCCGGTATGGGCGGAATTGTCACAATTAACACGTCATTTATCTCAAGTGATGAAGACCGCAACGTCAGCAACAAAGATCAACAGTGCCGCGATTGGCAATGTCGTGCGTATGTTGCATGTGCATATTGTGGCGCGCCACACCGGTGATGATGCATGGCCGCACCCGGTATGGGGGCGCGGGGCCGCCACCCCAATGACAAAAACTATTGCGACATGGCGGGCGGCCGTCATCCGTGATGGGGTTGCTAGTTTTCAACATGACGCGGTTACATAAGGCGCCGTGATGATGTCATGAATGATGATATGTTGAATGATGCACAACGCAAGACGTTGCATGAACAGATAACGGCAGAGATGGCCGAGCTGACGGCGTTGAGTGATTTGAGCGCTGATGGGCGTGCGCCTGTTGAGCTGGACCAGCAATCTGTTGGGCGGTTGTCGCGGATGGATGCGATGCAGCAGCAGCATATGGATTTGGCGCGTGAAGAACGGCGGCAGATGCGGCTTAAAGTGTTGGCGGCTGCGTTGGCGCGATTATTAGGCGAAGAATATGGGGCATGTCTTGTCTGCGGTGATGACATCCCTTATAACCGTCTGAAGGCAGATCCTGCGGCAACACGCTGTATCGACTGCGTGCGCTAGGTAGCTTCATGAATTCTATTCCTAAAGTATGGGATATCCCATTATTACTTGTGTTGTCGTTGATTTGGGCATCATCGTTTTCGGCCATTAAAATTGCTGTGCCTGACGTCGGGCCGATTGGCGTTGTGTTTATGCGGTGTTCGATTGGGGCTGCGGTGATGTTTGTCATCACCATGTTAACGCCAACGCGCGCATGGCCCCAAAATATGCGTCAATGGACTGAACTGACGGTGGTGGGGGTCATATCCACGGCCTTGCCATTTTACCTGATTTCCTTTGCTGAGCAGGAAATATCATCAAGCATGACGGCTATTTTGATGACAACTGGGCCGTTGGCGGTGATCGTGCTGGGGCATTTCTTTACCGATGATGAAAAGATTAACCGCGGTAAACTCATTGGCGTGGGGATCGGGTTTGGGGCCGCGATTTACCTGTTGCGCGGCGGCTTAAGCGAATTTGGCGGCACAGGTATGTTGCATCCATTGGCGGCTATG
>CBFIAO010000083.1:0-7933 GCA_965660595.1 Puniceispirillales bacterium (SeqCode) | reverse complement strand
GGCCGGCATCGCATGGGAGATATCGATGACACCCGCGGCCGTCACATGCGTGCGGTCCGAGCCGTGCGGGTGGCCGGCCGGCAGGTAGTGCGCCACGGCGCTGGCACTAAGCTTCCTTGCGTCGATTTATCCTGCGTGGCGCGCTTCGCGTATCGCGCCTGCGGAGGCCTTGCGTTATGAGTGATAAGATCGAAAAAAATGGTGTAAGCCTTCGGTTAAACGGTATTGAAAAAGCCTTCACCCAAGGTAAAGGCAAGCTTCATGTGTTAAAAGGTGCCAGCCTAGAGATTAACCAAGGTGAAATGGTTGCGCTGGTGGGCCCGAGTGGGTCAGGCAAGTCAACATTGCTTAATATTGCGGGGTTGTTGGAAAGCCCTGATCGCGGCACCGTGATGGTTGGTGGGCAGCATACGGCCCGTATGTCAGCGCGTGAAATTGCAACCTGCCGCCGCGAAGAAATTGGCTTTATTTTCCAGTTCCATCGCTTACTGCCTGAGTTTTCAGCCCATGAAAACCTATTAATCCCACAAATGTTAACGGGGCTTAACCGACAAGAAGCATCTATTCGTGCCGACCAATTGTTGTCGATGGTAGGGCTTGAAGACCGCAAAACACATCGCCCCGGTCAGTTGTCTGGTGGGGAGCAACAACGTATTGCTATTGCGCGTGCGGTTTCGAACGCACCATCTTTGCTGCTTGCAGATGAGCCGACAGGTAACCTTGACCCTGAAACAGCCCATGATGTCTTTAGCCATTTAACAAAGATTATTCGCACAACGGGCACTGCAGCATTGGTCGTAACGCACAACATCGAATTGGCCCAAAAGATGGACCGCATCTTGACGATTCGTGATGGTGAGTTAACCAATAGCTGATATCACCACGAGGTAACATGGCGTAACAGCTTGTATTTCAAGCCCTGCTTTTGTGGCCTTGCAAGCTGTGTTTAAGGCTGTTCAAATACGGTTATGTCTGAGATTACCCAACCCAATATTAATTCGATACAGCCGCCGTTATTTGTGCATTTACGTGTGCATTCTGCATATTCATTGGCAGAAGGTACATTTCAGATTGGTGACTTGGTATCTGCGGTGCGTGGGTTAGGGCAACCTGCGGTTGCGATCACGGATACGTTTAATAATTTTGCCGCGCTTGAGTTTTCAGACAAGGCTGCAGGCAAAGGGGTGCAGCCTATTGTTGGTGCACAAGTTACAGTCATTGATGAAGATGGTCTATCTGGCGAAATTGTGCTTTTGGTCCAAAATGAAGCTGGATGGCTAAATCTATCTAAACTTGTATCCGCGGCATTGCTTGAAGAAAGTGATACACCGCAAATTCTGGCTGATCGTCTGATGTCGCATAGTGATGGCTTGATCGTACTGACTGGCGGGGCGAAAAAAGGGTATATCGCAGGTGCAGCGGCGGATGGGCAGATTGATTTAGCAGTAACGCGGCTTAAACGTCTAACCGCAGCTTTCCCCGAGCGCGTTTATATTGAATTGCAACGTCATGGCATGGCACGTGAAATGGCTGCCGAACCGCAACTCTTAACAATGGCTTATGAGATGCATCTTCCGCTTGTGGCCACTAATGATTGTTATTTTGAAAAACCAGAAATGGCTGCAGCGCATGAAGTATTGCTCTGTATCTCACAAAGCGTGACCTTGGCTGAAGATGATCGGCGGCGCGAAACAGAACATCATTATTTAAAATCTTCAGCTGAAATGGCGCTGTTATTTGAAGATTTGCCTGAAGCAATTGAAAATACAGGCGTAATTGCCCAGCGTTGTGCGTTTAAAGTGCCGTCTAAAGACCCTATTTTACCCGCCTTTCCGGTGCCGCCAGGGATGACCGAAGAAGATTATTTGCGTGATATCACAATGAAAGGATTGCAATCACGATTTGCAACCCCGGCATTTGATCATGTGCGCGGCCACCCAGAACAAGAAAAACTGTATTATGATCGCTTGGAATTTGAGCTGGATATTATCATCCAGATGGGATTTGCAGGTTACTTTTTGATCGTTTCAGATTTTATTGTCTGGTCTAAAGAAAACAATATCCCTGTTGGGCCTGGCCGGGGGTCTGGTGCGGGCTCACTTGTTGCCTTTGCCATGGCGATCACCGATTTGGACCCTATCAAATGGGGGCTGCTGTTTGAGCGCTTTCTTAACCCTGAACGTGTCTCCATGCCTGATTTCGATATTGATTTTTGTCAGGATCGACGAGATGAAGTTATCACCTATGTTCAGGAAAAATATGGTTTTGATAAAGTTGCCCAAATCATCACTTTTGGATCATTACAGGCCCGCGCAGCATTAAGAGATGTGGGCCGTGTGATGGGCTTGCCATATGGTCAGGTCGACAGGATTGCTAAACTGGTGCCGAGTAATCCAGCCAATCCGGTCACCCTGACACAAGCATTAAAAGATGAAGAAGAACTGAAGCGCGAGCATGATGATGACCCGCAAGTAGCAGAATTGATCCGTGTGTCATGCCAATTGGAAGGGCTTTATCGCCATGCCTCTACTCATGCTGCAGGGCTGGTGATTGGCGACCGTGATTTGCCAGAATTGGTCCCGTTATACCGTGATCCACGGTCAGATATGCCGGTGACCCAGTTTAACATGAAATGGGTAGAAAAAGCAGGGCTGGTCAAGTTTGACTTTCTTGGCTTAAAGACACTCACCGTGCTGCAAGAAACCTTAACCTTACTCAAACGTAATGGGGTTGAACTGTCACTTGATGATATTCCCCTAGAAGATGAAGCCACATTTGACATGTTATCCCGCGGGGACACGGTTGGTGTTTTCCAGCTGGAATCTAGTGGTATGCGTGATGTGTTGCGCGGGCTGAAGCCAGATAGATTTGAAGATATTATTGCGGTGGTGGCACTGTATCGACCGGGCCCAATGGATAACATCCCAAGCTACATCGCACGCAAGCATGGGACTGAGGACGTGAAGTATATGCACCCATGGTTGGAGCCTGTGCTATCAGAAACCTATGGGATTATGATTTATCAGGAACAAGTGCAGCAAGCGGCCCAGGTATTATCTGGATATACGCTTGGTGGGGCGGATATTTTGCGCCGTGCTATGGGTAAAAAAATTCAGGCTGAAATGGATGCCCAGCGTGAAAAATTTGTTAATGGTGCATCGGAAAATGATATTTCTAAGAAACTTGCATCTGATATCTTTGACCAGATTAATGCTTTTGCTGGCTATGGATTTAACAAATCACACGCCGCAGCTTATGCGCTGATCGCATGGCAAACAGCGTGGCTGAAAGCGAACCATCCGGCAGAGTTTGCTGCTGCATCCATGACGTATGATAGCGGCAACACTGATAAGTTATCTGTTTTTAAGCAAGATTGTCTTGCCCATGATATCGTTGTATTGCCGCCATGCGTTAACGCATCAGAAGCACGATTTACGGTTGAACAACATGGCGATAAGCAAGCCGTACGTTATGCGCTTGGGGCTATCCGAAATGTTGGTGTTGATGCCATGCAACATATGGTGGCAGAGCGCAAGGGTAATGGTGCCTTTTCATCAATAGATGATGTGGTCAGCCGCATGTCTGGTGCGTTATCACGCCGTTTCCTTGAAAATTTGATTAAAGCTGGTGCTTTTGATGGTCTTGAACATAACCGTGCACGGCTGATGGCAGGACTTGATGTGATGGTGGGGCATGGTCAGGCCATCAAACGTGAACGTGAGTCTAATCAAGTTAGTCTTTTTGGCGGTGATGCGGCAGACGATATAAAGCTCATGCTGCCTAATGTTCCTGAGCAAGCCAGTAAATTGCGGCTTGAAGATGAGTTTGCCGCGCTTGGTCTCTATATTTCTGCCCATCCAATGGATGATTATGCAGATCAGCTGGCGGCGAAAGATATTATTCGTGCGGCAGATATTGAGGCAGAAGTGAAGAAAAAAGGGCTGCCATCCACACGCATTAATCTTGCAGGTATTGTGACAGGTAAGCAGTTGCGTACATCTGCCCGCGGAAACCGATTTGCATTTATTCAGCTTACGGACCAATCTGGATCATTTGAAGTGACGCTCTTTTCAGATGCGTTAGCCGCGGCACGTGATTTATTGGATGAAGATGTGCCGTTGATGATCCGTGCAGACGCTAGATTAGAAGAAGGATCAGTACGGCTGTTAGGCCAGGCAGTGCGTAAGCTAGATGATGCCATGTCTGCACAATCACGAGGGCTTGAGATCAAATTATCAAGCGCTGATGCGGTGCAGGGTATTAAAGAAGGGTTAAGCCGAGATGGTGCTGGCATGGCTAATCTGGTGTTGGTCATGCAAGTTGATGGTAAGATGGTCAAAATTCCTGTGCCGGGCGGGTTCCGTTTGTCTTCAGGGTTCCGTCAAATGGTCAAATCATTGCCCGGGATTGCTGCTGTGCGTGAGCTGAATTAAGGCTTGCAAAACCAAACCTTAAACGCTAGAAACACACCATCGATATTAAATTGATATCGAAATTCGCACATGAAGGCGGTATGTCCGGCAAATTCCGGTCCGCAGGATCAGTTCGCTGAAGCTGCATATACCATCCGGTGATGATTTTCATCCACCCTTCATGGAGGCTTAACCGGAAAAGAAGGAGTTTATCCATGCCTCTACCATCATTTACTATGCGCCAGCTTTTAGAAGCAGGTGTTCACTTTGGTCACCACACACGTCGCTGGAACCCAAAAATGGAACAGTTCATTTTTGGCACACGCAACAATATTCACATTCTTGATCTGCAGCAAACAGTTCCGATGCTGTATCAGGCACTTGATATTGTAAGCCAGACCGCAGCACGTGGTGGCCGTGTCTTGTTTGTTGGCACAAAATCTTCTGCTGCTGAAACGGTAGCGGAAGCAGCGCTTTCATGTGGCCAGTATTATGTTAACCACCGTTGGCTTGGCGGCATGATGACGAACTGGAACACGGTGTCTCAGTCTATTCGTCGCTTGCGCACGCTTGAAGATCGTCTTAGCGGTGATGAAGTGCACGCATTAACAAAGAAAGAAACATTGCAGCTTACACGTGAGCAGGAAAAGCTTGAGCGTACGCTTGGCGGTATTAAAGAAATGGGCGGTCTTCCTGATCTTCTATTCATCATTGATACAAACAAAGAATCTATTGCTGTTGCTGAAGCCAATACACTTGGCATTCCTGTTGTTGCGGTTGTTGACTCCAACGCCAGCCCAGATGGTGTAGATTACCCAATTCCAGGTAACGATGATGCTTTGCGTGCAATCTCTCTATATTGTGAGTTGGTTGCAGGTTCTGTCTTGGATGGTCTTAAGACCGAAATGATCCGTGACGGTAAAGACCTCGGCGCTGATGCTGCTCCAGTTGAAGAAGCTGTTGCTGAAGAAGTACCGGCCGAAGAAGTGCCAGCTGAAGAAGTGTCGGCCGAAGCTGCACCTGCTGAAGAAGCGCCAGCTGAACAAGCGCAACCTGAGGCTTAATAATTTCATCCCCGATGATCATGGTGTTGATGGTCGAGAATTTCATATTTCATCCTGAACAAAACTAAAGGATAATTGCTATGAGCATTACTGCTGCACTCGTTAAAGATCTTCGTACGGCCACCGGTGCTGGTATGATGGACTGTAAAAAAGCCCTAACTGAAACTAATGGTGACTTGGATGCTGCGATTGATTGGCTGCGCCAAAAAGGTCTTTCAGCCGCTGCTAAAAAATCAAGCCGTGTTGCCAGCGAAGGCCTAGTCGGTGTTTCTGCACAAGGTACGGTAGGTACCGTTGTTGAAGTTAACTCTGAAACGGATTTCGTTGCACGTAACGATGACTTTCAGGGATTTGTTGCAACGCTTGCGTCATTGGCATCTGATGCTGATAACCTTGAAGCGCTCGCCGGCATGGATTACCCAGGCACAGGCCGCAATGTTGCCGAAGAATTGACTGATAAAATCGCCACTATTGGTGAGAATATGTCACTTCGCCGTATGGAAAAGCTAAGCGTTAACGAAGGTGCCGTTGTGACGTATATTCACAATGCCGCTGCTGAAGGTCTTGGCCGTATTGGTGTGCTGGTTGCGCTTGAAAGTGCTGCTGCTGAAGACGCGCTGAACACATTAGGCAAGCAGCTTGCTATGCATGTTGCGGCAACCGCACCAGCAAGTCTTTCATCTGAAGATCTAGATCCTGAAATGGTTGCTAAAGAGCGCCAGTTCTTGATTGATCAAGCTATTGAGTCAGGCAAGCCTGCTGATATTGCTGAAAAAATGGTTGAAGGCCGCATGAAAAAATTCATGAAAGAAGTGGTTCTTTTAGAACAGCTTTTTGTCATGGATGGCGAAACACCTATCCACCAGGTTGTTGCTAATGCTGCTAAGGAAGCTGGCGCAGATATTGCCCTTAAAGGCTTTGTCCGCTTCAACCTTGGTGAAGGTATCGAAAAGGAAGAAACAGACTTTGCTGCTGAAGTAGCCGCACAGTTAGGTAACTAATAGTTTTCAAAAATCATATCAGCATACACGAGTAATTTCGTGTATGCTGTTTTTGTATCTAGGCCTATACTTGCCAGATATTCATCGGTGAGATAATTTTTACCGACTTAATTGGAGATTTAGTGATGACGACACCTAGTGACACAAACGGTTCTGACAGTAATTCTTCAAAGTTTCATTATAAAAGCGTGTTGCTAAAAATTTCTGGTGAAAGCCTGATGGGCTCACTCAGTTATGGTATTGACCCGGAAATGGTGGCTAGTGTTGCCAAAGAAATAAAGTCTGTATCTGATCAAGGTATTGAAATTAGTTTGGTGATCGGTGGCGGTAATATTTTCCGTGGTATCAAGGGTGCTGCTGCGGGGATGGAGCGTGCAACTGGTGATTATATGGGCATGTTGGCCACCGTCATGAATGCGCTGGCCATGCAAAACGCATTAGAAGATGCTGGTGTGTATACGCGTGTTCTTTCCGCGCTTCCAATTTCGGCCGTTTGTGAGCCATATATTCGCCGACGTGCCAAAAGACATTTGGAAAAAGGTCGTGTTGTTATTTTTGCGGCCGGCACAGGCAATCCATTTTTCACAACAGATACGGCGGCTGCATTGCGCGCAACCGAAATGAATTGTGATGTAATCTTGAAAGGCACACGCGTTGATGGCGTTTACTCGGCTGACCCTGAAAAGGTGCCAGATGCCGAACGCTATGACGAATTAACTTATATGGATGTGCTATCACGTGATCTATCAGTGATGGATGCATCAGCTATCTCATTAGCACGTGAGAACAACATTCCAATGTTAGTCTTTTCTATTGAAGAAAAGGGTGCCTTTGAACGTGTGCTTCAACATCAGGGTAAATTTACACTGATTTCTGATAAGACTTCTTAAGGGAGAAGACAATGACTATGGACCTTTCTGATACAAAGCGCCGTATGGAAGGCGCTGTTTCAGCACTTGAAAATGACTTTGCGGGCCTTCGTACAGGACGTGCATCAATCAGTATGCTTGATCCGGTAACCGCAGATGCTTACGGCTCAAAAATGCCGATCAATCAGCTGGGTAATATCTCAGCACCTGAAGCACGTATGCTGACGGTGCAAGTATGGGACCAAAGCATGGTTGCACCTGTTGAAAAAGCAATCCGTGAAAGCGACCTTGGTTTGAACCCGCAAACAGAAGGTAATCTTATCCGTCTGCCTATTCCAGATTTGTCTGCCGAACGCCGTTCGGAACTTGCCAAAGTTGCAAGCAAATATGCCGAAGCCGCACGCGTAGCCATTCGTAATGTGCGCCGTGATGCTATTGAGGCTGCACGTAAGTCGGAAAAAGATGGTGAATTTGGCGAAGATGAACGGCATGGCTTAGAGGGCAAAATTCAAAAAATGACTGACGACTTTGTCGGGCAAGTTGACACAATGCTGTCTTCTAAAGAAGTTGATATTAAGACTGTATAA
>CBFIAO010000082.1:0-8826 GCA_965660595.1 Puniceispirillales bacterium (SeqCode) | reverse complement strand
CATCACCGCTTCACCGCCATGGCCGTCATGATGACCATCTGCATCAACCGCGATATAGGCACATGTCCAAGGACGATCATTACTGTTGAGGCTTGCCTCTGTGCCTGCCTTACCAATGAAATCCTTATCCATTTTGACAAAACGCATGACATCAGCTTCAGGCAAGGTGACTTCGTTCGTAAGTTCACCTGCGCCTTTGAACATTTTTTCAAGACGCATGACGTTCATGGCAAATGTTCCATAATCAATCACACCATGGGCTGCACCTTCCGCCATCAGGCCGTCATAGATATCAAGGAATGCTGCACGCGGCCCATGCAATTCCCAGCCTAGCTCACCCGCGTAGGACATACGCAAGGCCCAAACTTTGTGGCCTTTGATGGTGATCTGCCTTGCGGTGAGCCAACGAAAGTCTTCATGCGCAAGGGATTCTTCCGTGATAGCTGACATAATTTGACGTGACTTTGGCCCTTGCACGGCCAAGGCTGACCAATCTTCGGATAAACAATCCACCGTCATGGACCCATTTTTGATCGCCGCATCAGCATAGCGGCTTAAGTGATCAAGCAAGCGCTGCTCAAAAAATGCTGCGCAGACCAGATAATAATGATCATCTTCAAGTTTAATGACGGTAAGCTCAACCTCTATGCGGCCACGTTCGTTTAAAAGATGAGTTAGAATGATACCGCCATTTTTCTTCGGCAAGCGATTGGCGACCATGCCTTCGAGGGCATCGGCGGCGCCTGAACCTTTCACCGCAATTTTGGTAAACGCTGAAATATCCATCACACCGACAGACGATCGTACGCCTGCGACTTCACGGCCAACACGGTCATGAACCTCATTACGGCCAAAGGAATAATGATCTTCTTGGGCGACACCATCACCGGCAAACCAGCGTGGGCGTTCATGACCATATACTTCTTCATAAACCGCGCCTTTTTCTTTTAGGCGATCATAAAGCGGGCTTGGCTTGATTGGACGTCCCGCAAGACGGTTAAAATGCGGAAACGGGATTTCATGGCGCAGGCAGTAATCTTCCTTAGCTTTAATAACTTGCCATTCTTTATTGGCGTAACTGCCAAAACGGCGGGGGTCAAATTCCCGCATGGAAACGTCAGCGGACCCATGCACCATCCAACGTGCAAGTTCACGCGTTAAGCCTGGCCCCCAGCCAATACCAATCTGCGTGCCGCAACAGCACCAATAATTTTGCACCCCAGGTGCAGGCCCGATTAACGGATTGCCGTCAGGTGGATGTGAAATCGCACCATGAACTTCGCGCTTTATCCCTAAATCAGCAAAGATCGGCATACGTTCAAGTGAATTTTCAAGCCATGGCATGATGCGGTCGTAATCTGCCTCGAACAGCTCATTTTCTGCATCCCAAGGGCAATAATCTTCCCATACTGTGTTGGGGTTTTCTTTTTCATAAATACCAATCAGGCCAGATTTTTGTTCCATCCTGATATAGCCGGAGACAAGCTTATCATCACGGATAACCGGTAATTCTTGATCCAGGTCCATAAATTCAGGCACTGTATCCGTGACAAAATAATGGTGCGTCATTGACGTCATTGGCAATTGCAGGCCAGACCATTCCCCCATCTGACGCGCATATGTGCCGCCAGCATTAACCACATGTTCGCATCGTATCGTGCCAAGTTCAGTTTCCACCACCCATTCGCCATTGGCATCTTGGGTTATGTTGGTCGCGCGGCAACGGCGAATGATTTTTGCACCAAGCTGACGCGCACCAGCAGCCAACGCTTGGGTAACGCCAGAAGGGTCAGCATGACCATCTTCAGGGGTATGCAACGCACCTTTTACACCATCAAGATTATAAAAAGGATGATGTTTTCTGATCTCATCAGGACCAACTAATTCCATGGGAAAACCGAGGGCGGTGCCGACACTCATTGTGTGGTGAAGCCAGTCCATTTCATCATCGGTATAGGCAAGGCGAAAAGACCCACAGCCATGCCATGTGACAGATACACCTGTTTCTTTTTCAAGAGCGCCTGAATAAAGGTCGATATTGTAGCCAACACATTTACCCAACCCATAGCTGGAGGTTGAGTGTGTGATCTGACCCGCAGCATGCCACGTTGAACCTGACGTGAGTTCAGCTTTTTCAAGCAAAACAACATCTGTCCATCCTTCATGCGCAAGATGGTAAGCAAGGCCACACCCCATGACCCCGCCGCCAACAATAACAACTCGGGCTTGTGATGGTAACTTTGGTGATGATGGGGTTTCTAAAGGCATGATAATACTGCTTATGTTATGGACGCGTTCGATTGACATTTAATGGTACACATGTACATTAGTCAATCATGAATCAACAAAATGTACCAAATTTAACGACACCTCAACACGTGCTGAACCAATTGCAATCCAGCATGAGTATGTTGTCGCCTGAATTAAAAAAAGCTGCCGCATATTTGATGGAAAACACATCTATGGTCGGGGTGAGTTCTGCCCGTCATATTGCGCGGGAAGCTGGCGTCAAGCCTAATACGGTGGTGCGGCTCGCCAAAGAGTTGGGGTTTGATGGCTATGAGCCTTTACGCGCCATGTTCCAAACTGCATTAATCGAAACATCGAGCGGTTTTCAGGATCGTGCGCGATGGTTGCAGGATTTGTCACGCCAAGGCAGCTTAGGTCAACTTTATGCTGATTTGGCCGGAGGCACGATCCGCAATATCGAAACAACGCTGTCCTCAAGCAATGAAAACGAAATGAAAGCCGCGGCGAAATTACTGCATAGCGCACGGCAACGTTACATGCTGGGGGTTGGAATCAACCACGCTATTGCCGAAAGTTTTTGCTATCTTGCCGGCATGGCAGGCCTGCCAATTGAAACGATTCCCCGCTTCGGGAGTTTGGCGATAGATGACTTGGCCCAAGCAGGGCCAGATGACGTCATGATCGCCATCACATTTAAGCCTTATCGGCAAGAAGTGGTGTCAGCGGTCGCGCAAGCACGTGTCCAAGGTGTTAAGATTATCGGGATTTCAGATAGCCCGGCATCACCAATTATCCTTGATGCAGATCAATCATTTATTGTCGATACAGACACACCGCAATTTTATACTTCTATTGTTGCCACAATGGCGTTATTGGAAACATTGATGGCGTTTGTTATTGCCGATGCAGACCAATCCGTGATTGATGAGATTGAAGCATTTCATGACCGCCGCCATCAACTTGGAATTTATGTTGATGATAATAGGTAGCTCTTTATGACCACATCAGTGACCCATTCGCTTGAAGGCCGGTATTATACCGACCCAAAGGTTTTTGAAATTGAGCAGCATGGTTTACTTGCCCGCACATGGCAGTTTGCAGGGCATGTTGCGCAAATCCCCAATATTGGTGATTACTTCACGTTCCAACTTGCGGGAGAGAATCTGTTCTGTATTCGTGACCGTGATGGCGAGATACGTTGTTTTTATAATGTTTGCCAGCATCGGGCGCATCAACTGGTCAGCGGCACCGGCAATTCAAAGATTATTGTTTGTCCATATCATGCATGGAGTTATGGGCTGGATGGCCGTTTTAAAGCAGGTCCGAATGTAAATGCCGTGGAAGGATTTGATAAATCTGCCATTTGCCTGACCAGTGTAAAGATCGACATTATGTATGGTTTCATCTTTGCCAATCTTGACCCTGATGCCAAGCCTATGGATGATTGGTTCCCAAATGTCCGTGAAGAATTGGGCGCACATGTGCCGCAAATTAACCAGCTCAAGCCAATTGAATGGGTTGAAATCCCAGAAAATTGTAACTGGAAAGTGTCGGTTGAGAATTATTCAGAATGCTATCATTGCTCACTAAACCATAAGACATTTTCAACAGGGGTGGTGAAGCCTGAAACTTATGATATTCAACCGCAAGGGTATTGCCTGCGGCATACCACCGAATGCCAAAGCCTTGATGACATGACCTACCCTATCGACCTTGATGCCAATGATTATGCGGGGGTGTATTCATCATGGTTTTTATGGCCAATGTTTTCATTCCAAGTGTATCCAGGGAATGTGCTGAACACGTATCACTGGCGGGCGATTGATGCTGGTCATGTGGTGGTATGGCGCGGCTGGTATGCGGTTGATGGTGAAGATCATGACATGATGCACACCCTTGCCAAGCAAGACCGTGAAACCACCGTGGAAGAAGATATTCACTTGGTTGAGTCCGTGCAAAAAGGATTGGGTAGCCGAGGCTATGTGCCTGGACCATTAGTGGTGGACCCATCCTGCGGCGTAAATTCAGAGCATTCTATCCTGGCCTTACAGCAATGGATGCGCGAAGGTGTTGACGGCTAGCAGGATGAACCGTCATCATAACGCATAATGTTTATGTGAGGATAATGATGGATGACCTGATAACGCTGGATGCCTGTAGCATCCTTGATTTATTGACGCGTGAAGACATAACGCCGTTAGACCTTATTGATGCAGCGGAAGCCCGTATCCATGCGGTTAACCCAAGCGTTAACGCTATCCCCACCACTTGTTTTGACAGAGCACGCGCACATGCTGATCAGCTGATGCAAAAGCCGATGGATGCGCGGGGGACCTTGAAAGGCCTGCCCGTGGCGATCAAAGATCTATCTGATGTTGCGGGTGTACGTTCAACCCAAGGATCACCAATATTTAAAGATCATATCCCTGATAGTTCTGCAGATGTGGTCACGTTGCTAGAGGGCAATGGCGGCATTGTCATGGCCAAGACAAACACCCCAGAGTTTGGCGCAGGTGCCAATACATTTAATGAACTTTTTGGCGCAACCCTCAACCCATGGAATACCGATTTATCAGCGGCAGGGTCATCAGGCGGATCTGCCGTGGCATTAGCCACAGGCATGGCATGGTTAGCCCATGGCAGTGACCTTGGCGGGTCATTACGAAACCCTGCAAGTTTTAATGGTATTGTCGGTATGCGGCCAAGCCCAGGGCGTGTGCCTGCCACGCCATCAGCAAACCCATATGATACCTTAGCAGTGGAAGGGCCGATGGCACGCAACGTCAAGGACTTGGCCTTAATGTTGGACGCCATGTCTGGACAGGTAAACAGCAACCCCATTAGCCTTGGCAATGAGCCTGTTTCATTTCTGACATCTGCCCGGGCACCATCTGCACCAAAGAAAGTCGCTTATTCACCGGATTTAGGCATCACGGTAGTGGCGCCAGAAATTGACCAAATCTGCCGTGCTGCAGTTTCAACACTGGCAGATCAAGGGGTTGAGGTGATTGAAGCGCACCCAGATTTTACCGATGCCCATCATGCATTCCAGGTCTTACGCGCCCATGGGTTTGCGTCTTCACTTCATGAACTTTATGAACATAACCGTGATGCATTGAAACCTGAAGTAGTCTGGAATATTGAAGTGGGCTTGAAACTGACCGGTGGTGAGATTGCCGAAGCCGAACGCATGCGAGGACGCCTTTATGAGCGCGTGACTAGTTTTATGCAGGATGTGGATATGATGCTTACCCCAGCGACGATTGTGCCGCCCTACCCTGTTGAACACCGATATGTCACGTCATGCAATGGTGTTGAGTTTGAAACATACATTGACTGGCTTGCGATCGCTTATGTAATATCATTAACGTCATTACCAGCACTTTCATTGCCTTGCGGGATGACTGCTTCATCATTACCGGTCGGGTTGCAATGCATTGGCCAACCGCGCGGTGAAGCTGAATTATTAAGCCATGCGGCATGGGCGGAACATGTGTTAGGGCAAATGCCCACCCCTATAATGCCGCGCCAACCTTAATATTTTTCAGCCAAGTTGTTTTTCGCTTTTCTAAGGAATGAAAAAAATGATTTGTCAAAGCTGTGATATGCCGCTGTCAAAAGACTCACAAGGCGGCGGCAAGAATAAAGATGGCACGCGGTCGGGTGAATATTGCTCCCTCTGTTATCACGATGGGGCTTTTACCTATCAAGGTGATGACGTGCGTGATTTTCAAAAAATGGTGGTCAATGAAATGGTCAAAAAAGGCTGGTGGCGACCTATTGCATGGCTGTTTACACGCCGAATTCCATCATTGAAAAGATGGAAAAAATAACGTCTTTTCAATGTCTTGAAAAAGAAGTTTGAAGCTATTAGATTCATCTAAACCAAGGGAGACTGGGGATGGCTAAACCAAGCGCGATATCTGAAGATGCGAAGAAAGGCATGAAGCCGTTACCAAAGCATCTGACGCAGCGGCATAAAGATTGGCTGATAAATGGTTTTGACAAAACACTATTTGACGAACTTGCCCAAGGTCAATCACCTCATAGCATGGTGATCTCTTGTTGTGATAGCCGCGTTAATTCAACGGAGCTATTTAACACAAAAAGTGGTGAGTTTTTTATCCACCGGAATATTGCAAATTTGGTGCCGCCTTTTGATCCAAACGGCGCACATCATAGTACTGCCGCGGCATTAGAATACGCGGTGACCGTGCTTAAGGTGCAGCATATTATCATCATCGGGCATGCCGCTTGTGGCGGCATTGCGGCTGGCTTCGATCAATGTAAGAACATGCAACGTGAACACATGTCGATCAAGCCTGCAGATTTTGGTTCACTTCAAAAATGGATTGACCTTGTCACCCCTGCCTATGAACGCCTTGACCACAACATTTCTGATAGCGAGCAAGTCAATGACCTTGAACGTCTGTCGGTTATTGTCTCACTCGAACATTTGATGGGGTATTCATTTATCCGTGATGCGGTCGAAAATGATGCATTAAGCCTGCATGGATTATGGCATGACATCGGCGCCGGCGCCGTCCATGCATACAATCCTGAAACAGGTAATTTTTCACCAATCTAGATCATTAGTTTTAGTTCATATGCCAAGGGATAAACCTATGTTTAAAGGTGCCATCCTTGCGCACGGATTCGCCACCCAAAAGATCAATTTATTCCATTAAAAACATTGCATAACATGGCCCGAAACGGTTAGATTTAGTAGATTAATCTAATTTACAATACCACATTTGGTGTTTTTATATGTTGTTGCGATTTTACAGGATGTTGGCGGCCATTTCCGCCGTCCTGCTGGTGGGTGTATTTATACCTGCAACAGCATATGCCATCGACGCCACCGTAACCACATCATCAAACGCGACCGAAGGTGGAACTGGCTTCTTCACCATTGAAGTGGATTCAGCCCCAGCCAGCACTGTTCGGGTGAACTATAACCTGACAGGCACTGCCGATGATGAGGTTGGTGAAGATGACTATGACCCGGTTAATGGGTTTGTTGAATTTGACAGTTCAACCACATCAGTGACGGTACCCATTATCACGGTTGATGATAATATTTCAGAAATTGACGAAACGGTGATTTTAACCCTGACCACCACTGATAACGCATCAGTCGTGGTAGCTACGCCAAATACCGCCACCATCACCATCAGTGATGATGATATTCCCACGGTTTCTGTTCAACCTTTGAACAATATGTCAGAGGGCGGATTTACCCCTGGGCAATTTAGGTTCACCACCACCAATAATGTCACGGGCGGGTTAACCATTAATTATTCATATTCCGGCACGGCAGCATATGGCACGGCAGGAGATTTCTATGATGCCGGTGCAACCGTGAATAATTCAATTACGATTGCCGAGACTGATGCTGATATGGAAATGGATGTGTCGTTGACAGTTGTCGATGATGATGACGCGGAAGGTGTTGAAACCATCACCGTTACGATCGATAGCC
Organism: Puniceispirillales bacterium (SeqCode); assembly: GCA_965660595.1. Taxonomy (GTDB): domain Bacteria; phylum Pseudomonadota; class Alphaproteobacteria; order Puniceispirillales; family UBA1172; genus JAGWAQ01. Next base: position 1,094 of record CBFIAO010000082.1, on the reverse strand, counting down.
TGAGTTATGCTGATGGTATTATCGACCCAGACAACACCACCGCCACCATCACGCTTGATAGTAATGATGTTGTGTATGTATCTGTTGCAAGCGCAATCCAAGGTAGTGAGGATGGTACAGATGCAACCTTTGTTGTTAGTCTTTCCGACACGGCCACCACCCCTATTGAGGTGAGCTATTTCGACAACGCCTCCACCGCAGATAACACCACCGATTATACGCCGCCAAGTGGGACGATTACTATTCCAGCAGGTTCAATATCACGTCAGATGAATATCCCCATCTTGAATGACACGGATAACGATTCCGGCGAGACCATTGTTATTGATTTAGACCGTGTGATTTCTGGACCTGGCCAGATCATTTCACCCAGCAGCGCGACCAGCACCATCATCGATAATGATGAAGTGTTGGTGACAATCGCCGCTGGATCTAATGCGTCAGAAGCCGCCGGAGATAATGCGACCTTCACGGTATCGCTTGACCAAACATCGACCCAAATCATTACCGCAACAATTTCAAGCAGCGGTACCGCAGATAGCAGTGATTATACGCTTGGGTCCAATGTGGTTCAGTTTGACCCTGGCGACACGACAAAGACGGTTAACTATCAAGTAAACGATGACATCATCGCAGAAGGCACCGAAACAATTCTCGCGACTATTTCGGCCGTCACCGGGCCTGCCGCCATTGGTTCACCCAGTTCTGCAACACGGCTGATCACCGATAATGATACCGCAACATTAAGAGTTGATCAAAACCCCACCGCCGCGAGTGAGCCTGCCGGCACAGATTCAAAATTTGTTGTGCGTACGGATACTGAATCTTCAAATGATATCTCGATGAGCTTTGTGTTAAGCGGAACGGCAACTGAGGGCACAGATTACGCAAATGTGACGAAATCAGCGACTATTTTAGCCGGTGATTTTTTTGTAGAGATACCTATCAACGTGTCAGATGACGGCGATGCAGAAGATAATGAAACCGTTGTCTTTAGCCTACAAAACATCACTGCTGGATCCGCGGTGATTGGTGCTGATAGTTCGGCCACCATGATCATTGAAGATAATGACACGGTAAATATTTCTATTGGG
>CBFIAO010000081.1:0-9132 GCA_965660595.1 Puniceispirillales bacterium (SeqCode) | reverse complement strand
GTTGACCTTGACCCTGGCCTTAGCTTTACATTTCGTGCGGTGAAAGCTGCCCCTCGTAACTATGTCAGTCAGGCTGATATGGTCCTTGCGGATGTAAGCATATTAGAAGCTGGGCTTGATGCGGAAAAAGATGGCTTTGATGCCGTATGCATCGACACGATGAGCGATTCTGGCGTCGCGGCATTGCGCTCAGTGCTGTCTATCCCTGTTATTGGCCCTGGCCGGGTTGCAATGCTTGAAGCCATGTCCCTCGGCAGCCGCTTTTCCATCGTCACCATGTGGCAAAAATGGCGCCACCTCTATGACAAAACTATCCACGATCTTGGCATTAGCCATGCCCTTGCCTCTGTTCGGTCTATCGATGTTGCTCCGGATAATCAGGCGCTGCTTGGCGGTAAAGAAGAAGATATTTTCCCATTGCTGGAAACCGCCGCACAGGCCGCCATCAATGACGACCGTGCTGATGTTATTATTTTAGGCTCTACGACAATGCATCAAGCGCATGCCTACCTTGCATCGCGGCTTGATGTGCCCGTAATTAATCCAGGCCCACTCACCTATAAAAAAGCTGAAATGATGTTAGCCATGGGCCTATCACACAGCAGCGCGGCGTATCCCGTATCACCTGTTCCACGCAATGATATGATCAACGCAATGATGGCCGCCGCATCAAAGTTTGACCATTAACCAGCCGGCCTATGTAGCCTTATCAAGGGTGTTCTCGCCGCTCATATAAACCCGTACTTCGGAGAATAATCCGTCGCGGACTGTGAAAAAATTGCAGTTTGATTTATAAACCAGCTGGTCATCATGCAGCTTGTTCGTAACTCGAAAACGGACGGCAATCACCCCACCTGATACATCTTCGGACCACGCAAACTCATCATGCCGCACCCATTTGTGATGCGCCCATAGCCGCGTAAACATGCCCGTTATCGCATCATACCCTTCAAGCCTTACGCCATGGGTTTCAACAGTAAATACACAATCTGGTGTTAACGTGCTTCGCAGCAGGTGGATGTCTTCATCATCGACACCGCGAAAATACGTTGCCACCAAATCTTTAAGCGCACTGCTCATGACGCGGCCTCGGCCAAGTCATTCCAAACTTGCTGTGATGCGATCTTGCCTTGGCTCAACGTGAAACGGTCCATAAACCTGATGCCTGAAAAACTATCGCCATTTGGCCATATACCATTAAGCGTGCCGTGGCATGTAACAACCGCATCAAGACCGTGATGGCTGGTGTCAAACCCATCAAATGTTTTTGTGACACGTTGATAGCGGTCTTTTGACCATGAAACCAATTCTTCAAGTGCTGAAAACTTCACCCCACCGGGAAACGTCATCGTAAATGTTGGGGCAAGAAACGTCTGGGCGAGGTCCAAATCACGGGCCTCCATCGCACCAAGAAATGCCTTTATGACATCTTCGGCTTGGGCTGGGGCTGGGGCTGGGTTTCGGTGGACACGCCCACGCATATAATTATCACCATCCACTTCATTAATCGTCACGATTACAAAATCAGGGGCAGCACCAATGGTTGAACATGCTGCATCGGTGATGCGCTCCGCCAATAATTGACGTGTTGAAGCTTCATATCCTCTGATTAAAGTGCAATCAATCAATGGCATTTTCTCACTCCGCAATAATCAAAATTAACATCCAAAGAATCTTAATATGAAATAATCATATTGTCCGCCTAAAACGCTATAATCATATTTTAATGTTTCTAAATTATGCTAGGTTAAACATATGACTACCTTAGCACAGAAGTTAATTTCCAAAGCATCCTGTGAAGACAACGTGAAGGTTGGCGATGTTGTTATTTGCAATGTTGACCTTGCGATGATTCACGACTCTGGTGGACCAAGGCGGGTAAAGCCTATTCTGGAAAAACTCAACCTAGATGTCTGGGATAAGAACAAAGTTGTGGTGGTTACCGACCATTACGTACCTGCAGATACTGATGAGACTCGCGCCATTCAAGCATTGACCAAAAAATGGGTGTCCGATCAGGACATTAAGAATTTTTATGATGAACAAGGCATCTGCCATGTGGTCCTGCCGGAACGTGGGCATCTTGCGCCGGGCATGTTCTGTGTTGGCGGGGATAGCCACTCGCCAACTGGTGGGGCATTTGGGGCATATATGTTTGGTATTGGCGCCACTGAGATGGCAGGCGTGCTTGCAACAGGTGAAATTTGGATCAAAGTTCCAGAAACAATTTTGCTCCAATGGGATAATACTTTACCTGCGCTTGTCACCGCAAAGGATATGATGCTGGCCACATGCCGTAATATTGGTATGGGCGGCGGCCGCTATCAAGCCATTCAATATGCAGGCGCGGCGGTGCGCAGTCTTAACATGCAAGAACGGATGACAATGTCCAACATGGCGGCTGAACTTGGTGCACAAGCTGGCCTGATTGCACCTGATGATGTAACGGCATCATTCATCACCAATGCTGGCGGGGTGCTGCCAGATGATTGGCACGATTATGCCATTGAAACCCCTGATCCGGGCGGCGTTACCATTCGCTCAGATGCCGCATCATTATCGCCGCAAATTGCCGCGCCGCATTCACCCGCAAATGCTGATGATGCCGACGCATTTAAAAACACTTCCTTTGATATTGCGTATATTGGTGCATGTACAGGCGCAAAATATGTTGACCTCAAAGCCGCAGCTGATGTGCTGAAAGGCAAATCTATTGCGCGGGGCATAACCCTAAAAGTGGCACCCGCCAGCCTGCGTGATCAACAACGGGCCAATGATGATGGGATTATGCAAATCCTTCAAGACGCTGGCGCTGAATTTTTATCAAACAGCTGCGGTATTTGTGCCGGCTATGGCAATGATCGCCTTGCAGAAGATCAGGTATGCATTTCATCAACCGCGCGCAATTTCCGCGGCCGGATGGGCGCGCCCTCATCACGCGTGTATTTAGCATCACCCTATACCGTCGCGGCCTCTGCACTGACTGGCTACATGACCGATCCGCGCCAGGTGATGGAGGTATAAGATGGGCCGTTTGTGGAAGTTTGATGAGACGATTGATACTGATATCTTGGCCCCGGGCTTTTATATGAAAGCACCTTTGCACGAACTTGCATCACATTGCCTTGAAGCGTTAAACCCCGCATTTGCATCAAATGTTCAACGTGGTGATATCTTGCTGGCGGGCGCAAATATGGGCGTGGGCTCATCGCGTGAGCAAGCGGCAGAAGTCCTCAAGTTTCTTGGGATTGATGCCATAATTGCCCCCAGCTTTGCGGGGATATTCTACCGTAATGCGATTAACCTTGGCCTGCCCGTATTTACATTGCCGGCCATATATAATGATATGCCTGCGCTTGTGGATGGCGCCGAAGTGCGCTTAAATTTCCACGCCGCAACCATGACACTTTCCGCCAGCGGCCTAGATATTAAACTGGATCCACTGCCTGATTTTCTTCAAGAACTCATTCTTGATGGCGGTTTGGTGCCACATCTTGAAAAACGTTTTGCAGCAGGGGCGCGGTAATAATGCTAAAGACAATGATAGAAAACAACACTGTCCTCGCACCTGGCATCTATGATGCCTTGTCTGGCTTAATTGCCCAGCAATCCGGCGCTCAGGCCGTATACCTCTCTGGGGCAAGCCTTGCCTATACCCGCTTTGGTCGCTCGGACATTGGCCTTGTTAGCGTTACCGAAGTTCATGACACATTAGCTGCTATTACCGACCGAATTGATATTCCCGTGATTGTTGATGCGGATACCGGTTTTGGTAATGCGCTAAACGTACAGCGAACAGTCCGCAGTTTTGAGCGTGCGGGCGCAGCAGCCATTCAACTTGAAGATCAGTCCATGCCCAAAAGATGTGGCCATCTTGATGGCAAGTCGTTGGTCTCCACTGATGAAATGGTGGGCAAGGTGAAGGCCGCACTTGATGCCCGAAAAAGCGAAAATACACTGATCATTGCCCGCACTGATGCCCGTGCCGTTGACGGCCTTGATGCCGCCCTTGCACGGGCTGATGCTTACCGCCAAGCAGGTGCGGATATTCTGTTTATTGAAGCACCGCAATCACTTGAGGAGATGCAGATCCTTACCAAAGAATTTGCGCAGCAAATCCCTCTGCTTGCCAATATGGTTGAGGGGGGCAAAACACCTATTAATAACGTCCAAGACCTATCGGATCTTGGTTACCGTGTGGTCATTTTCCCCGGTGGGGCCGTTAGGGCCATATCGCACCATTTGCAAAATTACTACACTGGCCTCATTGCGGATGGAAGCAACCAGGCGTTTGCCGAAACAATGCATGACTTTTATGGCCTTAATTCTATAATTGAAACTGATGCACTTCTTGCATTGGGCGAAAAATATAAATAGTAACAGACAGGATTATTCTGATGGCTCAAACTGATCTCGATCCAGTTACGCTTGCAATTCTTAAAGGGCGGCTTGAACAAATTGCCGATGAAATGGACGCAACACTTTTCCGTTCCGCCTTTAACCCGATTATTGCCGAAGCGCACGATGCCAGCCATGGTATCTATGATAGTTTGACTGGCGAGACCTTGATTCAAGGCAAGTCAGGGTTACCAATTTTCGTTGGCGTTATGGCCTTTGCTGTTAAGGCCGTGATCGATAAAATTGCCAAAGATGGCGGGCTTAATGAAGGCGATGTCTTCATCTTTAATGATCCATATGATGGGGGCACACATCTCTCAGATTTCCGTTTGGTCAAACCGATTTTCCGAAATGGTTCGGTATTTTGCTTTATTGCATCTGTTGGGCATTGGCATGATGTGGGCGGGAATGTCCCTGGGAACTACAACCCAGAAGCTACAGAAAGTTTCCAGGAAGGGATGCTGATACCGCCAGTGAAGCTATTCGAAGCTGGCAAGATGCGCAAAGATATCGTTGATATTCTCTCCGCCAATTCACGCCTGCCTAATTCCCTTTATGGTGACCTAAATGGCCAAATTAATGCGCTCGATTTAGGTGAAGAACGCCTTCATGAATTGCTTGATGAGCACAGCGAAGCCCATGTATCAACAGCCCTTAAGATGCTGCGTACCCGTGCTGATAAGATGATGCGTGATCATCTCAAAGCCCTGCCAGACGGCACCATTTCGGTTGAAGATTTCCTCGATAATGATGGGGTCAGCGACACCCCATTAAAACTTGCTGTTGATCTGACCATCAGCGGTGACACCATGTCGATTGATTTCAGCCGCTCTAGTGATGCATGTGCCGGGCCGGTCAACATTTCGCGCGCAACCACAATTGCGGCAACCTATGTTGCGCTCAAGCATATTTTTACTGATGTACCCGCAAACGCGGGGGTTCTGCAACCTGTTGATTTTATTATACCCGAAGAGAGTTTTCTTAACGTCAGGGCGCCTAAGCCGGTTGGCGGCTATACGGAAACAATCCTCAGACTTATTGATGTGATGTTCCAAGCCTTTCAACATGTCGCACCAGATAAGGTGAACGGGTGCGCTTACGGCACTATTAATGCGCTGTCCATCTCCGGTTATCGCGACAACGGCAGCCGCTGGGTGATGTTCTCTTTCTTTGGCGGTGGTCATGGCGGCCACCCCGAAGGAGATGGGCTTAACCACGGCAATGCGCCAATTTCCACGGCCACAATCCCGCCATTGGAAATATTAGAAGCTGCTTATCCAGTACAGTTTACCGAATGGTCACTCCGGGCCGATTCCGGTGGTGATGGCAAACATCGCGGTGGTCTTGGCGCTGTTTATGAGATTGAGCTTCTGGAAGAAAACGCAACCGCATTCTTATTCGGCGAACGCGGGAAATACGCACCGCAAGGTGTTAATGGCGGCGGTGTTGGCGCAACAAATCTATTCACCTTCGACAGCGATGACCCTGACGCCACGGATGGTAAAAAATCACCACCACTTGTATCCAAAATCACTGGTATAGGGCTAAAGAAGGGGCAACGCGTCCGCCTTGAAACCCCTGGCGGTGGTGGATATGGAAACCCCGCAGACAGGCCTGCTGCGTTAACGGAAAATGATGTGAAACAAGGTTATGTAACAAAGGCAGAATCATGAGTAATAGGATTGTAATCGGTGTTGATGTTGGCGGCACATTCACGGATATTCTTGCGCTTGACGAAGCATCGGGCGAGGTAACGGTTGCCAAAGTTCCCTCCACGCGCGGAGACCAATCCAAAGGCTTTCTTGAAGGCATTCAAAAAGTCACGAATGACCTTGCAGATATTGGTACAATCGTCCATGGCACAACTGTTGCCACTAACGCATTGCTCGAACGAAAAGGCGCAAAGACTGGCATTATCACCACCAAAGGGTTTCGTGATGTGTTGGAAATGCGGCGCCGTGATCGTCCTTCAACATGGGGGTTATGGGGTCAATTTGTTCCCGTTGTCGACCGCGCAAACCGCTTAGAAGTTGATGAGCGCACGTTGGCTGATGGAACTATCCGTCAAGCCGTTAACCTTGATCAAGTTCGCGCTGCTGCTGCTGAATTGTTAGCCCAAGGTTGCGCATCGGTGTGCCTGTTTTTCATTAATGGTTACGCCAATCCTGAAAACGAAGCAAAAGCCGCCGCCGTTTTACGCGATATCTGGCCGAATGTCCACATCAGTGTCGCCACGGAAATTTTACCTGAAATCCGTGAATTTGAGCGCTGTTCCACCGCCACGTTGAATGCATATCTGCAGCCGCCAGTAGCCAATTACCTTGCGCGCCTAGAAGACCGCATCGCAGATGAAAAAGCAGATGCAGAGATATTAATCGTTCAATCCAATGGTGGGGTGATGTCGGTTGATACCGCCAAAAACCTGCCTATTCGCACTGCATTATCTGGACCTGCAGCAGGTGTGGTTGCGGCCCGCGAAATTGCTGGTGCTGCTGGGTTTGATAATATTATTACGGGAGATATGGGGGGCACATCTTTTGATGTATCTCTGGTTGCTGACGGCCAGAATATGCTGACGGCCCAAACGAATATTGATTTCGGCATGACGATCCGCACCCCAATGATTGAAATGTCAACCATTGGTGCGGGTGGTGGTTCTATCGCTCATATTGATGAATCTGGCCTGCTGGAAATTGGCCCTAAAAGTGCCGGCTCCGACCCTGGGCCAGTGTGCTATGGCCTCGGCAATGATCAGCCAACAGTAACTGATGCCAACCTTGTATTGGGGCGCATTGATGCACGTAACCCAATTGGCGGCAAGCATGATCGCCTTGACCGTGATGCTGCGCTAAACGCTATCGAGACCCATATAGCAGCACCGCTCGGCCTTTCCACGCTTGATGCTGCTGAAGCGATTATCAAAGTTGCCAATGCCAAAATGGGCGGTGCCATTCGCCTTATTTCTATTGAACGTGGGTATGATCCAAAGCAATTTGCCATGATGCCTTTTGGCGGTGGTGGCGCGTTACATGCGGGGGCGATGATGCATGATATCGGCCTTGCCGCATCAATCATTCCACGCTTCCCTGGGGTTAACTCGGCGCTTGGCTGTGTGATGTCTGACCTCCGCCATGATGAAGTGCGGACCATGAACACGATGTTGGATGACCTTGATTGCAGCCACCTTGCAGATATGATCTCCGCGATGACGGCACAATCCACTTCGGTGGTGCAGCAATCGAAAGCAGCGCTTGATGCTGTTGAGCGTATCATTGAATTGGACATGCTCTATTTAGGCCAATCACATTCAGTGCCTGTGCCCTTAACTATTGACCCCGCCACCCTTACGATTGCAGATATTCGTGCGGCATTTACTGAAAGCTATGCCCGCGTATATAGCCGTCCATTATCTGGCATTCCAATTCGCATATTGAACCTACGCTTATCTGTCATTGGGGTGCGGCCATCTATTGATTTAAATGTGCTTGCAGTTGGCACGCGCGCCGCCAGTGTTGAAGCCTGCATCCTTGCCGACCAACAAATCTATGCAGACGGCACTTGGCATGATGCAAAGATAATTGACCGCCTGCAACTGCCAGAGGGCGCGGAAATAATCGGCCCAGCATTACTGGTGCAGGGTGATGCCACCATTTATGTTGATCCGGGCATTAACGCGGTAGTTGATAAATTTGGTAATGTTATCATGAAAATTAAGGGTGCATAACATGGCTTCATCAGCGTTTGATCCAACGACCACAGCAGTGCTAATAGTTGATCTGCAAAATGACTTCATTCACCCCGACGGGGCGTATGGCCGCGCCGGACAATCCAGCCCTGAAATTGCGGCGCTTCCTGAACGCTTATTACCCCTATTGAACGCGGTGCGTAATGCGGGGGGGTGGGTTGTATCAACGCAATTTACCCTTGTGCCTGGTAAGGGTGGTGTGCCCTTTATCTCAAACCACCTCAAGCAACTCAGGCCATTTCTTACAACAGGTGATTTTATGCCCGCCTCATGGGGCAACGCTCTTGTTGATAACTTACAACCCGCAGATATCATTGTTGAAAAAGTTGCCTATTCCGCCTTTTACCAAACGCGGATGGAATTTGCGCTATCACGTGCTGGCATTAAAACGCTGATGGTGTGCGGGATTGTGACAAACGGTGGGGTAGCGTCAACTGTACGCGATGCGCATGTTCGGGATTTCCATACCATTACGCTCGCTGATGGCTGCGCGGCGTTTTCTGCTGACACACATGATACGGCGATTAAATCACTTTCAACTGTTGGAACGGTGATGTCTGTGGCAGATGCGATAGCTTTATTTAATGGAGATCAATGATTGGCGAGTATTTTATACGACAACAATTTTACCGCAGATATTGATGTTGATGTGCTGGTTATTGGCGGGGGTGCGGCTGGGTTAACTGCCGCATTAGCTGCCGCCTCAAGGGGACTTACCGTATTAATAGCCGAGCGTGAAGATCGCCTATCGGGGTCTACCGCCTTATCATCTGGACTTATTCCCGCCGCAGGAACAACCGCGCAAATGCGCCAAGGTATCGCTGATAACCCTGATGTGTTCCATGCTGATATTATGGCAAAGAACAAGCATCAAGCTGACCCTAACAATGTGGCACGCTGTGTGGGCAACATTGCTTCCGCCATTGACTGGCTTGAAGACCAATATGATATCCCTTTTCATGTCCTGGATAATTTCCTATACCCTGGCC
>CBFIAO010000080.1:0-9259 GCA_965660595.1 Puniceispirillales bacterium (SeqCode) | reverse complement strand
GAAGTGCCTTTTGCAGATGCTTCATATGCTCCGCACGTCACCATTATTGTAAATTCTGGGGCATGATCCGGCCCTGATCTATCTTCGATTTTATACCGCGGTACATTGATTTTATGCTTATGGGCATATTCTTGCAGCTGTGTTTTGAAATCTTTCACATCACTGATGGTATCTGCAATCAATGGCCCCCAGATATGAATAATAACACGCCGCGCGACATCCATACCGCCATCACGCCATATCGCCCCAATCAAGGCTTCCAACGCATCAGCAAGCACCTTATCTATATCATTCAGCGCTGTATTGCTTTGCACCAACATGGCAGGGCCAATGTTTAAATCACGGGCTATCTGACCTAACCGTGCATTTTCCACGCAATCAGCATATCGGCGCGTTAGCACACCTTCACGTTCTTGGTCCGTTGACGAAAACAATGTGTCTGCAATCACAAGCCCAATAACACGATCACCCAAAAACTCTAGCCGCTGATTATGTTTTGTATCTTGGAATTGCTTGATAGCAGAAGGATGGGTTAAGGCTTCCGACAATAAGTCCTGATTTGTAAATTGATAGCCAAGCCTGTCTTGTAAACGCGCACGAGCGGCGATGATCTCAGATGAAAGATTTATCCCCTGATCAGTCAATGGCCTGTCCTATGCGCCCTAGACGAATTGCCGATGGCCATTTCCAAATCTGGAAAATATTGGCCTTGCCATTATGCGAAAAGAAAATGAACTCCGCGCGCCCCACCAGATTTTCCGCCGGCACAAAACCGACCTCGGCACGACTATCGCGTGAGTTATCTCTGTTATCGCCCATAAAGAAATAATGACCTTCAGGCACGATAACAGGCGGCGTATTATCCATGCCGTCACTATCGCTATATTCTTGGATTAAATGCACCTCACCATTAGGCAGTGTTTCTTCATAAACTTTGGCATTCTTTTGGAATATGCCTGCATCAACTTCCGCATCTTTAAGATGGGTGCGGCGGACAGGTTCACCATTAATATGCAAAATACCGTCTTTGACAAAAATTTCGTCTCCCGGCAGCCCCACTAGGCGTTTGATATAATCAATATGCTCTTGGCTTGGCTTGCGAAAGACAATGACGTCACCGCGTTCCGGAACACTTTCTGCGATACGGCCAGAAAATGGGATAATCCCTAACGGGAATGAATACCGTGAATATCCATATGAATATTTTGATACGAACAGGTAATCGCCAACTTTAAGCGTAGGTATCATTGACCCCGAAGGAATGCTAAATGGTTCAAATAAAAAGGACCGGAAGACCACTGCAATTAATACAGCCCAGCCAACGGTTTTGGCTGTATCAACCAACCATCCGTCTTCTTTTTTTGTTTTTTCCAATTTTTCAGCCATCGAAAGCCCTAAACCTAATACACTGCCGTTACAACATTGCCCACGTTATCACCTAGCCCACGTTATCACCTAGAAAGCACCACAAAAGCAAGCGCCATCCCGCCATCATCACTCAAACTAAGGTCAGTTTTACCCTGCCCGCCCGTTTCTACTTCAAAAAATGCTAATGCCGCGCCGTGAAAGTTTAACTCAGGCTTACCATCTTCTGTCGACGAAACTTCAAGATCATGCCAGCCCACGCCCAATTTATATCCGGGTGACAATGCTTTCCATGCCGCTTCTTTTGCCGCCCATCTAAGCGCATAGAACCTGGATTTATCATCGCGCAGGTCAGCCATGCTTTGCTCCTGCGCCGTGAAGATACGGTTTAAAAAGCGGGCACCATTCTTTGTGATCGCATCTTCGATTCTATTAATGGCAACAATGTCCGTCCCGATACCGTAAATCATGTACATACCATTATTAATAATTACGCTTGGCTAACATCATCATGGCGCGCGGCATCCATTAGCTTGCGCATCTGTTGGATGGCCCCTGCAAGCCCGTCAAAAACAGATGCACTTATCAAGAAATGCCCGATATTAAGCTCAACCACATCAGGAATAGCGGCGATATCTTCTACCGTATCAAAGCTCAACCCATGACCGGCATGGACTTCAAGGCCAAGTTGGCTTGCGTAACCAGCGGCATTCTTTATCCGCACTAACTCAGCTGCGCGCATGTCACCATCTTCATGGCAATATTTACCTGTGTGCAATTCAACAATATCAGCACCAATACGTGCAGAGGCATCAAGCTGGTCTTCATTCGCTTCAACAAATAATGACACCCGAATACCGGCATCTCGCAATATTGCCGCGATACGTGCCAAACGGTCTTCTTGCCCCGCCACATCAAGCCCGCCTTCAGTGGTCACTTCTTCGCGCTTTTCCGGCACTATACATGCAGCATTCGGCCGACAGGCCAGTGCTATTGCAACCATCTCATCAGTCGCGGCCATCTCAAAATTCAACGGCTTGGTAATTTGATCTTTAAGCCTTCGGATATCATCATCACGGATATGCCTTCGGTCTTCACGCAAATGCGCGGTGATGCCATCCGCCCCTGCTTCAATCGCTAATAACGCTGCCGCCACCGGATCGGGGAAGTTGCCGCCACGTGCATTACGAAGCGTGGCAACATGGTCAATATTTACACCAAGGCGTAATTTATGTTCAGACATGTTCATCACTTTCCATGCTTTTTGCTTTTTTCACCTTGCGGCGCATACGGTTGATTTTGATGGCAACCATCTTTTCGCGAATCTTTCCTGCATAACTATAGGCCAACGCAAACACAATAATACCTAGAACAGAACCTGTGACCAAGCCGCCCAATAACATTGATACCAATACAGATCCAGGTGAGTTCATCAAAAACTCATAACTCAACATCGAAACATCGGTTTCCGTTGATGGGTTACCAAGCAACGACACACCAACACTATGTATCAGCACCCAAATCAATGGAAACGTCCATGGGTTGCCAACAATCGTGCCGATCATTGCCATAATTAAATTTCCACGAACCAGCCATGCCAACAGCGCCGCCAGTATAAAATGAAACCCGATCAGCGGGGTAAATGATACCGCAACCCCTGATGCAATTCCTGCCGCCAATGAATAGTCTGATGACCTAAGCCGCAAAATACGCATGGCTAAATATATCCATCCGCGAATGAAACCTTTTTGCGGCCAAATGAACGATTTCACCCCCGCAAGAACATTTGGGGTTTTACGACGAAACAGCATTAAGACTTAGCTCTTTCAACAGATTCAATAAATGGGCTGGACTGCATCGCTGCGACAATCGCGGTCATATGGCGAATATCTTTCACCTCAACATCTGTTGCAAAAGTAAAGAAATCAACCGTGCGTGATGTTAATTGAATATTCGTGATATTGCCGCCATGGTCACTGATTAATGATGTGACTGCAGCAAGACTTCCACGTTCATTGGTGATAACAGCTTCAAGCCGTGCCGTTGCTGCTGATGGGGTGTCACGTTCCCATTCAATATCCACCCATAATTCTGGCATGGATGAAAACTTTTCCAAATTTTGACAATCCACACGGTGCACCGTAATGCCTTTGCCGGTTGTCACAATGCCAACAATTCGTTCACCAGGCAACGGATGACAGCACGCCCCGCGATGCACAGCCATGCCAGGGGTAAGCCCTTTGATGTTCAGGCTATGCTGGCTTTTCTCAGATACAGCTTGCTCAGCATCTACCTTAACCGGTTTTACATCAGGGTAAAACACCGACAGGACATCATGTGCTGACAGGTTGTTGCGCCCCACCTTGGCATATAATTCTTCATCTGTATTGACACCAAAATGAGACAGCACAGGCAGAATTTTTGCCTTATCTAGTTTTTTTTCTGCCTCACGAAAATGCTTCTGCAAAATACCTTTACCAAGTTGAGCAAATTCTTTTTGGTCCTGCATGCGCACAAACCGCTTAACCGAAGACTTGGCGCGTCCAGTCACCACAAAACTTTCCCAATCTGGATTTGGCGTTGCGGTGGATGATGTCAGGATTTCGATCTGGTCACCATTATTCAATGTTGTGGCCAGCTGGCGCATCTTGCCATTAATCTTCACACCTATACAGGTATTGCCAATATCTGAATGCACAGCATAAGCGAAATCCACCGCGGTCGCCCCTTTTGGCAGGGCAATTAACGCACCTTTAGGTGAAAAACAGAACACTTGATCGGCATACATCTCTAATTGTGTATGTTCTAAAAATTCATCAAGGATCTGCACCAGATCGTTCAGCCATTTAAGCTGATTAAACTCTTGCTTTGAGCTATTTTCCATATCCCCAGCTTTGTAACCCCAATGCGCCGCCACCCCACGTTCAGCAACTTCATGCATTTCTGGCGTCCGTATCTGGACTTCAATCTTCTTTTTATTTGGCCCAATTAAGCCTGTATGCAGCGAACGGTAACGGTTTCTTTTTGGGGTTGAGATATAGTCTTTAAACCGCCCCATTACCGTTGGATATTTTTGGTGCAATATGCCCAGCGCACGATAGCAATCACCCTCAGTCGGCACAATCACACGGAACGCCATAATATCAGACAGCTCTTCCATTTCTACTTTTTGGCGCTGCATTTTACGCCAGATAGAATAGGCGGATTTCTTTCTACCTGAAACACTGGATTCAAGGTTTTCTTTGCTTAAACTTTCTGACAATTCATCACAAATGCGACTGACCAAGTCTTCAGACTGTTCTGACAAATAATCCAAGCGTGAAATGATGGACGTTCGCATCTGCGCGTTCAGCACAGAAAACGCACGATCTTCCAATTCATGCTGAAAATGCGTCATGCCAATACGTTCGGCTAACGGCGCAAAAATCATCAATGTTTCTTGGGCAATCCGTTCACGCTTCTCGGGCTTCGAAATATAATCGATTGTCCGCATGTTATGCGTGCGATCAGCCAGCTTCACAAGCAGCACGCGAATATCTTCGCTCATGGCTAGCACGAGTTTACGAAAGTTTTCTGCTTGCTTGTTATCAGACTGCATTTCAATGCGGGTCAGCTTAGTAACACCATCAACAAGCTGCGCCACTTCATCGGTAAACTGATCACGGATCGACGCCAATGATACGTCGGTATCTTCCACAACATCATGCAATAACGCTGTGATGATAGTGGCAGGGTCAAGATGCATATCAGCCAAAATATGCGCCACCTCAATAGGATGGGTGAAATAAGGCTCACCAGACGCACGCACTTGTCCACGATGCGCTTTTTCCGCAAATGAAAACGCCCTTGATAACAAGTCGTCATCAATCCCAGGGTTATAAGCCCTAATCCGATCCGTAAGTGATTTTACGTTTAAATCTGTCATGACATTAGAATCGCAGAAATTTAGAAATACTGGAAGACCTTATTGAAAAAACACGACAAAAAAAGGGCAGGAAAACATCCCCACCCTAAAAATGTATAAAGTTTTAGAACGTAACGATTAAATATCGTCACTCCCGCCCATGCCTTCATCGGCAAAGCTGCCTTCATCGGCAAAGCTGCCTTCATCTGAAAATGAGCCCTCGTCAGCAAAGCTGCCTTCTTCTGCACCAGCGTCATCGCCTGCACCGATTTGCATGCCGCTTGCATCCGCGCTATCCGCACCAAATTCAGAGTTAAATGACGCCATGTCATCTTGGGCCATGCTAGCCGCTTCATCAATGGCTGACTGCTCTTCTTCACGGCGCTTCATCCGTTGCAAGCTCTTGACGAGATCTTCGTTCACTTCTTCAATAGAAATGGTTTCGTCAGCAATCTCACGAAGCGCGATAACCGGCTCTTTATCGTTGTCTTTATCAACGGTCAGCGGGTCACCTGAACAAATGCCGCGCGCACGCTGGGCTGCCGTAAGCACCAGATCAAATCTGTTAGGAATCTTATCGATGCAATCTTCAACGGTAACGCGAGCCATAACGGTATCTCCAATATTCCAAGGTTAAGTCGCGGAATATATGGTCAAAGCGAAGAAAATGCAAGCATTTTAAACCGTAACTATCACCGCAATTCAGGCGGTTACACGTGGGCAGATGACATCACGCTAAAACGCAATCTTGTGCTGGGTCAACATCATCTAGCAACGCATCAATACCAATGCCCGAAATAGGATGTGACCATTCAGGCATCAAGTCTCGCAATGGGCGCAATACAAAGGCTCGCAAATGCATACGTGGGTGCGGCAACATAAGATTGCCATCCATCCTCATGCCTGCAAAATCAACAATATCAATATCAAGCACACGTGCCGCGTTACGTTCCGTCCTGATCCGTCCAAATCTGGCTTCACGGTCATGCAAAATGCCAATCAACTTTTCCGGTGCAAGTGTCGTTGAAATTTCCACCACTGCGTTGTGATACCAAGGCTGGTCAGAAATTGGCACTGGAGCAGATTTATACCAAGGTGACACTGCCACCACCTTAATATCATCTTCGGTCAAACTGTTGATCGCTGCCATACAACCTGCCATGGGCGTATCATATCCATCTGGCGTCAGATTTGCACCAATGCCCAAAAAAATACGCTGCCCTTGGTCATGTGTGGACCCCATCTTGACTCTCCTTAATTCATTGAATAAGTTAGGATAATATATAAATGAACAAATATTTTAATACTTTTGCTTCAATAAATATTACTAAAATCAATTTAAACCAAAGACATACAACAAAAAGATCAACAACATGACAAAAGAAATTTTTTCCCTACGGCAAAATGACCGTTTCGCTGTCTTCATAGATGGCTCAAATTTTCATGCCACCACGAAAGCTTTAGGTTTTGAAGTCGATTACGAACGCTTTTTAACAATTTTTAAGGCTCAGGGCCGTCTTGTGCGCGCGTATTACTACACCGCCCTTCCTGATGATAATGACTTTGCCCCCATCCGAAAGCTTGCTGATTGGTTAGACTATAACGGCTACACCATGGTGACCAAGCAAACGCGTGAATTTACCGATCACGAAACCGGCCGCAAGCGGATCAAAGGCAATATGGATATGGAATTGGCGCTGGACATGCTTAAACTGGCCCCTCAATTGGACCATATTATTCTGGTTTCTGGCGACGGAGATTTTTGCCGCTTGGTCGAAGAAGTGCAAAATATTGGCATTCGGGTGACCGTGATCTCCAGCGTAAAAACACGCCCACCTTTGATGGCTGATGTATTGCGCCGACAAACAGATGACTTTGTTGATGTGATGGATATCAAAGACGCTATCTCACGCCCATCCCGGCCACAAAATGCATCAGGCGACAATGATATCGGTGAAGCTGAAATCATTAACGATAACAGGACAGGTCAATAATGGCTTCACCTACAATTCCTCATCGCGACACCAGCTGTCGCCTCTGCCCGCGGCTGGCAACATTCCTAGATGAAGCCCGCGCTGCCAACCCTGACTGGCATAATGGCCCTGTCAACGGATATGGACCTATAGATGCGCGCATTATGATTGTCGGACTTGCACCTGGTATGCGCGGGGCTAACCGCACGGGCCGCCCATTCACTGGTGACTTCGCGGGGGATCTTCTCTTTCAAATGATGGATGAATTTGGCCTTTCAGAAGGTGTCTATCAATCGCGCCCTGATGATGGGGTTGTCCTGAAAGATTTGAGAATTGTTAATGCCGTGCGCTGCGTGCCGCCACAAAACAAACCCATCGGGGCAGAAATCAACACCTGCCGTCAATTCTTAACCCAAGATATTGCCGCTATGCCTAATCTTAAAGTCATGATCACGCTTGGCCGCATTGGACATACATCTGCGTTAAAGGCACTGGGCCTCAAAGAAAAGGATTATCCGTTTTCACATAATGGCCAGCACGTGACTGATGA
This sequence comes from Puniceispirillales bacterium (SeqCode), assembly GCA_965660595.1. Taxonomy (GTDB): domain Bacteria; phylum Pseudomonadota; class Alphaproteobacteria; order Puniceispirillales; family UBA1172; genus JAGWAQ01. The sequence continues at coordinate 1,467 of CBFIAO010000080.1, read as the reverse complement.
CGGCTTAACCATTATCTCATCATATCACTGCTCACGCTACAACACCCAAACAGGGCGGCTCACCACCCAAATGTTTCGTGACGTCTTCACGGCAGCCATCGCCGCACGATAATTTATTGGTTCTTTAGAATACGCGCCTTCTGACGGTCCCAATCACGCTTTTTAATCGCTTCACGCTTATCTTGCTTTTTGCGGCCTTTGGCGAGTCCTAGGGAAAGTTTTGCCAACCCCCGATCATTGAAATAAATCGCAAGCGGGATCAACGTCATGCCTTCACGGTTGATTAGACCGATCAGCCGATTGACTTCTTTTTTATGTAGCAATAGCGGCCGTTTTCGCGTCGGATGGTGCTTGGTGCGAGACGCATCATATTCAGGAATATTAGCGTTAATTAACATAATCACACCAGCTTCATCAGACGCATATGATTCAACGATACTCGCACGCCCACGACGCAAAGATTTCACCTCAGAACCCAGCAACATCATGCCGGCTTCTATGGTTTCCACAATCTCATAATCATGACGTGCCTTACGGTTTTCCGCGACCCGGCCATGTGAAATTTCACTAGAAGATCTACCCGCCCCAGACGTTTTTCCCGCCATTGATGTGGGCTCCTTCCTCGGCTTGGCTAGCTCAAAAGGCCAGCATGCTTAAGGGCAGCTGTAACTTGCACTTTTGTTGAATCTGCAATTTCGCCAAGCGGTGCACGCAAACCATCATCACAAAGGCCCAGCAGCTTTGCTGCATATTTAACAGGACCCGGGCTTGCCTCACAGAACATTGCATCATGTAGCGGCATCAACAAGGCGTTAATTTCCATGGCCCTAGCAATATTACCAGCATCCCAAGCAGCATGCATTTCGGCCAATAACCCAGGTGCAACATTAGCAGTAACCGAAATACAGCCATGACCACCTGCCGCACGATACGTTAAAGCCGTGGCATCTTCACCAGATAGCTGGCTAAAACCTGGCCCGATCAAGTTTTGAAGACGCGTTGGACGCGCCAAATCAGCCGTCGCATCTTTGATGCCGTCAATATTGGTGTGCTGCGCCATCTCAGCCAATGTATCATCATTCACCGCAATAATAGAACGACCAGGAATGTCATAGACAATCACAGGAACAGACACCGCATCTGCAACCATATTGAAATGGCGCAATAGCCCTGATTGTGGCGGCTTGTTATAATAAGGCGTTACCACCAATACCGCATCTGCGCCTGCACCTTCCGCATGACGCGCAAAATCTACCGCTTCCGCCGTTGAATTAGATCCAGCACCCGCGATCACCGGCACACGTCCTGCCGTTTCCTCGATGCACATTTCAACAACAGTTTTATGTTCATCATGGCTAAGGGTTGGAGACTCGCCAGTTGTGCCAACAGGGATCAATCCATTTGTGCCTTGATCAATCTGCCAGCTGACAAGTTTTTTGAACGCATCCTTATCAATCACATCACCTT
>CBFIAO010000079.1:0-9278 GCA_965660595.1 Puniceispirillales bacterium (SeqCode) | reverse complement strand
GGGTTTCCAAAATGATGTGATCAGACTAAGTTATTCTCAATAATCACCCCATAAATGGAGTTACTAATGACAAGCCAGCGTCCAATTTTCTATAACCTCATCACCAAGGATGACCGTTCACTAAGCCCTTGGTGTTGGCACGCCAAAATGGCCGTGGCGCATAAAGGCCTTGATGTTGAAATGCGCCATCGTAGCTTCACCCAGAAAGATGAAGTGATCGCGGCAGGTGGAAAATCATACCCATGCATGATTGAGGCTGATGGCACGATTTCTGACGATTCTAAAGCCATCACCGACCGTCTAGAACAGCTCATCCCAGCGCCTTCACTTTTCCCTGGCGGAATGGCCAGCCGCACCGCATATGATTTTTTCCATTTTTATGTACAAACCGTCATCACGCCTAGCATTGCAAAAATCGTTATGATGGATATTCCAAACCAGTTAGATGATCCAGATAAAGCGTATTTTATCGAAAGTCGTGAAGCACGTTTCGGTAAATCACTTGCTGAGTTTTGCGCACAGCGTGATGACGTTAAAGAAACCTTGAAGACACAGCTTGAACCATTCCGTAAAGCCATGGCTAAAACAGGTTGGATTTCTGGTGATGGCCCAGCCATGGCCGATTATGTCTTATTTGGCACCCTGCAATGGGCACGGATATGTTCCACCTATCAAATCATTGATAGTGATGATGTGATCGCCACATGGATGGAAAAAATGTTGGACCTGCATGATGGGTTAGGCCGCAAGACCCCTGCTGCATCATAGGTTGCCTCATAGGCTACCTCATAGGCCCGCCAGCATACTTAAGACGTGAGCTGATTTGTGATAAAATTGGCCACGTCTTCACAAGTGGTGTTCATCACCTGATCATCTTCAGCTTCAACCATCACCCGCAGTAATGGCTCTGTCCCCGATGGGCGCACCACTATACGTCCCGAACCATCAAGGCCTTTTTCAGCATCTGCAATCATCTTGTTGATGGTGTCTGTGGCCATTACCGCCATCATATTGCTGCGATCTTCTGCCTTAATGTTAATGATGCGTTGCGGCAACGCCGTGAACTTACGCAATGCTTCTGATGCTGGTTTATCTGACATTTTTAGGGCCGCCAACATTTTCAAAGATGCCATAATCGCATCACCTGACGTGGCATAGTCTGTCATTAAGATATGGCCAGATGGCTCCCCGCCTAAGTTAAAGCCTTCTTGGCGCATTCTTTCTAGAATATAACGATCCCCGACATTGGTTCGTTCCAGTGCAATGTCATTGCTGGTTAAAAACTGACCTAACCCATGGTTGGTCATCAAGGTGCCTACCACCGTACGCTTTACCAGTAAATCGTTGCTGGCCATATGTTCAGCAATGACCGCCAGACATTGATCACCATCAAGAATGCCGCCTTTTTCATCCGCAAGAATAAGACGATCAGCATCACCATCAAGAGCAATGCCAAGATCAGCACCGTGCGCAACAACAGCTTCTGCCATCAAACTAGGATGTACCGCACCGCAGCCATCATTGATATTCATCCCATCCGGATTAACCGCAATCGGGATAACATCGGCACCCAATTCAAATAATACATCTGGTGCCGCACGATAGGCCGCACCATTGGCGCAATCCACCACTACTTTCATGCCTTCAAAACGCATATTGCGGGGGATTGCCGTTTTAACAGTTTCGACATAACGCCCCAGCCCATCAAGCATCCGACGTGCACGCCCCAAATCTGCGGGCTCAGCCAATGGAATATGACTTTCGATGATTTTACTGATCTCAGCCTCAGCATGATCAGGCAGTTTATAGCCATCAGGCCCAAACAGTTTAATGCCATTATCATGATGAGGGTTATGGCTGGCAGAAATCATCACCCCAAGATCAGCACGCAAGGTGCGGGTTAAATTTGCAATCCCTGGTGTTGGCAGAGGCCCGATCAGGCGTGTGTCCATCCCGATAGATGCAAAACCTGCCTGCAATGCAGCTTCGATCATGTAACCTGAAAGTCGCGTGTCTTTTCCGATCACCACCAATGGACGCCGATGTGCTTTTTGCGCATCTGCATTGCGCTGATCAAGGAAATATTTTCCAGTTGCTAGGGCAAGCCTAATAATGCTTTCTGCAGTCATCGGGCCAGTATTAATGCGCGCACGCACACCGTCTGTTCCAAAAATGCGAGACCCTGACATAGCCACCCCCAAAATTCTGATAAATCACTATAACGGTTTGGTGATGGGTTTCAAAGACTTAGTCATCCATCACTTAGGAAGATTAATATCGGCTGGCCAGTAATGCATCTGCATTAGCTAATGCTTGGGATGTTTCAGAAACATCATGAACCCGAAAGATTTGAACACCTTGTGCGCGGCCCATTGCCGTCAAGGCAACAGATCCGGGCATACGGTCTTTTGCAGCCTCACCCCGTGCGAAATGGGCAATAGTCGACTTACGTGACACGCCAAGGACAATGGGCACACCCAAACCATGAAACAAGGCCAAATGTGACATAATCTCCATATTGTGTTGCGGCGTTTTGCCAAAACCAAAGCCGGGATCAACCGCAATAAGATGACGCGGCAAGCCTGCTTCCTCACATGCAATAATACGATCTTCAAGCCAGTCATAAATATCAAGTGGAGCAAACCGATATGATGGGTTTTTTTGCATATCACCAGGTGTTCCCTGCATATGCATGATCATCACCGGAGCTTGCCGTGCCGCCACAAGTGCAATTGCACCTTCATCCCGCAAGCCGCCCACATCATTTATGATAGCTGCGCCATGGTCTAGGGCATGTGACATCACCGCGGTATGACGTGTATCTGCGCTGACAATATATCCTGCGGCGGCTAAGGCATCAATAATCGGCAGGATACGCCTTAACTCCTCATCATGACTAACAGGCTCAGCCCCGGGGCGAGTTGACTCGCCGCCGATATCCAGAATCTGTCCACCTGCTTCTGCCATGCTGGCCGCGGCTGCTAGAGCAACATCGGTCACCAAATGATCACCGCCATCAGAAAAGCTATCAGGTGTTGCGTTAATAATGCCCATCACCTGTGCCGACGACATATCAAGCCCAGCATAACTTGGCCTTGCCCCTCTCAGCCGCGCCAATGCAGCAGCCGCGGCATCACGGCCATCACTATGCACATGATCCATCAAAGCTGCGGCATTTATCCGCGTGACCGTGATAGCTGCGCCATCATCAATAAATACATCAAGATGGGTAAAGCCATACGGCCCACCAGCAAGCGGCATGACGGTATTTTCGTCACTACTCCCGCCATCATAGGCAATGATGCCCACCGGCATCAGCCAGGTACGGATAGCATAATCCCCCCCTGAAAAGGGAGGGATCATAAAGTTATCTCGGCGTGTTGGTATCATCACCAGCCCTATAGCATCATCTTCGCAACAGGTTGTTATGCGCTAGCGTCTGGTGTATCCGACGATGTTTCCGCACTTGGTTTACGCACACCGCCAGGGATCCCAGTTCTAGACTTTGTTCCTGTCTTACCCCTTGGGGCTTCTGGCGTATCATCAACTTCACGAACAATCGTGCCGCCCTCAATCAATGTTTTGATCTCATCACCGGAAAGGGTTTCGTATTCAAGCAACCCTTGCGCCAAGATCTCCAACTGATCAGCATGTTTTTTCAAAATCTTAGTCGCATCTTCATATGCACCATCAGAAATACTTCTGACTTCAGCATCAATCATTGATGCCGTCGCATCTGACATGTTTTTCTGTTGTGACACAGAACGGCCCAAGAACACTTCTTGTTCATCAGCGGAATACGCCAAGAAACCAAGTTTATCCGAAAGGCCCCATTCCGTGACCATCCGACGCGCCACATCAGATACCATGCGGATATCACTTGATGCACCAGTAGTGACTTTTTCTTCGCCAAAGATTAATTCTTCGGCAATACGTCCACCACATGCAACCCGAAGGTCAGCAAAAAGCTTGTCACGTGCCATTGAGACACGGTCGCCTTCAGGTAAGCGCATCACCATCCCTAATGCACGGCCACGCGGAATAATTGTGGCTTTATGGATTGGGTCAGATTCAGGCTGATGCAACGCCACCACAGCATGGCCTGCTTCATGATAAGCGGTTAGGCGCTTTTCATCATCAGTCATGACCATAGAACGGCGCTCTGCCCCCATCATTACTTTATCTTTGGCCTCTTCAAATTCAGCCATAGATACTGTGCGGCGATTCTTGCGGGCGGCCTGCAAAGCAGCCTCATTCACAAGGTTTGCCAAATCAGCACCAGAGAAGCCCGGCGTACCGCGAGCGATCACGCGCGCTTCTACGTTATTCGCCAATGGCACCTTGCGCATATGTACTTTCAAAATCTTTTCGCGGCCCAATACATCAGGGTTAGGCACCACAACCTGACGGTCAAAACGGCCTGGGCGCAATAATGCAGGGTCAAGCACATCAGGACGGTTGGTCGCGGCAATCAAAATGACACCTTCATTAGCTTCAAAGCCGTCCATTTCGACCAGCATCTGGTTAAGCGTCTGTTCACGTTCATCATTACCGCCACCTAAGCCAGCACCACGATGGCGGCCTACCGCATCAATCTCATCAATAAAGATGATACATGGGGCGTTTTTCTTACCTTGTTCAAACATATCGCGAACACGGCTTGCACCAACACCCACAAACATTTCTACAAAGTCAGAACCTGAAATTGTAAAGAACGGCACGCCAGCTTCACCTGCGATAGCACGCGCCAGCAATGTTTTACCAGTGCCGGGAGGGCCCACCAGCAGCACACCTTTTGGAATTTTGCCGCCCAAACGTTGGAACCGTGACGGGTCACGAAGGAAATCCACAACTTCTTCTAATTCTGTTTTTGCTTCATCAATACCAGCAACATCATCAAACGTCACACGACCTTGATGTTCTGTGAGCATCTTGGCACGCGATTTACCGAAACCCATCGCACCATTACGACCGCCGCCTTGCATCTGACGCATGAAGAAAATCCATACACCAATGAACAGCAGCATCGGGAACCATCCCAATAGCAATGAGAAAATACCAGGACGGCCACTTTCATCAGGGCGAGCTTTAACACGGACATTATGTTCACGTAACAACGCCACCACATCTGTGCCTTCTGGCATGTACGATTCAACTGGAATATTGTTTCGCGTCATTCCAAAAAGGTTATTACCTTCGATAGTCACTTCGCGCATATCGCCAGCTTCAACTTGTGCAACAAAATCAGAATAGGCAATTTTGCTCGACGGTGAGGCAGCGTTATTGTTTTGGAACATATTGAAAATCGCCAGCATGACGACGCCAATTACCATCCAGATAATCAGGTTTCTAGCCATGTTGTTCATGGAAACACCTCTTCCCGTGCCTGCAGCACACCGCTTAAGCTTTAACTCATATAAACTGCCCAGACTTCACATGCCGCAAATCACGAATAGTGAAGTCATTGGACATTTGCAAAAAACTACTCTCGCATTCTATTACATGGGGGATAATACCCCCATCTTCAAGTGCAATCAAACCATCAAGGGTCAATAAATCTGCCCTTTTGGCTTGTTTTTTTGACGCAGGTTTAAAGACAGGAAGCTGCCACAAACTACGCATAGGCGCCATCATAGATGCGTTAGCGGATGCTTGATGTCTTATTGCTGTACGTAAACTGCGCACATATTCAGGCAAGGCCTTGCGTAATATAGCTGCATTTTCTTTGCCAAGTGGCGTTATCACACCATCACAAGGCGCTGTAACCTGCCAAATATGATGATAGACTCTGCGGCCAGCGTCACAATCTTCTGCTTCATGATACTGTTCTGCTTCTGGATAAATCCAAACCACCCCATCACGGCGGTGCCATTCTAATCCGCCTAATGTGGCAGCAATACCATCATCATGATGATGATGAAATCGTTCATGTAAATTTTTTATCAATACAGATGCCGCACGCGTTGACACTGGCCAGTTAGACTGCCCACCTTTGCTTACAATATCACGGATAAGATATACCGCAGCTTGATCTGGTAATGCATGAAATGCTTGTTCATCAACCCAAATGGCACCAGCTTTGGTTCGCCCCATTAGGCCTGCCATTTTTGCGATCAGATGTTGATTTAAAGTCGCCGTCATCCGCGCGCTTAGCTTGCCAAGTTTCCGCAGATGATGCGGGGTGATGCCATCTTCTGCCCATCTATCCATTTGCTGACGAACCGCGATACGTTCAAATTTTTCCATTTGGTTGGATGGATCATCAACATAAGGAATATGCTGGTCGGTTAAAATCTGGCGTAATGTTGTTGGCGGCACATCTAAAAAAGGCCGGATAATCATCATATCTTCATAGCGGGTGATGGCCTGCATACCTTTTATGCCAACCATCCCCGACCCTGCGCTTAACCGCATGGCAATTGTTTCCGCCTGGTCTAATGCATGATGACCTGTCACCACCAAAGCTGGGGTTGGCATATTACGTGCTGCTTCTGCCAATAACCGGTAACGCTGCCCGCGCGCCCATGCCTGCACCCCTTTTTTGGGGGCGGGCTCATTAACGGTTAAAACTTCAGCTGTAATGCCTAATTTTTCAAGCCATGACTGAACAAGTATTGCTTCATCCGCAGACTCATTTCTGATGCCATGGTCAATAATCACAGCTTTTAATGGATGGGAACCTTGATCACGATGCCATGCCGCGATATGGGCGGCCATTGCCATGCTGTCGGGGCCACCAGATACGGCCATGATGATGGGATGGTCTGATAATTTTATACCGCACCCTTCAATAAAGAATGCGGCAGAAAATAAGGTGTCATCATCCGCTGGCGCGCTGGCCCCAACACTTTCCCTAAGAGCACTTTCCCTAGGAGCGCTTCTTCTAGCAGTGGTGTGGGCTAGCCCGAACATTCCGCCTTTGCCTTTAATTTATCCAAACGCTCATAAAACGTGTCAGTTGGATCTTCGATAAGGTTCGGCAATGATACCAGCAGGTCACACACTTCGTTGGTTGGCGCAAAGTATGAGATAGATTCCGCAATCCATAGCGTTGTTTTTTCACGACGTGCATCTGTTGGCCATTGCGAATTAAATGACGTGAAGGTCATGGCTGCTTTTTCATATGAACTTTTCATGAACTGAACACGCCCGAGCCAGAAGGTTGCGTCATTGGCACGCTCATGTTCTGGATGTAGGGTGACAAATTCTGCCAACGCAAGTTCTGCCATTTCCAAGTCATTTTGTAATGCCTTACCTAGCGCAAAGCGATACTGTTCATCAGGTGCAGCATCAGGCAACACAGATTGGACGTCGTCTTCAACCTGGACTGCTGTTGCTGTCTCACCCTCTTCTGTGGCCGGGTCAGCAGCAGCCGCTGGCACATCATTTTCAGTTTGGACATCATCAGTGTTCGGCAATCTAGAAAGCTCATCTGATAATGTTTCTTCACCAATGGTCCAATTTGATTGGTTGTTTTCTGCGGCGTTAATTGAAGATGCTGGCGCATCGCCTGCACCAGTATTATTCGGGCCTGGTGCAAGATTGCCGTCAATGCCCATGCGCATCATGCTTTCAATGCGCTTTTCAAGACGCAACAGACGAAACTCATTATCAGTCGCAACTTGCAAGGTACGTTCAATACGGTTGTTTAAAGCGCTGATCTGGTCAATCAACTTACCGATTTTATTTTCAATGGCGCGGGCTTCATCATCACTTAGGCCTTCATTATCAGCAAGCGACTGCTTAAGCGCACGAAAGTCTTCTTCGATAACACCGCGGATATCTTTCAATCCTTCTTCCAGTGCAGAGATTTTATCTTGGAAAATTTCAATGGATGACTGTGCAACTGCAGTATTGCTTGATAGACCGCTTATACAAAAAGCGACAAGCAAGATCTGAAATGATGAAGTGAGACGACGCATAACGAATCCTAATCTAAGTAAGTCAGAAATTAGACTAACGAAATATTGAGACATAAATATGGCAAAAAAAATCGCCTGATCCAAGACGGATCAGGCGTTTAATTTATTCGTTCATTAGCACTTACTTGATGATGCTAACTGAACGGCGATTTTTTGAATATGCATATGGGTTAGAGCCAACAAATGAAGGGCGTTCTTTACCATATGAAATTGTTTTGATGCGTGCTGAATTTACACCCTGTGCAACCAAGTAGTCACGTGATGCTGATGCACGACGATCACCAAGGGCAAGGTTGTATTCGCGTGTACCGCGCTCATCACAGTGACCTTCGATAACGATGGTAACAGATGGGTTAGCAGCAAGGAACGCAGCCTGTGAAGAAAGCGTTGCTTTCGCGTCAGATGATAGAGCAGAGCTATCATAATCAAAAAATACAGTGTCGCCAATGCTGGTCAACTCTTCAGCTGCTGTCATCGCGCTTGATGAACCATCAGAAGAGGAAGATGATGATGCTGAGCTTGAAGAAGATGCAGCGGAACCTGCAGCATCGCCGGCATCCTTTGGCGCAGTTTCACAAGCGGCAAGCAACCCAATAGCTGCGATTAAAATAAGAAAACGGTTGGTCATGGATTTTAACTCCCATAGATATGCCGGACAACCGGACAAATTTAGCTAGAAATTCTATACGCTAGAAAACACGCAAGAACAACCCTTATTCAAGGCTTTACTCAAATTACTGATGAATTTGTATTCATTTTTTCACTTAATTTACTATTTTAACCAAATTTGCATCTTTTATGGTCATTTCCTTACGGCAAAATTGGCGACCACGCAGGGTCAGATGCAAAACTTGGTGTGATAATCCGCTTCTCATTAAAGCCGGTGATATCAATTTTATAAAGATATGTCTCACCACCGCTACCATCATCATTAGTTGGCTGCTGCTTAAAATACATCAACACACGTCCATTTGGCGCCCATGTTGGGGCTTCGACCAAAAACCCGCGGGCCAACAAACGCTCACCAGTTCCATCAGTATTCATCACGCCAATATAAAATTCGCCCTTATACATTTTCGTAAAGGCGATCAAATCACCACGTGGGGACCATACTGGGGTTGCATACCGTCCTTTGCCGTAACTAATACGCTTCACACGGCTACCATCTGCGTTCATGACGTAAATCTGCTGGGCACCACCACGATCCGAATTAAATGTAATACGATCACCGTCTGGTGAATAAGATGGTGATGTGTCAATAGATGGGCTTTTTGTTAGCCGCCTGCGCTGTTGGGTGGATAAATCCATTTCATAGATATCCGTTAGCCCATCTTTCGCAAGCGACATAATCAATTT
>CBFIAO010000078.1:0-9601 GCA_965660595.1 Puniceispirillales bacterium (SeqCode) | reverse complement strand
TATTGCAGCGTGTTTACCATCTTGATCGCGGCTATAATCGCCTTGAATCAAAATTGCAGGCCTGTGGTGCTATTATTAAACGTGTGTGATTTATAACCTAACTTTATATCATGACAGACCTGAAATTATCCGTAACAGATATCCAAGACCTGACCGTATTATCGTCATTGCTTCAAGACGCGACCGTCCTCATTGGTGATATGGGATATGATGCTGATCACCAGCAGTTTTTGATGGTGGCGGCACGTTATCTGCCTTCAGCCGATGTTAATGATGCAGATGCACGCCGCTTGATCGGCGTTAACTTCAGCGGTATTACACGTATCATGCGGCGCGGGTTCAGCCCTCAAGATCGTGATAACGTCCTCAATTTATTGGCTATTCGTGCAAATAGCTCTAATATTGAAGTGGTATTCTCGGGCGAGGCAACGCTAAGGCTTGAATGTGAAGCTATTAAGGTATATGCCGCTGATTTAGGCGAAGGTTGGGCGACACAATTTAAGCCAAGCCATAATGCTGATTAATATTTATTTTGGGACAAGTAGGGATGTCATATCCATCACGTGAACAACTTGGGCAATCTGCCACTGATAACTTGGTACTTGCTTTGCCTAAGGGGCGTATTCTAAAGGCGATCAGGCCAATCCTCAAAGCTGCGGGGATGGAACCTGAAGATGGCTTTTTTGACGAATCTGATCGTCGTCTTCGCTTTACGACCGAAGCCAAAGGTGTTGATGTCATTCGTGTCCGCAGCTTTGACGTTGCGACCTTTATTGCTTTTGGTGCGGCGCATATGGGGGTGGCAGGTTCTGACGTGCTGATGGAATTTGACCATCCTGAAATTTATGCGCCAGTGGATTTGGGTGTTGGCGGTTGCCGTATGGTGGTCGCCTCTACGCTCGAAGCTGCTGAAAAAGAAGACCGCCTCAGCTGGTCACATTTGCGCGTTGCGACAAAATACCCGAATGTGACAACAAAATATTTTGCCGCGCGCGGTGTACAGGCTGAATGCATTAAACTCAATGGTGCAATGGAACTCGCCCCTGGGTTGGGGTTGTGTCGGCGCATTGTTGATTTGGTGGAAACAGGTTCAACCTTGAAGGCAAATGGCCTTGTTGAGATCGAAGAGATTGCTCAGGTATCAAGCCGATTTGTGGTCAATCGTGCGGCATGGAAAACGCGCCCTGATGAAGTTGGTACTTGGGTAAAGCGTATCAGGGATGCCGTCAATGCCATATAATCTGAATACTGGTGATGCTGATTTTGACCAGCAATTTGCATTGGTGCTTAATTCCAAACGTGAAGATCAAGCTGATGTTACTGCTGTCGTTGCAGAAATTATTGAGGATGTGATTGCACGTGGTGATGCGGCGGTGATGGCGCTTACCGCAAAATTTGATCGCGTGCATGCTGACACCATCTCGGATTTGCAACTAGACCAAGCTGCATTAAAAGCTGCATATGACCGCATTGATGAAAATTTAAAATCAGCACTTCATCTTGCGGCTGACCGGATCACCGCTTTTCATGAAAAGCAGTTTCCTGATGATATTCGCTATACTGACGATCAAGGTGTTGGCCTTGGCCTGCGTCATACGCCAGTTGATGCAGCTGGTCTTTATGTGCCGGGGGGTAAGGCTGCATACCCGTCTTCAGTGTTGATGAATGCGCTTCCAGCAAAAGTCGCCAAAGTGCCACGCCGCGTCATGGTGGTGCCAACGCCTGGCGGTGAAGTATCTGACATGGTGCTTGCGGCGGCGCATATTGCCGGCATTTCTGAAGTTTGGACCATTGGCGGTGCTCAAGCTGTTGCGGCATTGGCTTATGGGACGGATAGCATTAAGCCAGTTGATAAAATTGTTGGTCCTGGCAATGCTTTTGTTGCGGCTGCAAAACGTCAAGTTTTTGGCAAAGTAGGTATTGATTCTATCGCTGGCCCATCCGAAGTCTTGGTGATGGCTGATGGTGATAATAATCCTGACTGGATCGCGATCGATCTTCTATCACAAGCTGAACATGATGAAGCCGCGCAAGCCATTCTTATCACTCCTGATGCTGCTTTTGCTGATGCAGTGGCGGCATCTGTTGATGCTATTCTTCCCACCCTAGAACGTGCTGCTGTTGCTGGGGCGTCTTGGCGTGACCATGGTGCCTTGATTACGGTTAAGGATTGGGATGAAGGTGTGGCCCTAGCCAACCAGATTGCAGCAGAACATCTTGAGATTATCACATCTGATCCTGAAGATATTGCCGCACAAATCCGTCATGCTGGTGCAATTTTTCTTGGGCCATGGACGCCTGAGGCAATTGGCGACTATGTTGCCGGACCTAACCATGTCTTGCCAACGGCACGGACATCACGGTTTTCATCTGGCCTAGGTGTGCTCGATTTTATGAAGCGCACCACCATGGTGCATTGTGATGCAGATGCATTGGCGGCTATTGGTCATGCTGCGGCAACATTGGCTGATGCTGAAGGGTTGCAAGCTCATGGCTTGTCGGTGTTGCGCCGATTAAATCGTTAGGTTGCCAAAGATGGCTGATCAATCTGAAACATCAAAAATAGTTTTGATCAAATTAGATCAGCCTGATGCTCCACGGCTCTCTCCAGAAGCAGAGCATGAACGCTCTATCGCCATTTATGACCTAATTGAATCCAATAGCTTTGCCCTGCCGGAACATGATGGTCCTTATCATCTTATTTTAAGGGCTGACCTGCGGCATATTCATTTTGATATTCGATCAGTTGATGATCAACCGATGGTAGGGTTCTTCCTTGCGATGGGACCGCTGCGCCGAATTATTCGTGATTACCGAATGGTTTGTGACAGTTATTATGATGCGATCCGCACCAAAACCCCATCTCAAATTCAATCTATTGATATGGGACGACGCTCGCTTCATAACGAAGGCTCACAAATTTTACTCGATCGACTATCTGGTAAAGTGGTGATGGATGAAAATACATCCCGCCGTCTTTTCAGCTTGATCTGTGTATTAAAATCTAGAGGTGCATTATGACCGATCACTCGGCGCTACCCGGCACAATTCTTTTTGCATGTACCCATAACATGATCCGCTCTCCTATCGCTGAAGGGCTGACCAAGGCAATGTTTCCTAATAAAGTATTTGTGGATAGCTGCGGTATTCATGCAGGCGTGCCCGATGGTTTTGTCATCACGGTGATGGAAGAAATGGACATTGATATGTCTGGTCATGTTCCAAAAAGTTTTGCAGATCTTGAAGATGAATATTTTGATTTAATTATTTGTTTTTCATCAGAGTCGCATGAAATTGCTAAAAGATTGGCAGAAGGTAAATCCACCGAAGTTGAATATTGGCCAGTCTTTGATGCCGCCCTTGCAAGTGATGTACGTGAGGAACGTTTGGCCGCGTATCGTCAAGTCCGAACGGTAATTAACGAAAAGCTACATGCCCGTTTTCCCACAGAAACTGAATAAAAGTCTTGACCAGCACTGGTCTCTCCGTCAAAACCTTATACGTAATGCAACCATATGAAAAGGACCGCTGCATGGCCAAAGAAGATGTTATTGAGTTTTCTGGAACAATAACCGAATTGCTGCCGAATGCGATGTTCCGCGTCAAACTCGATAATGACCATGAAGTGTTGGCCCATACGAGTGGTAAGATGCGAAAAAACCGTATTCGTGTCTTGGCAGGTGACCGTGTGAATGTTGAAATGACACCATACGACCTTACCAAAGGACGTATCACGTTCCGCTTCAAGTAAAGCGTAGCCCTATTGTTACATATCTTTGACCAGCATGCTAAGATCACAGTATCTTAGGTGATCGCGTTTACGTGCGTTTTAGCTTTAATTGGATCTTGAGGATATCATGATGGATAAACTGATACTTGCCTCCGCATCACCCCGCCGATTGGAGTTATTGGCGCAAATTGGTATCACGCCTGCTGATGTTGTTCCTGCAGATATTGACGAAACACCTCACAAAGGTGAACACCCTCGGCACTATGTTATGCGTATGGCGGCTGAAAAACGCGCCGCCATTGCCGCCGCCTATCATGACAGCTTTTGTTTGGCTGCTGACACTGTTGTTTGCCTCGGCCAGCGTATTTTGGGCAAGCCTGCTGATGAAGCTGAAGCTCGCAATTTTCTCAAGCTATTGTCAGGGCGGCGTCACCGCGTCTTGACGGCCCTGAATTTATCATCACCGATACAGCCTGATGGCACGACACCTAGCACTGCACGGATATCGGTATCATCAGTGAAATTTATGCGCATGGATACCGCCGCAATAGATGCCTATATCACCACAGGTGAATGGCAGGGAAAAGCTGGCGGTTATGGTATTCAGGGCGCGGCGGCACAATATATCCAATGGATGGATGGGTCTTATACGGGTATTGTTGGACTGCCTTGTTTTGAAACGGCTCAATGTCTTAAAGGCTTGGGGTATCAATGGCCAAACGGGTGACATGATATGACATCAACAGACATGATAATTGTTGATGATCTGCCGTCATACCGCCGTGTTGCGCTGATACGCTCAGGGCAGCTTGACCAAATCTGGATCGATGATGGTACCCGCCATCCGTATCAAACAGGTGCGGTAGTGGCCGTACGCATCACGCAAAAATTTGCCCAACATAATCGCGCGACTGTTACCTTGGATGACGTTATAGCCAGCCTTCGCCTTAAGGACCATCATGACCATAAACCAGGTGATATGATCGCGGCGACTGTTGTCAGTGATGCACGTGATGACGGCGTTGGCAGTAAACCACTTCAACTGAAAGAAGCGGGACATATTTCGCCAAAAGACATGCCCTCCACATCGGGCATTATAACGCCAGCGCCAGATGCGCTAGCTAGAGCTAAAATAGCTGCGCCAGGCGCAACTATTGCTGATGATATGGATGGTGCTCACTGGGCTGCACTTAATATTGATGATCAATTAGCGGCGGCCCATCAGCCGTACTTACGGCTTCCTGATGGTGGTAATATTGCTATATCGACGCCGCCAGGGGCTGCTGTTATTGATGGTGACAGTGCTGACTCACGCCTTGCACCGCTTGCGTTGGCAGAAAAGATGGTGCCTCAATTAATGCGCCAGCTGCGGTTGCGCCGTATTGGTGGGCCTATTGTTATTGATTTTCCGCGACTAGACCCGCAAGGGCAACACGCCATTCATAACTTGCTCAAAGCTGAAGCCAAAAATGATCCGTATAAGCCGTCATTGCATGGCTTTACACGCGGTGGGTTGTATACAATGGCACGTCCTTGGCGTGACCGTGTATTGTCGGATGAAATATTACCACTTGGCCGTCATCTTGGCCTTGATGTCCTGCGTTGGATAAAAAAGCATCATCATACCCGTATGCCGGGCGACTTGACCTTGCGTCTTCCTCAAGATGGAATTGATTGGCTTGCCCATGATGGGGCTAAAATCTTCAATCAGATGAAGGCGCCACTTGCTTTTCAGGTAAAACTTATTTCAGATAATACATCAACCATGGTTCAACGCGATGGTTGAACATGTTCTGATGCTGCTGATGAAAGGAAGTACAAATGGCGATTAAATGTCCAACATGCGGAAAAACAGCAGAAAAAGATCACTCGCCGTTTTGTTCGCGACGTTGCTCTCATGCTGATCTGGGGCGTTGGTTCTCAGGGCAATATGGTATTCCAGCTGTTGAAGAACCTGATAGTGCAGATTTAGAACAGCTTGAAAAAGCTATCATTGAAGCGATGGAAGAAGGTAAAATCGTCAAAGGTGACTTTGGTCAATAAATGCACCAAAATAAATTTTCACCAAGATGATGATGATGGCTGGACAGGCGCACTGGATATGTTTATAAAAATCAACACGCTTTGCGTATGCCCGGATAGCTCAGTTGGTAGAGCAGCGGATTGAAAATCCGCGTGTCGGTGGTTCGAGTCCGCCTCCGGGCACCACTTTCCCCATATAAAAATAATGTTCCTTTAGGTATTTATCCCGCGGTCACAATAATGTGATTGGTGACAGGGTTTCTTAACTTGTAATTCCGCGAAGAAAGTATTAAGGATTCATTAATTCTAATATATTCCACAGGACGTTGTTATGAAAAAAATTATTCTTGCTGCCACCGTAGCTTCTGCCGTATCTGCGGTTCCAGCATTCGCGCAAACTACAGATGTAGATATCGAAATTCAGGTGCCTTCACTTGCCTCAGCACTTGAAGGTTTGTCAGACGATGAACTTTCAGAAGTTGAAGCTGAAGTTGAAGTAGGCGGTGCTATTGACGGCGATGTTGATATCGCAATCTCAGACGCTGTTTCTGAAGCTATTTCCGAAGGCTTAATCACGAGCGAAGAAGCCGTAGATGCAACTGCTGCTCTTGAAATTGTCGCGTCAAACGCTGAGTTTTTTGACTTTGACATTCTAGAAGCAATTGGTGAAGTGATCGAAAGCGGTGATTTCAGCATCGAAGAAGTTCGTGACACCCTCCAGGGCTTCAACAGCTTGTCTGATGCTGGTAAATCAATCGTAGGTCAGGGAAGCTTCGAGCTTACCGACGCTACTTATAGTGATCAAAACTCACTGTTCAATCAGCTGTCTGATGCTGATAAGTCAATTGTCATCAACGAGATGTCAGTTGTTGACGACCGCAGCGAGTAATTTTCTCATACCTAAGTTAGCGCATATTCGTATGCGCTAACATCTTCTTGCCTGAGTATTTTATTATGAATAAATCCTTCAAGACGGCCATTAAATTTGGCCTTGTATTAGGTGTGACTGCCGCATTAAATAGCGTGGCGCTTGCCCAAACAAGCATGAGCCCAGCCGAGCTGGACGCCAAGCGTAAAGAAGCACAACAGCTTTTTGCTAATGGTGATCTTGAAGCTTCGCTAAAAAGCATTGAGCAACTGATTATCGCAAAGCCTGCTGATATTCGTGCTCGTTTCTTCCGTGCACAGCTACTCGCTTCACTTGGTCGTGGTGAAGAAGTGCTTGAAGAACTTCAGCTCATGACACGCCTGAAATTGCCAGCCGAAGATATTCAGAAGGCAAAAAACCTGATTACTGCGATTAAGCGTGATGGTCGTCCTTGGGACGCTACGGTTACGGTTAAGGCAAGCATGGGCCGTACTGATAACGTGAACTCATGGCCAAAAGGTGGTGAACGTACATCCGGCGGTGCTAACTTCCCATTGCCTGATCCAGTGAACGAAAAGTTCGATAAAATCACCGACACTATCTCTGAAGGTTCTGTCGGTATTCGCGGAAATTATGGCCTTAATGAAAATGATGATCTGAACATTCTTTTCGGCCTGTCTGGTAAGCGTAAGGATGGTAAAGATACTCTTAACGCTGATACGACAACCTTCGCGGGTAACCTTGGAATGGAAAAGGTGTTTTCAAATGGTATCACCACCAAGTTTGACTTTGCACGCACCAATTTGGATCGCGTGAATCAGAAAAATACTGAAACAGTGAATACTGATATCGCAATAAACACCATGAAGTTTGAGGTGGGCCGCAAGTTTGGTGACAGCAATTCAGGTGGCTATATCTTCGCCACGTCTTCAAGTGACCACAAGAATACCAGTACAGCTGATCTTTCTGACTCAACAACAGAAACACATTCGCTGTATCTTGGTGGGTTGATCGGCGGGAAAACATTCCTTCGTGGGACATTGTCTTATGCAGATGCAAGTTCAGACCTGAAAAACGATACGGCAGCAAACATCGAAAAAGCTAAAGATCGTGTTATGAAATCCACCACCAGCTTTACGCTAATTGGTGTTCGCGTGTTGCCATATTCACAACGACTTATTGCAACAGCAACTTATAAGTCTGCGAAATTTGACCGCCAAGAAGTCGACACAAACACCAAACGTAAAGACAACAGCCAGATCTATACGCTTGGTTACAGCATCAAAGGTAGCCAGCTTTGGTCACCATTAGGTGATGTGTCGCTAGGGTTGGATGTGAGCCACAGCAAAACAAGTTCAAACCAGGACTCTGCTGATGTTACATCAAACAAGTTTATGTTCTCGATCACAAAGAAGTTTAAACTTTAAATTTCTAGACTTTTCGTTAAAAAAAGCCTCCCAATCGGGGGGCTTTTTTTATTAGTCAGCGTCGGTTGCTGTTGCTGCTACAGGCAGGTCAGGGCGACAAGGGAAATTGACGGATAAGTAACTATGCAGAAAAAGTGCAGGGTTCTTTTTCACAAATTCATCTTTGCCATCAGCCCAATTATTAAAAGCTGCAATGACGCTGCGATAATCTTTTGCTGTGGCTGATGTACCAAAAAGTGACGCAGTGCCCATAATAACGTCACGCTGTGCAGGTTTTTCTTGGTAAAGAATTTTCAACGTATTGCATATAGCATAGGCTGATTGAATCTGTGATTGAAAATATCCAGCACAATACGCATGCGGTTTCGTGACCACGTTAAAGTTTTTACGTTCGTAGTCACGGCACATCAAATGCATTTCACGGACAGTGGTTGCATGCGCAGATGTATTAAGAAAAAGAGCGCATAATATGGCGGCATATGCTGGTCGTGCGAACATCCATTTATCCTTAATAAAGCATTTCAATATAGACCTTATAACTTAAATAAGGGTCGGTGGAGACAGATGATGCCGAAGCAGATGACGCCGAAGCAGATGACGCAGGTGCTGATGTCGACCGTGTTCTCTGCTGTGCGGTGACCTCATTTGCAAGGCGGATAAGCTTGTTTCCAAACAGATAACTATTGGCCTTTAAACTAAGCGATGTTGTCGTCAGATCATCAACGCTCTCATAACTCAACCGTGTTGTAAAATCTGTGCCCCAAAGATTTCGGGTGACGTTTTCAGCCAGCAAACTATACCCGCATTCACTACCGTTATTGCTTGCGGTACAGAAGATAGAAGGCGCAATGGTGGTGACGCTTGATGCTTCAGCAAAAGCTTTCGATGAATAAATACGCATTAACGGCTCAACGCTAAACGTGGCTTTGTGCAAGATGCTCTGTTCGATATCTCGCTTGTAAATATCACCTTCAATGTTGAAGTCACCTTTGAAGGTTTGATATCCTGTTGCAAAAATATCAAAAGAAAAGTTGGGTGAGAATTTGACATAATCACTGCGCATCTCACCTGTATAACCAATGCCTGTTCCGGCATTATAGGCAAGGAAATCGCCAGAAGATTTAACCTTTTCATAGGTCAGATCATAAGTGGATTGTGACATGCCAACAGTGATGTAACTGCTCAAGAATGAGCTGGCTGCAGTTCGGTACACCATATACCCGCCAATATTCATGCGAATGGTATCAATTTCACCCTTATCTTTTTTTGTCTGCTCTCTGTTACGGACACTCAATTCGATGAAAGAACCATATTTATTATAAAGATCATCACTGGTGGTTTCAGATGCCCAAACGCCAGCGAATGTTCCTGTTTCATTGCCTTTGCCATCATCTGCGAAAGAATAATCAGCAGATGCGATGGTCACGCTGTTGCTATAGCATTTTCGTTTTTCTTCACGATATTTACCGTATCCATCAACGGATTTTTCGTCCCCCTTTACATCGACTGTTGTCTTAGGGTCATCATCATGTTCACATTGCTCGGTATAATCAT
>CBFIAO010000077.1:0-9840 GCA_965660595.1 Puniceispirillales bacterium (SeqCode) | reverse complement strand
AGCTGGCTTCCATTGAAATGGCAACTCGGCATGGTGGCACCCGAAATATCATTATTGCTGCGGTTTTTCATTGCTTCTGCGTTGATGTTCATCATTACCGCGGCGTTAGGCTACCCGCTTAAGGTTAAGGCCAAAGACCATTTGAAATTTATCACGCTTGGCGTTTGTCTCTTTAGCATGAATTTTACATTCTTCTATTATGGCGGCATAAACGCCACATCAGGGTTATTGGCCGTTGTGTTTTCGACCGCATCGCTGATCAACATCTTCCTTGTGGCAACACTGACAAGGACAGCACCAAAAATCACCATGGTGATTGCTGCCATGATGGGCTTTATCGGTGTGGGGATATTGTTCAGCCCAGAGTTAAGCGCGGGCGTTGGGGCATTATCATCACTTATCTTATGCTTGGTGGGAACATTGTTCTTCTGTGTTGGGAATTTAATATCTGCCAAAAGTCAGCAATCAGGTGTGCATGTTATGACGGCTAATAGCTGGGGGATGATGTATGGCGTTGCTATATTGGCCGTTGTCAGCCTTATCCGTGGTCATGACTTTCAAGTTGAGATGACCTTTAAATATATCGGTAGTTTGTTCTGGCTTGCGGTTATTTCAAGCGTCTTTGCGTTTTCCGCATATTTAACATTAGTGGGGCGTATCGGTTCAGGTAAAGCAAGTTATGCAACCGCCATCTTCCCCATTGGGGCGCTGATAATTTCTACCATTTATGAAGGTTATGAATGGTCGCTATTGGCGGTGCTTGGCCTTGCCTTGGTCGTCAGCGGCAATATTATTATGCTGCGCAGTAAATAGCAGCTATCCAAACGCCAAGGCCGTTAGTGACACTGTTGCAACGGCCGTTAACCCATGACGTAGCTTGATATACCAGCGGGGCAGGTGGCCCAGTTTATAAAATATCATATCTGCCGCCCACAGGATTACTAACCCTATGATGAAGAATGGCAAGCGTAAGATCGGCGGTAATGTCATGACAGGCCAGACTGCAAGTGCGGGTAAAACAGACCAGATAAACAGTATATTTCGCGTCTTTTCTTTTTTGTGGTCAAGGGCAACGCCCCATTGCACCGCACCAATAAAGGTGATGATGCCGCCAGCATAAGCCGTGCCCCATGACAGGGCATAAAGATCAATGACAGGACCGCCAAAAACTTTCGCGATACCTGCTGCCATAAAAGGCATGGCGCCTCCCCATCCAAGGAGAAGCGCCATCTTTGGTGGTGATGCGGTCATTAACCTGTAACGGCGGTAAGTGATGCCGCTTCGATACCGGCAACAGCCGCAATTTCATCATTGTCTGATGTGTCGCCAGAAATGCCAACAGCACCGATTAGTGTGTCACCATCCATGATCAAACAGCCGCCAGGTACAGGAACAAGGTCACCACCTGCAAGACCGTTAATAGCAGATACAAAATATGGTTGCTGTTCAGCGCGGTTCATCAATGCACGGCTACCCATCCCCAACTGAATAGCGGCATTGGCCTTACCATGGGCGATACGCGAACGCATGATGCTGACGCCATCTTCAGATTGTGCGGCAACAAGCGCACCGCGTGCATCAAGAACGATGACGCTAAGCGGTTTCATCTGATCAGCGCGTGCTTTGGCAAGGGCGCCAGTGATGATAGTGTTGGCATGTGAAAGAGATAGTGCATTAGTCATAGGGGGAGACTCCATATCGATGAATTAAATCCAACATATTCCTATCGTTTTCATGCGCGTCTTGCAATCATTGAGTTGCCGCTGGCTTGTTCTAAACGTCGCCATCATATAAGGTCGCATCATGACTGATTATATTTACAAAATATGCCCTGATGATATTTGGGAAACCGCATCTAACGCAGGTGTGTTCAAGGGGGCAGGGATTGACCTTGCTGATGGATTTATTCATTTTTCCACGGCAGACCAAGTTGCGGCCACAGCACATCTTCATTTCAATGGCGTTGAAGACCTTGTATTGGTGAAGATTAGCACTGATGGTCTTGATCTTGTTTGGGAAGAATCTCGCGGTGGTGCGCTATTTCCACATCTTTACACAGACCTTGATTTGGCGTTCGTTGACCAAGTTATCCCGATGCCACTTAATGATGACGGTGATCATATATTTCCTGCAGAAATCTTACCACGATAGGGGTTGCCCTTTGGGGTTAAGTCCTGCTATATAATCCGCATCACGCGCTGCGGCTGTGGTGAAATTGGTAGACACGCCAGATTTAGGTTCTGGTGTCGCAAGACGTGGGGGTTCAAGTCCCTCCAGCCGCACCATTTCCTTCCGTAAATGTGTTAAGTTTTTCGCCTAAACATTAAGTATGGCCGTATGTTATGTTGCGATGCTGTGTTGGGTTTGAATTTTATGTCACGTCGTGGCTTGCCAACGGCCTGATTTATTATAATGTTAGGTATCTATTTAATTCATCTCCCCCAAGGTAATTATCATGACACGCGATTTTTCACTTCCCGGCCGTTCAGCGGTTCGTGCTCAACATGGCCTTATCACCACCTCACACCCGATGGCGACGGCAGCCGGCATGAAAGTGCTTGCCGAAGGCGGCAGTGCCGTTGATGCGGCGATCACGGCAGCGGCACTTCTTTCTGTGGCTGAACCACATATGACCGGTATCGGCGGTGATTGTTTTGCATTGGTGTCTGAAGACGGCTCAACAAATATCACGGCCATTAATGGGTCTGGCCGTGCGCCGACAGCCATTAGTGTTGATGCATTAAAAAGCCAAGGCGTTGATGAGATCACGCGTCATAGCCCACATGCCGTTACTATTCCCGGTGCGGTGGATGCGTGGTCCAAGCTTCATGGCCGTTTTGGCAGTCTTGATTGGGACCGCCTATTTGTACCTGCTACTGATTATGCCGCCAATGGTATCGCGGTGCATGACCGTGTGGCACGTGACTGGGGGCTTCATGCAGGAAATGTTGCAGATGATGCGGATGCAGCTGCGCAATATCTTAAATCAGGTGCTGCTTATAAAGCAGGTGACGTGTTTGCCCAGCCAAAACTGGCCGAAGCATTCCGCATGATCGCTAAACATGGCCGTGATGGGTTTTATAAAGGTCCTGTTGCCGAAGATATGGTGGCAAAACTGACATCAATGGGCGGTTTCCATGATGAAACTGATTTTAGCGCAACAGAATCTTCCTTTGTTGCCCCTATCTCGGCTGAATATAAAGGTCATACCATTTGGGAATGCCCACCAAATGGGCAGGGTGTTGCCGCGCTTGTCTTGATTAAGATGATTGAACATTTTGACGTGGCATCCATGAATGATGTGGACCGCGTTCATGTCTTGGCGGAATGTGCAAAAATTGCGTATCGCTTGCGCGACACATATGTTGCTGATCCTGAACATGATGACGTGCCCGTGGATTGGTTGTTGAGCGATAACAGTATCAAGACATTTGTCGATATGGTTGATATGACCAAAGCACAGCCGTTTACGGGCAGTGATTTCCCGACCCATCCGCACACCATCTATCTGGCTGCAGTAGATAGTAATGGCATGGCGGTTTCATTGATCAATTCTATTTTTGATGATTTTGGCGCTGGCATCTCTACCCCTGAATATGGCGTGTTGTTCCAGTCACGCGGCAAGGCGTTCCGTGTTGACGAAAACCATCCGAATAAAATTGCAGGCGGTAAACGCCCTCTTCATACAATTATCCCAGGCATGATTAGTAAAGGTGACCAACTGGTAGGGCCATTTGGCGTCATGGGCGGGCAATATCAAGCTGCTGGCCATGCTATGTTGATGTCTAACCTTTTTGCCCATGGAATGAACCCGCAAGAAGCCTTAGATGCGGCGCGCAGTTTTGCACATGCAGGTGTGTTGCAGCTCGAAGGTGCCTATGGCGAAGATGTTGCGGAGGCTTTAAGGGCACGTGGTCATGAACTTGACTATCCGGCCGCACCTATTGGTGGTGGGCAAGCGATCATCCGTGATCTTGAGACTGGTATCTATACTGCTGGGTCAGACCCACGGAAAGACGGCATGGCCATTGGCTATTAAGAATGACTTTTAAGTCCTAAAATATGTCGGTTTTATTACGATTTTTTGCACTTGTAACTAGACAGCGCGGTTAAATACATTAACATTAATTCCAAATATAAACTCGGAGGATAAAAATGAAGTTTCATTCATTAAAAACAATGGCAGTTTCAGCTGCGGTTGTCGCATCTTTCGGCATGGCAGGTTCTGCGCTTGCTAAAGTCGAAGGTGATACAATCACGCTGGGGTCTTCCATTTCATTAACTGGTAAATACGCCACAAACGGTCTGCACACACAGCGCGGCTATGACTATGCGGTGGATGTTATTAATGCTGCTGGCGGTGTTAAGGTTGGCGGCAAGAGCTATAAGCTCGCTGTTACTTATTATGATGACGAATCTACACCTGCACGTGGTGCCCAGCTTGCGGAACGTTTGATCCAGCAGGATGGTGTTGACTATATGCTTGGCCCGTACTCTTCAGGTATGACAAAGGCGATTGCGCC
This sequence comes from Puniceispirillales bacterium (SeqCode), assembly GCA_965660595.1. Taxonomy (GTDB): domain Bacteria; phylum Pseudomonadota; class Alphaproteobacteria; order Puniceispirillales; family UBA1172; genus JAGWAQ01. The sequence goes on along the minus strand of CBFIAO010000077.1, from coordinate 5,317 downwards.
AGTGTCTGAAAAGTTTGGTGTGCCAATGGTTGAAGCTGAAGGTGCGTCACGCTCGCTCTTCACCCAAGGCTACAAGTATCTCTTTGCGGTGCTTTCAACGTCAGAGCAGTATCTGTCCACCACTATTGAATTGGCGGCACAAGCAGCTGATGATCCATCAAAGCTAAAAGTTGCGCTCGCGTTTGAAAATGATCCATTCTCACTCGACGTTCGTGAAGGTGTTGTTGATGCGGCCAAGAAATATGGCATGAAGATCGTGATTGATGACAAGCTACCTGCTGACCTTTCTGATATGTCTGCAACCTTGACGAAAGCAAAAGCACTTCGTCCAGATGTGCTGATCGTATCTGGTCACTCAAAAGGTGCTGCAACTGCGGCACGTCAGCTTGAAGAAATGAAGGTCAACATTCCGATTATCGGCATGACACATTGTGAAGCTGCAAAGATTCAGGAAAAGTTCCCGAAATCAGCCAAAGGCATCCTTTGTGCGACACAGTGGGTAGAAGGTATTCCAAAGTCTGACCCGCTATTCGGTTCTGCGTCTGATTGGAACGAAGGCTTCAAGAAAGCTTATCCTTCATACACATCTGTCCCTTACCAGTCAGCCCAGGCATCTGCTGCGGTGTTGGTCTGGAAAGAAGCGTTCGAAGCTGCAAACAGCTTTGACAAGGACAAGGTACGTGATGCGATTTCAGCCCTTGAAATAGAAACATTCTATGGCGACATCAAGTTCTCTGCTGCAGGGAACAACATTGCAAAGCCAATGTTTATGCGTCAGATCGATTCCGATGGTAACTACAACCTTGTTGTAACTGCCAAGGACATGGAATTCCCGCGTAAGCCTGGTTACTAATACATTTTAAGGAGAGCCTGTTCTAGGCTCTCCTTTTTCTTATCTTTATCAATACTTTATCAATAATAACAATATAAAAAGACTGAGGGGACGATGCTCGATAATCTGCAACTTTTATTCGTTTGGGCACCTGTAATGAATGTCCAAATGATTCTTGACGGTGTATTCGTCGGGGCTGTTTTCGCGTTGAGCGCTTACGGTCTTGCCCTTGTTTGGGGTGTGATGAACGTTAAGAATTTGGCACAGGGTGACTTTGTAATCATGGGGGGTTATATCGCTTATGCGTTATTTGGCCCGCTTCATCAACTTGGATTGCCGACATGGCTGATCATCCCAATTATGTTGATCGCATCCATGGCGTTAATGTTCGTATTTGGCTATCTGGTCTATATTTTAATCATCCGTCGGGTGATTGACCAAGATATGTTCACATCTCTGTTGGCCACGTTCGGTCTTTCCTTGCTGGTACAGCAGGTGATAAACCTGATCTTTGGTCCAGAAGTGCAGACTATCGATTCAGAATTACCAATCCTCACCGCCTTTGACAGCTTTGTGACGATCCCAACCGTTAAAATTGTATCGCTTGTATTGGCGATGGCATTAGCGGTGGCTGTGGTTATCTTCATGCGGACATCACGCACAGGGCAGGCCATTCGCGCAACTGCACAAGATGCACGTGCCGCACGTGTATTGGGGATTGATACCGACCGTATTTTTGCGTTCACCTTCTCACTCAATGCTGCGATTTGTGGTGCGGCAGGTGTGTTTGTCTCAATGATCTGGGTACTACAGCCATTCTACGGCATTGTGTATTCCGTTCGTTCTTTCGCGATTGTAACCGCGGCCGGGCTGGGCAATTTGCCAGCAGTTATTGGCACAGGTTTTGGGCTAGGGCTCATTGAACAATATACAGGCATCATTATGGGTGCGGAATATCAAGTGGCGGCGGCAGTTGGTATGTTGCTGGTGGTCTTGATCTGGCGCCAGATACAAATGCGTCGTCAACGTCAGGTGGTGCGGTAATGTCTAATAAAACAATTCTTTTATATGTTGCTATTCTGATTGCGAGTGTTGCAGGGCCTTTTCTGTTCCCTAACTATGTGCAGCAAATGGCGGTGCTTTGGGTGATGGTGCTCATGGCATCAACATGGGACATGCTTGGCGGTCAAACCGGCTACAATTCACTGGGGAATATCACCTTCTTTGGGGCAGGGATGTATTTCTCCGCCATTATCCAAATTTCGATGTTCTATAATGTTGCTGATTACACCTCTGCCTTTGGTGCGATTAAGCCTGAATTTACCGAATCTGAATATTACACAGGTCTATATCTGGGTATTATTGGCGGCGGTATTGGGGCAACCATTCTTGCCTTGATCTTTGGCACATTCATGTTTGGTTTGCGTGGCCCATATTTTGCCATTGGCACACTGGGGCTCGCGGTTGCAGCTGGTCAGCTGACAGGTACGTTTGATTATGTCGGCGGCGGATCAGGTATTTCTATGCCGTTCTTCCCAGGTGACATTGAATTTAGGTCATTGTTCTTCTACGGGTTCTGTTTTGTGTTGGCGGCGATAGCGCATTTTGTCTTGCGCTGGATGTATTCCACCCAGTTTGGACTTGCCATCAACGCGATCCGTGATGATGAAGACAAGGCCGAAGCTATGGGCATCCCGACCTTGAAGCATAAGCAAATTGGTTGGGCCGTGACTGCGTTCTTCATGGGCTGTATTGGTGCTGTATTCGGCAACATGGTTGGCTTTATTGAACCGGTCGAAGTGGCATTCCCAACCGCAACATTTGGTATCTTCATGGTGGCCATGGCGCTGTTGGGCGGCAAGGGCACGTTATGGGGCCCTGTTGTTGGTGCGGTGTTGTTCCATGTCATCAAAGAAACGACATGGACTGTGTTACTAGGCTGGCAGTGGGTTGCCTTGGGTCTGATCCTGATTGTGAATATTGTGTATTTCCAAGAAGGTCTGATGGGCTGGCTTCAGCGTAAATACCCAGAATATTTTGGTATCGTCGTGGATTCGTCTTCACGCGAAGATAAATCGGAGGCGTAATCATGACTAATATTATCGAAGTCAATAATGTGTCTAAATCCTATGGTGGTGTTAAGGCTAATGTCGATATTACGATGTCGGTAAAGCAAGGCAGCATCACTGGGATCATCGGCCCTAATGGGTGTGGTAAAACAACATTGTTTAATTCTATCGTTGGGTATCACCCGATTGATGAAGGGTCGATCAAATTTGATGGCACAGAAATTTCCAAGCTGCGTGTGGGTGATATTGCCCGCCTTGGTCTGTTGCGGACGTTCCAGCAGACACGTATTTATGGAAAGATGAATTGCGTTGATAACATGCTGATTTCCGTGTCACACCGCAAAGGGTCAAATAACAAGATTTTTGGCTCCCGCAGTGGTGAGGTAAAGGACAAAGCTGAACATCTTTTGGAATTTGTTGGGCTGTATTCAAAGCGAAACCTGATTTCAGGTGATTTAAGTTTTGGTCAGCAGAAACTTCTAGAATTTGCCATGGCCTTGATGAATGAGCCTAAAGTGTTGCTGCTTGATGAACCAACAGCAGGGATTAACCCGACACTGATCAATGGCTTGATTGATCGCCTTAAGCGGGCAAATGAAGAACTGGGTATCACCCTCTGCGTGATTGAACACAATATGCGCGTCATCATGAACTTGGCTGAACATATTTATTGTTTGTCCAACGGTCAGATGCTTGCCGATGGTAAGCCGAAAGACCTTCAGAATGATCAACGCGTAATTGATGCTTATCTGGGAGGCCACTAATGGCTGAAGCGAAGAAGAAAGTCACCAAAAAAGCGGCAACGTCAGCTAAGAAGGCTGCGAAATCTAAAGCAGTAACCACAAAGAAAGCTGCGAAATCTAAAGCCGCAACCAAGAAAGCTGCAACCAAGAAAGCTGCAACCAAGAAGGCTGCAACCAAGAAAGTTGCAACCAAGAAAGTTGCAACAAAGGCATCTGCCAAGAAGGGTGCGGCATCGAAGAAGGTTAGCGGCTATGGCGCTGGTAAAGTTGATGTTGTTATGTCCGTCGACCAAGTGGGCAAGGAAGCGGCGAAAATTGCCGTTAACGCGCCAAACTTGGAAAAACTGGATAAACTGGCCAAGGATGATAGCTTCCTGACCATCAACAAGCTATGTGCTGGTTATGGCAAGATGCAGATTCTGCATGACTTCACCCTTAAGATCGCCAAAGGTCAGTCGCTATGCTTGATCGGGCCTAACGGTGCCGGTAAGTCAACAGTGCTTCATTCTATCTTTGGTTTCACCAATATCTTTTCTGGTGAGATTAATGTCGGCGGTACAAACGTCACTGCATTAACCCCGTCACAGAAGCTGTCGCAGGCTGGTATTGCCTATATTCTGCAAGATAAATCTGTATTCCCGGGCATGACCGTGGAAGAAAACTTGCTGATGGGCGGTTTCCTTAAAAATAAACCGCTTCAAGCGAAAGAAGCGGCAGAACGTGTGTTCGATAAATACAGCCGTCTTGCAGATCGCCGTGATAAGCCAGCAGGTGTGCTTTCAGGGGGCGAACGTCGCCTCTTGGAAATCTCACGTGCGTTGGTGATGGACCCTGAAGTCCTGCTGGTTGATGAGCCGTCAATCGGCCTTGAGCCACGCTTTATTGACATGGTTTTTGAGATTTTGGGCGACCTTCAGCATAAAGATGGTAAAACCATCGTGATGGTGGAACAAAACGCCAAGAAAGGGCTGGATTTTGCAGATATCGGTTATGTGCTGGTATCTGGTGAAACGGCACTTGCTGATAAAGGTAAGGACCTCTTGGAAAACCCAGATGTGGGGCGTTTATTCCTAGGCGGTTAAGCCAAGATCATATCAAATATAACAAGCATGACGCCGCCAAATGTTGCAAAACCTATGGCGGCGTAAGCATTTGCGCCTAAGGCTAATTCACGGGTGGGGACGCGGTATAGCGTTGAACAGCTGATCACGGATAATGAAGCAAGAGAACTCATGGTTCCTGCCGCCCAGCCAATCATATGCGCCTGCATTAATAAAAACGGCGCGGCATCCGACCCACCACCACTGAATAATGACAATAAAAATGTTGATGTGATGACAGGGTGAATGCCGATAAATGAAGCAAGGCACATGACCACCGGTGTTGCAATTAATGCGATATAGGCAGGGAATGTGTCCATCGTCATCATGTTGAGAAATGGCGCCACCGCGTTAGTATTCGTGACTAAGAACCCTAAAATCATTGCAGCAGATATCACCACAATATCATCAGAAACTTTGTTCAATGATTGATGAGTCAAGGTGATGATGGTGCGGGTGTTTTGTGGCTGACGGAAAAACTGGATGATGATAATGGCTGGCATCACGGCGACCACTGCTGATAGTGCCGTTAGCTCAAAGATTAATGCCGCCATTAACACGGTGACTAACACA
>CBFIAO010000076.1:0-9946 GCA_965660595.1 Puniceispirillales bacterium (SeqCode) | reverse complement strand
GCACCCAGGGGTATCAGCCTTTGGGAAAAAGAACACAACAACAGGACCATTGGCCTCTGCCATGGAAAAACTTCCAGTATCGGTTGGGATTGTGAATTGAGGGGCTTTGTCACCGTCGGTCAGCATGGCGCCATCCTTTCGTTATGTCGTGATGTTAGTATGATACAAGTTTATACTTGCTCTATAGAAATTGATTGCCTTGCAATGATTTACAAGCCCAGAGCGTCAAAAATATGTTAAACAAAAACCTTAGCTAAAGGCGACTTGGCAGTAATGATGACCGCAAAAAAGATTTGGATTTCTGTGATTGGGTTTATCCTCATCACCGCAGGGCTTGCGGGTGGTGTTGGGTATTCTGCATGGAAAAGCATTGAAACCCGCGGCGGGCTTAAAGCCATTCTTGAAGAAGCATTATCTGATGCTGATGCAGGTATTGTTTCAAGCATTGAAGATACCGCCATCAGCTTTAATTTTTCAGCAGCGCCGTTTCGTCTTGTTGCGCGTAATATCAAGTTAAAAGCAGAAGACACCTCTCTTACATTACCGCAATCTGAATTTGGCTTTTCGCTCATCAACTTAATCAGTAGAAACTTTGTGCCTTCTGATATGCAAATGTCAGGGCTTGAAATTGAAATCTCGCATGGTGAAGAAGGCTGGTATGCAGGCCCATCCATGGCATTGATCACATCATTGATGCGTGAAAACGCAACAAATGCGGCGGACAGTTCTGCCTTTGCATCTATTAAAAATATTTATATCGGCAATGCTCGGGTGATCATTAACAGATCATCAGATCCCATCGCGGTGTCACGCCCAGAACAAATTGTCTTGGACCCTATTGGTATTTCACTGCGTCATGAAAATGCCCGTATCAACGGCACGATCAAGATCAATAACCCTAATGGTGGCGCGGTTGTCATTGACTTTGATGGTGGGGAAAATGGTCGTCAGATTAATTTCACCACCGCCCTCAGCAATATTGATATGGCCTTGATATATCCTTATATCGGCTTGAATATTCCTGAAATAAAAGATTTAGGCCAGATTGATGGTCGCCTCAGTATGTCTGTTGATGGGCGCAAGATCACGGCTTTTTCTGGCGACCTCGTGACGTATGATGGCCGCACCAGCTTACCCAGCATTGGTGATATATCATTTTCCGATGCATCAATTTTGTTTGCTTACGATACCGGTAAAGACCTTTTATCCATCACTAATTTTGATATGAACGCGGTTCGATTAAATGATGGCCAAAAAGTTTCCAGCGGCAAAATCAATTTTTCAGGCCAAGTACGGCAACCATTAAGTCAAAAACCAATTGTGATCGCCAAATTACTAGGCAGCAAATTACCGTTTGAACGCTTGATCGATGCATGGCCAGCCAATAGTAATCCTGCATTGCGCGAAAAAGTGATGAAGACATTTCAAGGAGGCAGTCTTGAATCCCTAGGGTTGAATATGGTCGGGGTGCTTTACCGTGATAAATCTTTATTCGACATCACATCAATAGACCTCGTCGCTGATTTCAGGTCAGTACGTTTTGAAACAGGCTTTGCATCAATTAAAAGTTTGGTGGGCAGCCTGTCATCACGGCTTGAATTATCAATTGGTGCTCAAGGTAAAATTGAACATGCTTCCGCAGATTTCTTACTTCGTGATGCAAGTTTACTCGCAAAAAATGCAGAAAAGATTGTTGAACTTGAAGGCATTGAGCTTCGGGCAAATCTTGACGGCAATGTAGTGACCCTTACCCGCGGTGCGATTGACGCCAAATCTTTAGGGCAAATGGCGATGATCGCCAAGATGCAAATTGATAATGATTGGCATCCCCACCGTCTTGATTTAAGCGTGAAGGCTGAACAGATCGACAAAGATTTCCTAGTGTCGCTCTGGCCGGAAGCTATCCAAACCGAAACACGTGGCTGGATTGCTGACCGTATTCACGGGGGCCGCATCAATGGCCTGTCGATGAATATGGGGCTTGATATTTTAAGGGATGCATCGCCAGCCGTTATCTATCTTGATGGCCGCGCTCGGGTGGTGGATGCACATATGACCTACCTCGAAGGCATGCCAGTAATCACGGGGCTGAACGCACCACTAACGTTTGAACAATCATTGTTGCGTGCTGATATCGAAATTGGTGATGTTGCAGGCGTAAATATTGCAGGCTCACGTGTCATCATTCGTAAAACAGAAACAGGTCCTCAGGTTGACCTTGCGCTGCTTGCGGACGGTCCGTTTAGCGGTGCTGTCAAATTACTCGATAATCCACGTTTTGGCTTCCTGTCTCAAGCAGGTTTAAATGTCACCAATGCTGACGGTGATATGAACGCAACCCTCGCCATGAAATGGAATATTCCTCGCCCGGGTGAAACCATTGAGGATGCTGGCGGGATGGATATAAATGTTGCGGCTAATGTGATCGGCGCATCAATGGATGGCCTGCCGCAACAGCTTGCCCTTAGCGATGCTGATATTGATGTGATCATGGCTAACGGCACCATGACCCTGTCAGGGCGTGGTAATTTTGACGGGGCGCCGGGATTGATTAACCTTGTCTACGACAAGTCACGTCAAATTGATCTTCACGTCAGGATGATCAAATCTGAAGAAATGACCAATATTATTAAGAAAGCATCCGGTATTGATTTGCTTGGGGCAACTGGCGGCACGATCGTGGCACGTCGCGGCCCTAGTGATGATAAGATTGATATGACCACCAATATCGACTTTACCGACGCGGCGATCAATCTGGACCGATTTGGATTAACAAAATTACCTGGTGAATCCGCAATATTCACGGGTGACTTCGTGATAGATGGCGACCTATTGCGTGAAGTGTCTAACCTTAATCTTGAAAGCGAATTTCTGGCCATATCTGGTGATGCATCTTTTGATGAAAGTGGCCAATTCCTTGGCGCGTTTTTTGATGAGGTGGCCTGGCCTGGCAATGATATCAGCCAGATCACGATTGAACGTAATGAAGATAATGTGTTGCGGATTTCCGCAGATGCAAAGATCATTGACCTGACGCCACTTCGCCGTGAAGAAAGCCCGGGCAAAGGTGCATCACTTGAGGTGGACTTGACCGCAAACCGCATTGTGCTTGATGAACGTGTGTCGCTTTCAGGTAATGTTGCGCTGACCACTAATGAAGATGGTACAGGGCAGGCTAAATTTTTGGGCAGCTTGTTCTTGAACGGCAAACCATACATGACGGAAAGCACCTTGGTGGCGATGTTTGGTGGCGGTGACGATTTAATGGAAGGTCGCGGGTTGATCGGCGGGGCGGAGGCCTCACTTAGCCTCAGCCCGTCTGAAACTGGTGGTCAATTGTTGGTCTTGCGCACAAATAATGCGGGCCAAGTGTTAAAAACCCTTGATATCATTGATGTGATCCGTTCTGGCAAACTCCACATGGTGTCGGAGTTTCACCCTGATGAAGAAGGTCACGCCACGGTTAATTTTGAATTGGAAGATTTCCGCGTTATTGAGGCACCAACCGCGGTCCGTATGATGTCAGTCCTCAGCCTATCTGGCCTTTATTCCTTGGTCGAAGGTGACGGCACGCTCTTTAATCTTGGCCATGCAAAGGTGGAGGTCTATAAGGATCGTCAGGTTATTCATCAGGCACGCGCGACAGGCGATGCCTTAGCGGTAGATCTTGTTGGCATTATAAATACGGATAACAAGACATTAGAAGTCAGCGGTGCGTTATTGCCGATTTATGGCATCACCAAGCTGATTGGAAAAGTCCCAATTTTGAGTGAAATTCTTACCGGTGTTGATAATTCTGGTCTTCTGGTGACGCAATTTACCATTGAAGGGCTGATTGATGACCCTGATACCAGCATCAATTTATCCAGTATTGTGCCGGGGGTGTTTCGTGATGTGTTCAGCCCGAATTGGATCAACAAAGAACGTGCACGTCTAATCGGGCCCGATAATGCAACGGTTAACCCGTCAGCAGATAATAATCAGTGATAGCATTTGTTAATTATGAACGATAAGTCAGCAGCACATGCCGCTTTTTGCCTGATGATAATTTAACTTTGCCATCCTGATCAAAATCATCTTCAGTCATCATCCGATCTTCATCACGAATAGCCTCATCATTAATGCGGGCACCGCCGCCTTTAATCAATCGGCGCGCTTCACCGTTTGACGCGACAAGACCGGCCAGTTTCAGCCCATCGATAATACTCATATCCATAGATGTGCACGCAACTTCGGGCAACCCTTCCGCGATACCGCCATCACCAAACGCACGTGCGGCGGTGGCTGCGGCCTCCATGGCTTCTTCCCGGGAATGGCACAAGGTTGTTACTTCATTGGCCAAAATGACTTTGGCGTCATTAATGGCACTGCCTTCTAGGTGTTCAAGCCGTGTAATCTCATCCAGCGGCAATTCTGTAAATAACCGCAAGAAACGGCCTACATCACCATCTTCGGTGTTGCGCCAGAACTGCCAGAAATCCCAAACAGGTAATTTATCTTTATTCAGCCAGATCGCACCTTGGGCTGACTTGCCCATTTTCGCGCCTGATGCAGTGGTGATCAATGGTGATGTCAGGCCGAACACTTCCTGCTGGTCAACGCGCCGCGTCAGGTCAACGCCGGTGACAATATTGCCCCATTGGTCAGACCCACCCATTTGCAATACACAGCCATAACGGCGGCGCAATTCCATAAAGTCATAGGCTTGCAAGATAGAATAATTAAATTCAAGAAAGCTCATAGGCTGTTCACGATCCAGGCGTAATTTCACTGAATCCATAGACATCATCCGGTTGATGGAAAAATGCATGCCGAACTTACGCAGGAAAGGAATATATTCCAATTGGTCCAGCCATTCTGCGTTATCAACCATTACGGCATCTGTTGGCCCATCACCAAACGTCAAATATTTTTCAAACACTTGGCGAATGCCGTTTTTGTTTTTCTCAATATCTTGGTCAGACAGTAACGGACGCTGGGTGTCTTTACCCGATGGATCACCGATTTTTGTCGTGCCGCCACCCATCAGGACAATCGGTTTATGCCCTGATTGCTGCAAAATGCGCAGCATCATGATCTGCACTAATGACCCAACATGAAGACTATCTGCGGTGCAGTCAAAACCGATATATGCAGGCACACAGCTTTCCGATGCCGCCGCATCAAGATGCTCGATATTTGTGGCTTGGTGCATATAGCCACGTTCGGTCACAATACGGATAAAGTCAGAAGTATAAGACATATTAAGGCCGCTTAATTTATAAGTTATTTTGCTTCAACGTCATCAAGGTAGTTGCCCATCTCTTGCATCAGCTCATCAAGATGGCTGGTAAAGAAATGGTTGGCATCTGGTATAAATCTCAGATCAATCTCAACCCCTTTTTGTGTTTGGATACGGTCCACCAATTTATTCACGCTATCCGCTGGCACCACGCTATCCGCCTCACCATGCAGGATAAGACCTGATGAAGGGCAAGGGGCCAAGAAGGTAAAATCTTTATCAGCCGCAGGCGGGGTAATGGAAATAAAGCCTACAATTTCCGGACGGCGCATCATCAATTGCATGCCGATCCATGATCCAAAGGAAAATCCGGCAACCCAGCATGCACGTGCATTTGGGCACTGCGCTTCAATCCAGTCAAGGGCTGTTGCCGCATCAGACAATTCGCCTTCGCCATTATTATAAACGCCTTTAGAACGGCCAACACCGCGAAAATTAAAGCGCATGACATGATAGCCGCGATCTTGGAAATGTTTATACATGGCTAAGGAAATACGGTTGTTCATGTTGCCGCCGCGATTAGGTTCCGGGTGCAAAATAAGTGCGAGTGGGGCAGTCGGGTCAGCCGCAGGCATATAGCGGGCTTCAAGGCGGCCCTCAGGGCCATTGATGATCACTTCAGGCATAGATGCAGGTCCAAGGATATTGAAAGTGATTGCTTATATCCCAAAGCAGAAAAAATTCCAAGATAAAGCATCATCTTGCTTATATGCAGTCCTTGAAATTTTATGCTAAAGAGCACACATCATGTTATAATACGTACTAAATTGCCATGAATGTTAATGGCGTAAGGCCAAATGCTTATGATTAAGTCATTCCTCGAAGAACTGGATTCCGTGATCGCACGCGACCCTGCTGCTGGTGGCAGAATAGGGGTGTTATTTTTATACCCTTCCGTTCATGTCATGTTGGCGTACCGTATTTCACATAAAATATGGCGCATGGGCTTGCGTTTTCCCGCACGTTTTTTGATGCAACTGGCACGCTGGATGACAGGCATTGAAATTCACCCAGCCGCACAAATTGGCCGCCGGTTTTTTATCGATCATGGCATGGGTGTTGTTATTGGCGAAACTGCAATAATTGGTCATGACGTCACCTTCTATCATGGCGTGACGATGGGCGGTGTCTTGCCATCAGTAGATAGCGATAGTCAACGTCAAATAAAACGTCACCCAACCATTGGTAATGATGTGATCGTCGGTGCAGGTGCACAAGTTCTTGGCCCAATCACTATTGGCAAATGTGCCCGTATTGGCGCAAATTCTGTGGTGGTTAAGGATGTTGCTGACGGCATTACCGTAACAGGAATTCCCGCACGTCCGGTCGCTGCTAAAAAACCTGGTGATGCTCTTACCTTCAGCGCATATGGCACCCCAACTGATGGCAGCATGGACACACGTGACCGGGCTATTGCAGGGCTATTGGACGAAGTGCAATCGCTGCGCACGCGGCTTAACGCTATTGAAGATACATCCGCCCATGATGCTGACGACACCGCCGGCACTGGTGAAGATAAGAAAACATCACAAAAAAGCCAGGCAAAAAACCGGGCAAAAAGGCCTCTAGTGTGACGATCTATTTTGATCACAATGCCACCACGCCATTAAGGCCAGAAGCTATCTCCGCCATGACTGATGTCATGGGGCCGCCGTCAAACCCATCATCTGTGCATACCTTTGGTCAGGCGGCAAAGCATCATGTTGAACATGCCCGCCGCCAGCTTTCTGGCATGATAGGGGCAACGCCAGAAGAAATTATTTTCACGTCCGGCGGCACCGAAGCAAACGCCATGGCGCTTCTTCGCGGGATACCTTCGGTTATCACCACCACGATTGAACATGTGGCGGTGCTTGATACGGCACCGCAATCTATACGTGTTCCGGTGGGCGTTGATGGCGTGGTGGATCTCGCAGCACTTGATGAAACCGCGGCGGATGCACCCCAAGGCAGTTTGATATCGGTCATGATGGCCAATAATGAAACAGGTATCATTCAGCCCATTTCTGATATTGTGGCCATCGCGAAAGCACATGGTCATTTGGTGCATAGTGATGCGGTGCAAGCCTTGGGTAAAATAGATATTAATTTTGCTTTATCAGGGCTTGATCTAATGTCACTATCTGCCCATAAAATTGGTGGACCTGCTGGCGTTGGCGCCTTGGTACAACGTGAAGGGCTCGCCAGTTTTCCAAGGGTTTATGGTGGCGGTCAGGAAAAAAACCGCCGCCCTGGTACGGAAAATGTTATTGGCATTGCTGGTTTTGGTGCGGCGGCTGATGCTGCTGCCACCGAAGGCCACGCCGATCACCTCGCCATGCTTGCCCAAGCGCATCGTGACTTTGAATTAAAAATTTCTGCCATGGCGCCTGATGCCGTGGTCTTTGGCAAGGATGTTGCGCGATTGCCGAACACCACCAACATCACGATGCCGGGGCGTGTTTCTGAAACCCAAGTGATGGCGTTTGACCTTGAAGGGATCGCCATCAGCGCAGGTTCGGCCTGCTCATCAGGTAAGGTGAAATCAAGTCATGTCTTGGCCGCGATGAACACAGGTGAAGACATCACATCCGCCATTCGTATTTCCAGTGGTTGGTCCACGCAGATTGATGACTTCTCCACTCTTGCCGAAACATGGATAAAACTTTATAAGCAAGGCTGATTTTTTATAACAGCGCAACCCTATTCAAAAAGAGGTCGAAACATGCCTTCAGTAATCTTTGTAAAACGTGACGGAACCGAAGTTACCGTAGCAGCAGATGCAGGGCTCAGCATCATGGAAATTGGCCGTGATAACGGTATTGGCATTGAAGGCACGTGTGGCGGTAGCCTGTCTTGTGCGACTTGCCATGTTGTTGTTGATGAAGCGTGGGTTGCCGCAACGGGTTCACCATCTCCCGATGAAGAAGATATGCTCGACCTTGCGTTTGGCCTTGAAGAAACTTCACGCCTTGGCTGTCAGATCAAGCTAAGTGATGCGCTGGATGGCGTTAAGGTGCGTTTGCCTGAAGACGACTAAACCATAAGGATAGACTATTGGCCGCCTCATCACCTCAAACATCTTCTGCTTCTGATGGATATGTAAACTCGCTTGGGTTTGCGTCACATCCGGAAGACACGCGCGTGGTGGTGGCCATGTCTGGCGGTGTTGACAGTTCTGTTGTCGCGGCGCTTCTTGCCGAACAAGGTTATGATGTGGTGGGCATTACCCTGCAGCTTTATGACCATGGTGAAGCCGTTAAGGCCAAAGGTGCTTGCTGCGCTGGGTCAGACATCCATGATGCCCGAATGGTGGCCGCTAAATTAGGCATCAAACATTACGTGTTGGATTACGAATCAAAATTCAAAGATCAAGTGATGGATGATTTTGCCGATAGTTATTTGCGCGGGGAAACACCAATTCCATGTGTGCGCTGTAACCAGACAGTTAAATTCACTGACCTTTTGACGACAGCACGTGACTTAGGCGCAGCATGCTTGGCGACAGGGCATTATGTCCGCCGTGATACTGCTGACGGCATCGTTAACTTGAAACGCGGGGTCGACCCAACCAAAGACCAGTCTTATTTTCTGTTCGCCACAACACCGGACCAGCTGGACTATTTGCGGTTTCCGCTTGGCGGTATGGATAAAGCTGAAACACGTGAACATGCCAAACGTTTTGGCCTGACCATCGCTGATAAGCCTGACTCGCAAGACATCTGTTTTGTGCCCAATGGCCGCTATGGTGATGTGGTGCGTAAATTGCGCCCCGGTGCGGTGGAAGATGGTGACATCATCCATCATGATGGCACCGTGCTGGGCCGTCATAATGGCGTGATTGATTATACAATTGGCCAACGCCGCGGCCTTGGTATTGGCGGGCGTAAAGGCAGTGAAGATGACGGTCATGAAGACAATGCACCATTATATGTCGTGGGGATTAATGCCGCCGACCATCAGGTCATTGTCGGGCCCAAAGAATTATTGGCATGCCCAATGGTCCAGATTAATGAAGTGAACTGGCTCAATGATACGCCGCCGCAAGCGGGCCGTGCGGTCTTGGCACGTTTACGTAATACAGCACCTGCATTGCCGGCACATATCACAGCATGGCCAGATGGTGATATTGGCATTGCTGAGGTTACACTCGATGCGCCGCAATACGGCATTGCCGCCGGTCAAGCAGCCGCACTTTATGATGCAGATAATCCGGAATTATTGCTTGGCGGGGGGTGGATCACGGCTGCCCCAACTAAAGCAACAATGGGGTAATTACCCCCATCCTTTACCCCATCCCATACCCCATCATGCGGTTAATTTTTGTCAGGTCATTTACCTGATCTGCTAGCGGTGAAAAATCTTAGGTCAAGCAAGTGGAATTTCCCTTGACCCGTGGGTGCGATTTTACTAATACATGGTCACTGATCGGGGTACGGATCGCGGCATCGCCCGCCTATCACCCCTGTGGCGGAGTAGCTCAGTTGGTTAGAGCGGCGGAATCATAATCCGCGTGTCGGGGGTTCGAGTCCCTCCTCCGCTACCATTTTTATAAATATTATCAATAATTTATATCGTCTCAAAAAAGATCTTGAGGCGATTTTTCCATTACACACCCCTTACACACTTTTGGTTGGCTTCCAGACGCTCCAGACTGTATCGTTTTATAGTGATTGGATGTGTCAG
>CBFIAO010000075.1:0-9968 GCA_965660595.1 Puniceispirillales bacterium (SeqCode) | reverse complement strand
TCACTACATCAATTTGGCCCAATTCACGTAACAGCGCGAATAATGCAACCCCGATGGTGGACCCAACAAGACCGCCTGCCAGGAGCACGAACCCCATTTTGAAATCGACATTCCCGCGGCGCATATGCGCCATCACGCCAGAAACAGAAGATGCAACAATTTGGTTGGCTTCTGTCCCCACGGCTACGGCGGCAGGTACACCTAAGAAAATGAGAAGTGGCGTCATTAAAAAACCGCCGCCCACACCAAAGATGCCCGACAACATACCCACAGCACCGCCCAACCCGATGATGGTGAAGACGTTCATCGAAATTTCAGCAATAGGTAGGTAAAGGTACATTGTGTTCAAAATTCAAAGGTGTAATGAAGACACACCTATAACACCTTCATTATTCATTGACCAAGAAAAATTTATGGCAAATGTCATAATTACCGCACAAATAGCATGCCTTAACACATGACTATTGATCTGCTTAATATAAACAAGACATGCACAGCATGCTGATATTAAGGTTAACCGCAGGTACTATTTGGAATTCAACACCGGATCATTGTCATAAATGGCGTTAAGCAATGACATAATTTGGGCCACATTGTTATCGTCAATAGAATAATAGACCATCTGTGAGTCACGCCTCGCTTTTAAGATTTTGGCGCGGCGCAACCGCCCCAAATGTTGCGATAACGCAGACTGGCTCAATGTTTTAACCATATCTTCCAGTTCTTTGACGGACCGTTCTTCGCCGCTGATAAGATGTGATAAGATAGCAAGTCGTTGGCTGTTGCTTAGTGCTTTCATCACCGTGGTGGCACGGCTTTTATCTTGGCTTCTGGCTTGCCGCCGACGCACTCTGGAATATGTCTTGGCTGATGCGTCCTGCTTTTCACCTGCCGTAGCCTTTTTAGGTGTTGATTTGAAAAACATCGTCTGTATCCATTAAAATTGGTAACTTACTCAAGAATAAGACAAAGAAATTAATTTTTGATTAACCGAATACAAAAGATTAGCGATTTATAAATAATGACCATAAAAGGGAAATTTAGCTGATGGCGTCATCGCGGAAAACATCCTTCTCGCAAGTGGATTTGGCACAACTTGCAAAAACCCATGATGATAAAGGCACACCGACCCAGCAGTTTGATATGCATATTGATGAAATGGGAAATTGGTTTCATCAAGGTGGGGAGATCAAACGCACCGCCTTGGTAAAGCTATTTGCATCCGTGCTGACCCGCCTCGACGATGGAACATATTGGCTCATCACGCCAGCGGAGCGTGGTCAGATCACGGTTGCTGACGCGCCCTTTTATATCACCTCGATGCAGGTGGATGGCGAAGGCGTAGGACGTAAGATTATCCTAAAAACATCACTTGATGACGCTGTAATCTTGGGTGAAGACCATCAAATTAAAGTCATCTATGATGCAGATGATCCAGAAAAAGGTCCGCGCCCTTATGTCAATATTCGCGGCGGTTTAGATGCACTCATCGCCCGATCTGTGTATTATGAATTGGCAGCATTAGCAGAAGAAAAAGACGGTCAATTTGTTATCGTCAGTAATGGCATCACCTTGCCATTGGCATAAAGAATAAACGTAATATCAGGCTATAAACACATAAAGCCATATGCATATTAAGTCATATTCATATTAAAAAGGTATTGAGCTTGAATTGGAAAAAAGATGGATAGTGATCATTTGATTGCCGCTTTTGAGCGCATCTCCTTGGCAACGCCCGAACAAGCGCCCGAAGGTCGCCGTGCGTCTGCTGTCTTGGTGCCGATCATCAATGCAGGTGACCATCTTGAGTTGATTTTGACCATGCGGTCATCACAGCTGCGCCATCACGCCGGTCAGATCAGCTTTCCTGGTGGGCGACTTGATGCTGGCGAAACGGTTATTGATGCTGCGTTACGCGAAAGCCAAGAAGAAATAGGCCTTGCGCCACATGCGGTTGATATACGCGGCTTCTTGCCAGGCGTGATCACCACGGCCAATTTTCATATCGCGCCTGTGTTGGGTATTATCGACCATTCGCCGTCATTGGTTGCCGCGCCTGATGAAGTTGCACGTATTTTGATTGAGCCACTTGCCCCATTACTGGATCACCGTCATCATGGACGTGAAGATAAAGAATATAAAGGTCATGCCTATCAAACATGGGTGATCGACCATCCGTCCGAATATATTTGGGGTGCGACGGCAAAAATGTTGGTGCAATGGGCACAAGCGATGTTTGGGGCAGAGGCGATGTTTGCTGATGACGCAAACACATTTTTCACAACCTAGGGAGGTCGATATGACACGCTATGCAATTATGGCAGCGGCCCTGCTGGTGGGGGTGCTTATCGGGGTGGTGATATCACGCCTGACAAATGCACGCCGCGCAAAAAATCCTGATGAAGAAACCATCTATGTCGACCAGCGCCAGCCATATTGGTACGTGCCATGGTTGGGCGGAATATCGGTATTGGTCATTGGTCTTTTTCTATTGGCGGACCCGACACGTGCGCCTAAAGACTCCACCTATGCACCGGCGGTCATCAAAGATGGCCAAATTCAACCTGGGCAGTTTTCGCCGAAGTCAGGCCCAGATCAGGCTGATGACTAATAACTCGTGACCTATAACGCATGACCTATAACGCATGACCTATAACACATGACGGCGCTCCAACACCTAAACGACATTCCCTTAGTGCGCAAAATTCATCACCTATTGGCCATGAAGGGTGGTGAGGCGCGTATCGTGGGCGGTGCCGTGCGTGATACTTTGCTGGCCAATCTATCTCATCAACTCCCAACTCCAAATGATATGGCCCCTAATGATATGACGCCTAATGATATGGCAGTTAGCGGGCTAGATATCGACATGGCCATGACGGTATTGCCCGAAGATGCGACCACTATATTGACCGCAGGCGGCCTTCGGGTTCTGCCCACCGGGATTGACCACGGTACGATTACGGTGTTTGACTCAGCCGACAAACATATGAAAATTGAGCTCACCACGTTACGCATTGATGTTGTGCCTGACGGGCGTCATGCTGAGGTTGCATTCACCACGGATTGGCACGGTGATGCGGCCCGCCGTGACTTTACGATTAATGCAATTTACCTTGCCGCAGATGGTGAGGTGTTCGATCCATTTGGCGGATATGAAGATCTTATCCATGGCAGGGTTCGCTTTATTGGTGATGCGGCGGCGCGCATTAATGAAGATTATTTACGCATCTTGCGGTTCTTTCGTTTTCATGCACGTTTTGCAACATCCTCGCCTGACCAAGATGCCATCGCGGCGATAAAAAATAATGCCGCTGGTCTTGCGCGTATTTCAGGTGAGCGAATCACCGCCGAGCTTGATAAGATACTAGCCCATTCGGATGTTGATTTATCCTTTTTGGTATTTTCTGGCGTTGGTAATTATATTACCGAAAATGATGTTGATATTGAAACTTATGAAAAGTTTATGGCGTCATTTGATGGTATTCTTTCGCCATCACGTGCTGGAAAATATGCGGCCTTAATCCCACCAGATGATCTTGGACATGTGGCCACTCGGTTGAAATTTTCTAACCGGCGCCGCGATGCAATTCATTATATCGCTAAGCCGATCTTAAATTTACCGTCATGGCGCGGTGATGCATGTCTTCGCCATGCATGGTCATATGCGCCAATGCGGGAAAAACCTTGGGCCAAATATGCGTTGGCTGAACGATATGCATTGGCAATGATACGTGCAGGTAACACGCCAGAACCCGCAGAAATGCTGAAGTTATCAAGTTGGATGCCGCCAGAACTTCCGCTTCAAGGACGTGACTTGATTGCTGCTGGCGTTGCCCCGGGCGAACAAATCGGGGCGATACTATCTGCCGTTGAAGATCATTGGTTGGCCCATGATTTCGCCTTGGATAAGGACGAACTTTTGTCCATCGCCGTTAAGCTCAATCGCGGGTAAACTTGGCATCATGGACTAGACCTTGCCATGATAACACGTTAGGACATTCTAACTTGCTTAAATAAGGAGCAGCTAATGGGTAAGCATGACCTTTCAGCACCACTAGATCTGGCCGAAACCGAAGCGCGTCAAGCTAGGGCGTCAGCATGGTTTAAAGAGCTGCGGGATCAAATTTGCGCTGCTTTTGAAGCCATCGAAGATGATTATGTAAAGGCACATCCTGATTTAGGTGCACCTGGCCGATTTGCTCAAAAAGCATGGCGTCGTGAAGATGGTGGCGGCGGTGTGATGTCCATCATGCATGGGCAAGTTTTTGAAAAGGTAGGGGTCAATATATCTACGGTCGATGGCAGCTTCAGCGATGAATTTAAAGGTCAAATTCCAGGCACTCAAGACACCCCAACTTTTTGGGCAAGTGGTATATCACTGGTTGCTCATATGCAAAATCCGTTTGTGCCTGCGGTGCATATGAATACACGTTACCTTAATACTGGCGGAAATGGCGGAAAACGTTGGTTTGGTGGTGGTGCAGACTTAACCCCAATCATCCGAAATGAAGACGATGTCACTGATTTTCACGCAGCATTAAAATCATGTTGTGATGCACATAACCCGGAATATTACCCTGCATATAAAGCGTGGTGTGATGATTACTTTCATCTGAAACATCGTGATGAACCAAGGGGTGCAGGCGGTATTTTTTATGATTATTTAGATGAGGGTGATTTTGAAGCTGAATTTGCATTCACGCGTGATGTTGGTATAGCGTTCCGAGATATTTATCCTGCGTTGGTGCGCCGCCGTATGGAAACGCCATTTACTGAAGAAGATCGCCATTATCAGCTGGTGCGGCGGGGGCGTTATGTGGAATTTAATTTGCTTTATGATCGGGGTACAACCTTTGGCCTTAAAACTGGCGGAAATGTAGAGGCGATTCTGATGTCAATGCCGCCTGAAGTGCGCTGGCCTTAGATTTTTCACATCAAGACTAGGCAAATATTACCGCTTACCTAGCGCTTTAAGTCCGAACATAACAAAGGTCCACGCTTGTTGACGACAAATGGTCGCAGATGGCCGTGTTTCGGGCTATTTTGGCAATAAATTTCTTGGTCTATTGACCAACTCTACGTATATTCTGGCCAATAATATTAGTAGGTATTGCAAGGGGGAACCATGTCCGATACCGCCGAACCAAAAGGTCGCCGTGATTTTATCGTTGTTGCAACTAATACCATGATGGGTGTTGGTGCAGTTGCGGTTGCTTATCCATTGATCAACCAAATGAACCCAGCTGCTGATACATTGGCTTTGGCTTCCATCGAAGTTGATGTTTCTGCCATTGCAGAAGGTCAGGCCATTACTGTTAAATGGCGCGGGAAGCCAGTATTTATTCGCCACCGCACCAAAGAAGAAATTGCTTCTGCTGGTGATGCGAACCTTGATGATTTACGTGATCCACAAAATGATGCGGACCGTGTACAAAAGCCTGAGCTTTTGGTTATTCAAGGTATTTGCACGCACTTGGGTTGTGTGCCGCTTGGGCAGAAAATTGGTGAAGTAAAGGGTGATTACAACGGCTGGTTCTGTCCATGTCATGGTTCACATTATGACACTTCAGGTCGTATCCGCAGAGGTCCTGCACCGACCAACCTTGAAGTGCCTCCTTACGCTTTCATCTCAGATAACGTCATTAAAATCGGCTGATTGGAGTAGTCCTGATGCAGACTCAGAATTTCAAAAATCCTGTAGTTCGGTGGATCGACCACCGCCTTCCTGTGTTCAGTTTTATGCACCATGAGTTGCATGAATACCCAACACCGAAGAACTTGAACTACCTCTGGAATCTAGGTTCTCTTGCTGGCCTTGCGCTTGTTACCATGATTGTAACGGGCATTATCTTGGCCATGCACTACACGCCGCATGTTGATCATGCGTTTGAATCTGTTGAACGGATCATGCGTGACGTGAACCACGGCTGGCTCATTCGCTACATTCATATGAATGGTGCCAGCTTCTTCTTCATTGTGGTGTTTATTCATATTTTCCGCGGGCTATATTACGGATCATATAAAGCGCCTCGCGAATTACTATGGATGCTGGGTGTTGTCATTCTTCTCTTAATGATGGCCACCGCGTTCATGGGTTATGTACTTCCATGGGGCCAGATGAGCTTCTGGGGAGCAACAGTTATTACTAACCTGTTCTCGGCGATCCCCTTTGTTGGTGAGAGTATTGTTGTCTGGCTTTGGGGTGGGTTCTCTGTCGACAATCCAACATTAAGCCGTTTCTTTGCGTTGCATTACCTCATGCCATTCTTGATTGTGGGTGTGGTAATCCTGCACATTATAGCGTTGCATCGGTTTGGGTCGAACAACCCACTCGGCATTGATGTAAATGGGAAGCAGGACACTATTCCTTTCCATCCTTATTACACATCAAAAGATCTTTTCGGTGCGGTGGTCTTCCTCACGATTTTTGCCTCAGCAATTTTCTTCTATCCGAATTTCTTGGGTCACCCAGATAATTACATTCCGGCAAACCCACTGCAGACACCTGCGCATATTGTGCCTGAATGGTATTTCCTACCGTTCTATGCGATCTTGCGCGCGATCCCTGATAAGCTCGGCGGTGTATTGTTCATGTTTGGTGCAATCGCAGTATTGTTCATCTTGCCTTGGTTGGATAAATCACCAGTTCGTTCAGGTCGCTTCCGTCCAATCTTTAAGCTGTTCTTTTGGCTCCTGCTTGCTGACTGTGTGCTTTTGGGCTGGTTAGGTGCAAAGCCTGCTGAAGGCATCTATGTTGTGCTGTCACGCCTTGCAACAGCTTGGTATTTCATGCACTTCCTTATTATTCTTCCGGTGCTTTCATTGGTTGAAAAGACAAGACCATTGCCGCAATCCATTTCTGCCCCTGTTATGGGTGGTGGTGCTATGGCTGGTGCGGCAGCCGCAACACGGGAGAAGCCTGATGCGTAAATTGAATATCCTTTCAACTGGCATCAGCGCAATTGCTGGCGTCGTGATGTCTGCAACTGCTGCTATGGCAGCAGGTGCAGGGGGGACCATTACTGAACGTGATTGGACATTCTCCGGGCCATTTGGTCATTTTGACAAAGCCTCACTTCAACGTGGATTTCAGGTGTATCGTGAAGTCTGTTCAGGTTGTCATGGTCTTGATTACATTGCTTTCCGTAACCTTGCTGATCTTGGTTACAATGAAGCTGAAATTAAAACCATTGCTGCTGAATATGAAGTCATGGATGGGCCAAACGAAGAAGGTGAAATGTTTATGCGCGCAGGTATTCCTGCCGACCGTTTTCCAAACCCGTTTGCAAACGAAAATGCTGCACGTGCGGCAAATGGTGGGGCATACCCACCTGACCTATCGCTCATGGTGAAGGCACGCCCAAATGGTGCAAACTATCTTTACAGCCTGCTAACAGGATATCAGGATGCCCCAGCAGGGACAGATGTTCCAGATGGTATGAATTATAACGCTGCTTATAGTGGTCATTTGATTGCCATGGCACAGCCACTTTATGGTGATGACATCACCTTGGCTGGAGAAGGAGACACTACCATCGAAGGTTTGTCTGCTGATGTGACGTCATTCCTAGCATGGACTTCAGAGCCTGAAATGGAACGTCGTAAACGTACAGGTACAGCGGTGATGATCTTCCTTATTGTAATGTGTTTCGTATCCTACGGATCAATGCGTTATGTATGGTCAGACGTAAAAAAGTAGACTTTACCAAAACCTATAAAAAAGCCTGGTATTTAGACCGGGCTTTTTTTGTGTTCAGAACACATAACATGTGCCATTATTTAAATAAGTTAAGGCATTCCATGGGGGATGGGGTGATGCAAAAACTTACTTGTGATGAATGCGGTACCGTATTTAACTGTGGTTCGACACCAAATAATTCATGTTGGTGTATGAACCTTCCAAACCTTCGGGGCAGTTTTGATCTAGCAGGTAAATGTGTTTGCCCGGATTGCCTTACACTTGGTAAAGCAAAAGCTATTACCAAAATGCGCAAACAAAAAAAGGCTATCAGATCTACTAATTCGATCAGATAGCCTTTTTGTTTTCTGGTGAAAACTGTTCTAAACGTTAAATCTGAAATGAAATACATCACCATCTTTAACAAGATAATCTGAACCTTCTACGCGAAGCTTGCCTGCATCCTTTGCACCAGCTTCACCATTGCAGGTTACATAGTCATCATAGGAAATAGTTTCAGCGCGGATAAAGCCGCGTTCAAAATCAGTATGAATAACGCCAGCAGCATTAGGTGCCGTTGACCCGGTACGGACTGTCCAGGCACGAGCTTCTTTAGGGCCTACGGTGAAGAAAGTAAGTAAATCAAGTAAACTGTACCCTGCACGGATCATACGAGATAAGCCTGCTTCTTCTAGGCCAAGATCAGATAAAAATTCTGCTTTTTCTTCGGCGTCTAAGGCAATAATTTCACTTTCGATTGCGGCAGAAACAATAACATATTCTGCATTTTCTTCTTTTGCACGCTGGGCAACACGTTCGGTTAACGCATTGCCGGTTGACGCAGAACCTTCGTCAACATTACAGACATAAAGGACAGGTTTTGCGGTAAGCAGTTGCATGCTTGGTAGTGCAGTACGTTCATCTTCTGTTAAATCAGGCACTGCCCGTGCAGGGTGGCCATCGGATAACCCTTTAAAGATTTTTTCCATCGTCGCAAGTTGCGCTTTGGCATCTTTGTCTTGTCCGCGCGCCTTTTTTACAAGATTTGCCATTCTCTTTTCTAAGGAATCTAAATCAGCGAGCATAAGCTCTGTTTCTACGGTTTCAGCGTCGCGAATAGGGTCGATGCTCTCATCAACATGGGTGATATTTTCATCTTCGAAACAACGCAATACATGTGCGATAGCATCAACTTCACGGATATTACCAAGGAACTGGTTGCCCAGGCCCTCGCCTTTGCTTGCCCCACGCACAAGACCTGCAATATCTACAAATTCAAGTTGTGTTGGAAGTACTTGTGCAGAATTTGCAATTTTTGAAAGGGCATCAAGCCTTGGGTCAGGCACTGCCACACGGCCTGTGTTGGGCTCAATAGTACAGAAAGGGTAGTTGGCTGCGTCTGCAGCAGCACTTTCTGTAAGTGCATTAAACAATGTTGATTTGCCTACATTAGGAAGGCCAACGATTCCGCAATTAAATCCCATCTGTTTCGTCCTTATCGGTAGCAGTCGGTGTTAGTTGTGGTGGTGGGCAAAACCGTGCAACATTGGTCATGAAATCTTCATCACCTTGATCAAGCAAACGATCAATTTCAGATGTCATACAGTCTAGTAATGGGCTTACCCATTCTTGCCATTCATCCTTACCAAAGTCTGAGAGTACGTGTTTATCAACCATTTTGTCATTTGCAGTTGCATGTGCTGACCTACCAACACCAATACGAATACGGCGATAATTTTGCCCCATATGGCGATCAATATCACGTAGGCCATTATGACCACCATGGCCACCGCCTGTTTTCACGCGAACTTTTCCTGCGGCCAGGTCAATATCATCGTGGGCAACAATCAGATTATCCACACCAAGCTTATAAAAACCCATATGGTCACGAACAGGTAACCCTGAGCGGTTCATAAATGACATCGGTTTTAAAAGGAGAATTTTATGGCGCCCAATACGACCTTCAGCATAGTCAGCATTGGATTTGTTCCGCCAAGGTGAAAATTCATGCTGCTGAAACATTACATCCAGCAGCATGAACCCAATATTATGTCGGTGGCCTGCGTATTTCGTGCCCGGGTTTCCCAGTCCAGTCAAAACGATCATTGGCCCCATCCTGTGCCTATTAACGGCAATGGAGGAAGATTACTCTTCACCCTCTGCGTCTGTTGCATCATCTTCAACAGCTGCATCAGACTCATCAGATTCTGTGGCTGGCGCAGCGATTGTTGCAACGGTAAAGTCACGGTCGGAAATTGTTGGTACAACACCATCAGGCAAGCTGATA
>CBFIAO010000074.1:0-10105 GCA_965660595.1 Puniceispirillales bacterium (SeqCode) | reverse complement strand
AGCCCTAGTCATTTGTAATGACGCAAAATTAACAATCCGCCCCCATTTCTTGCTCTTCATTGCAGGAACAAGTTTTTGCGACAAGAAAAAGGGAACGCTTAAATTAAGCCAGATGGTGTTGTCCCATCCTTCTGATGTTACATCATCAGCAGCTTGCCTTGTATTAACCCCTGCAGCATGCACGATGATATCAGGTGCACCAAAAACACATGTTACTTTATCTGCAAGACTATCCAGACCATCTTTGTTCATGAGGTCATACGAAACATAATCTGTTTCACCTGAACAATCGTCACACCAAGTTTTCAACGCATCTTGACGACGGGCAACACCCACTACCTTTGCCCCAGCTTCAGCAAGAACTGTAGCCGCATGTTGACCTAGACCAGAGCTTGCACCTGTCACGCAAGCAATATGGCCGTTCAGATCAAACATTTTAGAAAGCTCAGTTTTCATAAATTTACTCGATGGTCAGATCAAAATTCTCACCCGGGAAATACTTCGCCAATCGAATATCGGCTGTCCTAGCATGACCCTCCATTCCTTCAAGGCGAGAAATACGTGCCGTTGCTTCTGCCACTGGTTTCATGCCCTCTTTTGTTGCCTGCTGCCAGGTTACAATCTTCATGTATTTATGGACAGAAAGTCCGCCAGTATAACTTGCTGCACCTGATGTTGGCAGCACATGGTTAGGGCCTGATGCCTTATCACCAAATGCCACGGTTGTTTCCTCACCCAAGAAGAGTGAGCCATAAGATGATAACCGGTCTTTCCACCATGGCAAATCTTCAGCTTGGACCGTTAAATGCTCTGGCGCATAGCTGTCGGAGGTTGCTGCCATCTCTTCACGTGTGTCGCATAAAATCACTTCTGCATAATCACGCCATGCAGCCTCAGCATTTACACGATTGGTTTCAGGAAGATCTTCGATCAATGGTGGAACCAACAACATAACCTTTTCAGCAAGTTCTTTGTCATCAGTAACTAACCAAACAGGTGAGTTATATCCATGCTCAGCCTGCCCAACCAAATCTGAAGCAACAATATCAGGATCTGCTGTTTTATCAGCCAAGATAAGACTGTCTGTTGGGCCAGCAAACATATCAATACCAACACGGCCAAAAAGAATACGCTTTGCTTCAGCAACAAACTGGTTTCCAGGACCTACCAAAATATTAGCATTTGGCAAACCAAACAAACCAAATGTCATTGAAGCAACACCTTGGACGCCGCCCATTGCAAGAATAGAGTCTGCACCGCAAAGATCTGCTGCATAGATGATGGCTGGAGCAATGCCAACGCTAGGACGCGGTGGAGAGCACGCAATAATATTGTGACAACCAGCGACCTTAGCCGTGGTCACCGTCATTATTGCGCTGGCAATGTGACTGTAACGTCCACCTGGAATGTAACAACCTGCCGTATCAACAGGAATTGTCTTCTGACCTGCCAATAAGCCGGGAACAATTTCAATCTCAACATCTTTGATGGTTTCGCGTTGGATTTCGGCAAACCGCTTTACATTATCATGTGCAAATTTAATGTCATTTTTCAGCTTTTCCGGAACAAATGCTTTAGCCGCCTCAATCTCCTCGCGAGTAAGAAGGACATTGCCATCATAATTATCAAACTTTTGAGCATATTCCATCGCCTTAGCGTCACCACCAGCTTCGATATCATCAAGAATATCTTGAACGATTTTATTCACATCCGAAGAATCACTTTGTGAGGTAAGTGCTGCTTTTTTAAGATAGGTAATAGTCATGATATGCCTGCCAAATACTCAGGAAATGCTGTTGATTTAAATATTACAAAAAGTTAGTGTCAAACACTATGTAAACGCTTACATTTGATTTAAAAGTAAATGCTAACTCAATGCAAGCAAATTAATATTTGAACAAATAAATAACTTAAGAACTGAAAGAATTATAAGAGTGCGCAAAAAAAGTGAAAAACCAAGGGTTGCCACACTTAATGATGTGGCGAAGGCCGCAAACGTTTCTACGGCCACTGTATCAAGATGCTTGAATTCCCCTGAACAGGTTGGTGAAGAAACCCAAAACCGTGTGATGAAAGCTGTGGATGACTTGTCTTATTCACCTAATTTTGGCGCACAAATTATGGCGGCACGCCGAACAAATACGATTGGCGCTGTTATCCCAACAATGGAAAACTCAATTTTCGCGCGTGGCATTCAAGCATTTGAAGAAGAGCTAAATACATATGATTATACGCTAATTGTAGCGAGTACTTCTTATCGAGCAGATATTGAAGAACAGCAGATAAGAAACCTAATTGCGCGCGGCGCCGAAGGACTTCTCTTAATTGGTTACCAGCGTGACGATAAAATTTACAAATTCCTTGAAAACCGGCGTGTACCCATTGTGTTGACTTGGGCTTTTCAAGAAAACAGCTCGCACCAATCTGTTGGATTTAAAAATCGACAAGCTATGGAAGAACTTACCAAACTTGTCTTATCTTATGGGCATAAGAATATCGCCACTATTTCTTCCGACACAATTACAAATGATCGTGCGCGCGCACGTTTAGAAGGTATAAAGGCCGTCATCACCCAAAACACGTCTAAAGATATCATTCTTAATACAATTGAAGCCCCTTACTCAATTGATAGTGGCGCTGATGCTTTTTCGACACTGATGTCTGCCCCAAACCCACCTTCTGTGGTAATGTGCGGTAATGATGTGTTGGCCGTGGGCGCAGTTATGAAAGCCAAAGAAATGGGCATGCGAATTCCAGATGACATTTCCATCACTGGTTTTGATGATATTGAATTGGCGCAAGTTGTAGAGCCGCCACTCACAACTGTTCATGTTCCCCACAGCAAAATGGGGCAACGAGCCGCTCAAGTATTAGTGGAAGCCATCACTTCTGGAAAACCTGGCACTGGAGAATTCCTTGATACTTTCATCTGTGAGCGGAATACTCTTGCAGCGCCAAAACAATAAAAAACATGCATTGAAAGATGACTGGTTTTTATTGAAGAGCAGCAATAGCGTCCCTAAATGGTGGGTTGCAACCACGTTGTTCGCAGTTTAAGGATGCCGCTGTAGCTGCCCAATCTATCATGCTATTTAAGTCTTTAGCTGATAAGGATTGAAGATCATGCCGACTAGATTTGCCATGGTCACTAAGCCATGTCAGCATAGAGGCCATAAATGTATCACCTGCGCCGACTGTCTCTATTAAGTTTTCTACTGGATGTGATGGTATCTTAACCTTTGCCGATATACTTCGCGCATCAGCACCATCAACGCCTTTTGTAAGGACACGCAAACCTGCGCATGAAATATTAATTAAATGCTCGAAAGCTTCATCAAGCTCCATTTCTGGGTAAAGCCAGCTGATATCTTCATCACTTAATTTAATGATATCAGCGTATTGAAACATTTTTTCAATGCGCTGCATATAACTTGCACGGTCTTCAATAAGTGCCGGGCGCACATTAGGGTCAAGCGATGTCATAATACCTTTCTGATAACACGAAATGAACGTGTCATGCCAAAGGTCGGCATCTTTACCACCGGAAATCGCAAGTGATCCAACATGGAAAGCCCACGGGGTATCCTCAAATGCTTTTTCAATTATTTCAGCATCGATCTTCCGCTCAGCCGTATCTTTACGATAGAACTGATAAGATGGCTGACCGTCGTCAACTGACACAACGGCAAGAGATGTAGGTGCATTTAGGATGGGCGCCTTCAAAATAACACCACTTTCAGTAAGGCGCTGGGTTAGCAACTTCCCTAAGCGGTCATTTGATAATGGTGATAGGTAGACAACATCATTACCCTGCCTTGATGCAGCAATAGCCATGTTGAATGGTGATCCGCCTGGGTTAGCTAAATATTGTGGGATCTCATTTGATCGGGAAACCTCAACTAAATCTATGAGATTCTCACCACCTACGGCGATTGTAAAACCATGTGCCATTTTACCCCCATTGTTCAAATAACAGCTGATAATTATTGCTTATATTTACGGTACTAATATTAAAAAATCATATAAAAAAGAAATAAGCACTAATGGAGTTACTTTTGTATCATTTTGAGGCAACATTGTACTAGATGATCATTTCAAGACGGTATGAAGTGTAGATTATTGATTTGCACATTAAATAAGGATCGGAAAATATTATGAAACAGAATAATCTAATAGTTGCAGCCGTGGCATTAGTCATTGGTGCTGGGCTGGGTTATGTGATTGGCTCTGGGCAAAAAGAAATCGTCGAAGTGGAAAAAATCGTCGAAATCGAGAAGAAAACTGAGCTCACAATTGCTATTGTGAACAACGGACACATGATCAATATGCAGAAAGTTGCTGAAGCTTACACTGCAGAAACTGGCGTCAAACTTAATTGGGTATCACTTGAGGAAGGTGTTCTTCGCGAACAGGTAACTTCTGACACTGCTACTGGCGGTGGTCAGTATGATGTTATTAACATTGGCATGCAAGAAGCACCAATTTGGGGTGCTGCAGGCTGGATTGAGCCACTAAACTTTGGCGCAAGCTATGACATTGATGATATGCTTCCTGCTATCCGCAATGGCCTGTCACATAATGGTACTCTATATGCCGCACCATTTTATGGTGAATCATCAATGGTTATGTACCGCAAAGACCTGACTGATGCTGCTGGCGTATCAATTGCCAACAACGATGCTTGGAGCAACATCAAAGCTGCTGCTGCTGCGATCCATAACCCAGATGCTGGTGTATATGGCGCATGTTTGCGTGGTAAGCCAGGTTGGGGTGATAACATGGCGTTCATCACAACTGTTGTGAACTCATTTGGTGGTGCATGGTTTGATAAGGATATGCGTCCAACAATCGATTCAGACGAATGGAAAGCTGCCATCAACTTCTACGTAGATCTGCTTGGCAACTATGGCCCTCCAGGTTCTGAAGGTAACTCATTCAACGAAATTCTTGCTCTCTACAACGAAGGCAAGTGTGGTATGTGGATCGATGCGACAATCGCTGCATCATTCCTAACTGTTGATGGCGTTGCATATGCTCAGTCACCAAACGCTGGTAACCCAGTTGGTGCAAACTGGCTATGGGCTTGGGCAATGGCTGTACCTGCAGGTTCACCAAATGCTAAAGAATCAATGAAGTTTATCGAATGGGCAACTTCAAAAGACTACATCAAAGCAGTTGCAAACCATCCAGATTTCGGTTGGGGTTCAGTTCCTACAGGGACACGTGCATCAACATATGCATATCCTGAGTTCAAGGCTGTAGCCGGATTTGCTGCTGCAGAGATGGCTGCTATTGAGTCTGCTGCTCCAGAAGCAACTGACCTTAAGCCATATGTAGGTGTTCAGTTTGCTGCTATTCCTGAATTCCCAGAAGTGGGTAGTGCTGTAGCACAGGAAATGGCTGCTGCGCTTTCAGGTGCAAAGTCTGTAGATGCTGCTCTAGCTGCATCACAAGCTGCTGCAGACGCAATCATGTCTGAAGCTGGTTACTACTAACCACAAATATATATTTAGAAAAGGCCTAGCATTCGTCTGGGCCTTTTCTTTTAAAGAATTACACAACAAAATATAAATTGTGCAATTTGATGAAAACATTCATGAAAACATTGTAAGCCCTATTTATGTCAAAACGAACCTTGCCAAGATTACTTCAAGCGCCAGCAGTTATATTACTCCTGGGTTGGATGCTGGTACCTCTTGGAATGACGCTATTCTTCTCATTCATTCGATATGTGTTGAATAATCTGCGCCGTCCAGAATGGACCACACCTAGCTTTGAAAATTGGCGCGGATGGGGCAATTATGAATATGTGTTGTTTAAGGCTAAAGATTTTTGGCTTGCCGTAGAAAACAGCCTTGTGATTGTTGGAGGTGTGATCACTTGCACCGTTGTTTTAGGGCTAGCTATAGCTGTATTAATTAACAGATCTTTCCCAGGTCAGGGCGTGGTCCGTGTCCTTTTAATTTCACCTTTCTTTGTTATGCCAGCGGTAAATGCCGTATTGTGGATCAATATGATCCTTGATCCCGTGTTAGGGCTTAATGGGCTTGCAATTAGTGGGATTAACAACTTTATCGCATCCTTAAATGATCTTCCCTTAATTGGTCATTTCTTTTCATTATGGCCAACTATTGAACCTATTTCTTTCCGAGGTACGCAAACATCAGCATTAGCTGTAATCATTATGGTTACATGGCAATGGACGCCGTTTGCCGTGCTGATTTTCATGACATCTTTACAGTCAGAAGACCAACAACAAAAAGAGGCTGCAATTCTTGATGGTGCTAATGCATGGTCACAGTTCCGTAATCTTACCCTGCCCCATCTTGCACGGCCGATTGCCATTGTGGTCATGATACAGTCAATTTTTCACTTATCTCTTTATGCAGAAATAGAAATCGTAAGTAGGGGCAATGGTAACAAGAACTTGCCTTATCTCATTGGTGATTTTGCTTCAAACAATATTGGAGCTGCTAGCGCAACAGGAATACTGGCTGTTGTCTTAGCAAATATTGTAGCAATTTTCCTTATACGCCTTGTTGGCAAAAATTTGATGGATTAGGTCAAAAAACATGTCAGCCATTGGTCAAAACTCAACACTCAAGCGTCTTTTACTTCCTGCTCTTGCATGGATGGTAGCGCTAGTATTTTTCTTTCCAATATTCTGGATGGTTTTCACAAGCTTTAAGACTGATGCAGATGCGGTTAAGCCTGAATTCTTATTCATGTTTACCCCAACATTGGAAAACTATATCAACATGACCGAAAATTATGATTACTGGCGGTTTGCTAAAAACTCGATCATTACATCTGTTTTCGCAACGATCTTCACACTGTTTGTTGGTGTACCTGCAGCCTATGCTATGGCCTTTAATCCTGGCCGACATACGAAAGACATTTTGTTATGGATGTTATCCACAAAAATGTTACCCGCTGCTGCTGTGTTATATCCCATGACTTTTTTGACTAAAAACTTTTTAGATATTTTTGACACTCACTTTTTGGTCATTATGGTGCTCAGCCTCATAAACTTGCCAATCGTGATTTGGATGCTCTTCACCTATTTCAAGGAAATTCCTAAAGAGATCATTTAGGCCGGCAAGATGGATGGTGTTAATGTTTGGGGTGAAATTAAAGATATTGTATTGCCGCTTGCATGGGGCGGTCTTGCCTCAACCGCATTACTGTGTTTTATCTTTAGTTGGAACGAAGCCTATTGGACCGTTCGCTTAACAACAACCGAAGCTGCTACCCTTTCAAAACTTATTGAAGGCAATAGAGCGCCTGAAGGGTTGTTTTTTGGACGCTTGTCTGCGGTATCAACTGCCGCTGTGGCGCCTATTGTAATCCTTGGATGGTTCTGTCAAAAGCAACTCGTTCGCGGCCTTACCTTCGGGGCAGTAAAATAATGGTATGCCAAACCCTCAAATATCAGGTGAGTAGCTGAATATGTCTATTCTATCACCACAATTTGAGATTGTTGATCGTGCTGAAGAATCCATTCGGTATCTTGAACATGGCTGGCCAACAGATTTATGCCGTTGGCATAGCCATGCTGAGCTTGAGTTGCACTTAATTGTTGATACTCACGGCAAAGCTTTTGTTGGTGATTATATAGGTGAATTTAGCGCAGGATCCCTATTTTTAATTGGCCCACATCTGCCCCATAATTGGGTGACAGACGATCTTAAAGAAAATGAGACTATTGAATTGCGGGATATGTTAGTTCAATTCAATCTTGAGAGCATTAATGCCATTAAATCTGGATTTACCGAATTCCGAGAATTAGATAATTTGTTAGAACAGTCAATTGTGGGATTGGAATTTATAAATTTTGATCTTGAGACTGCCAAAAATCATTTTGAAAATATTCGTGAAGCTAAAGGCACTGACCGTATCCTTAAATTTCTATCATTTTTATTATTGATAAGTAAGCACCCTCATAAAAAGAGTTTATCAATAGCAAATATTTCACATCGTGATTTTAAGGGTAATAGGTCGAGCATTTCTAGGGTTATCGATTATATCACTGAAAATTTTGCTGATGATATTAGCCTTGGAAAGGCGGCAGGCATGGCTGGAATGAGTGTGACAGCTTTTTCACGTAATTTTCAAAAACTGACTGGAAGCCGCTTTACTGAATTTGTTGCTAAAGTTCGTATTGGTCAGGCTTGTTCTATGCTCCAAGTGACTGACGAAAAAATTGCCACCATATGCCATGAAACTGGGTTCAAAAATCTGGCAAATTTCAATCGACAATTTTTACGGATAAAAAATATAACGCCATCAGCCTACAGAAATTTTACTAGGGCTGAACTTTTGTCAACACGTGTGGATTTGAATGACTAATACATTACTTTACCAAACAAGTTACGACCATGATTTATGTGAAATAGGTATTGTTCATATTGGATATGGTGCTTTTCATCGTGCCCACCAAGCCGTCTACATTGATGATGTGATGGAAAAATCTGGTCAATTTAATTGGGGTATTGCCGCTGTTAACTTACGTCACTCAGAATCTGAGGCTTTTGAACACGACACCCAACAAAATGGGGGATATGTTCTTAAGAACATTTCGCCTGATGGAACAGAATATTTCCGTCTTGTACGCCCTCATTTAAAGTTTATTGATGCAGCCAAATCGCCCGAAGATGCGTTCAATCTAATGGCATTACCGTCAGTTAAGATGGTTACAATAACTGTTACGGAAAGCGGCTACTATTTAGATCAAGACTGGAAATTGCGACTTGATGAAGAACCAATTTTGTCTGATCTAGAAGGTAATTCATCAGAAACAATATACAACTATCTCACACATGGTTTAGCCCGTCGTGCAGCAACATTAGATGAACCGATTACTATCTTATGCTGCGATAACATGCGCAGTAATGGGAAAATACTTGAACAGGCTCTGCTCTGCTATATTGAAGCCCAAGGTAATAATGAACTTTCTAATTGGGTACAAAAGAATGTAACTTTCCCGTGCTCAATGGTCGATCGAATTACTCCTCGGAGCACAAATGAATTAAGCTCAACTGTGAAAGATCTTTTTCCTGATTATAAAAACGCACCTATTCATGCAGAAACCTATATGCAATGGGTAATTGAAGATAATTTTGCATCCGCAATGCCTGCACTTACTGATGTTGGGGTCGAAGTTGTTCCAGACGTTATACCCTACGAAGAAGCAAAAATTCGCATTCTTAATGGTGGGCATTCTGGACTAGCATATCTAGGTGCATTAGCAGGCCATAAAACTTTTGATCAAGCTATGCGTGACCCTAAATTGGAAGAGCATTTTAATCGTCTGGAAGTTAGTGAAGTGTTGCCAGGATTAGGCACTGATATACCATTTGACACTCATCATTACTTAAATGAAATCGCAAAGCGTTTTGAAAACAAAGGTATTGCAGATAACCTTGAACGCATTTGTATGGATGGATATTCAAAAATGGCCATATATATCCGGCCAACACTTGAAGCATGCCTTGAAAAAGGCATCGCACCTGATGCGAGTTTTGATACAATTGCATCTTGGGTAATTTACGCACGCAAATTTAAAAATGGTGACTGTGATATAGCATATCACGAGCCATACTGGGATATTTTGTCCCCAATGCTTGAACCCGGAAACGAAAATATGGTGGCATCAGATACAAACATCTGGGGTGATTTACCGCACCGTTTTGAAAAATTTATACCTAGCATCATAGATGCAATTCAGAGAATGGACCAAAAATGGCAGGCTTAACTTTGAAAAATGTTGCCAAGAGTTATGGTAGCGTAGATGTAATTGAGAGTATTGATCTTGATATCAAAAATGGTGAATTTGTTGTTTTCGTTGGTCCTTCTGGGTGCGGTAAATCAACATTATTGCGCATGATTGCAGGGCTGGAAGAGATTTCAGGTGGAACAATTGCCATTGGTGAGCGTGTTGTGAATGAAATCACACCTGCAAAGCGTGGTGTTGCTATGGTTTTCCAAACATACGCTCTTTATCCGCATATGACTGTCTACAAAAATATGGCATTTGGCTTAAAGCAAGCAAAAACCCCTCAAGAAGAAATTGACAAACGGGTTTCTGCAGCGGCTGAGGTTCTAG
>CBFIAO010000073.1:0-10139 GCA_965660595.1 Puniceispirillales bacterium (SeqCode) | reverse complement strand
CCAATGACGCCAGACATTGCACCAGCCAGTGCTTGCCAATATGGGCTAGGGCCAATTTGAAAGCGCCAACCGAACAGACTTGGCACCGCAAAAAGCACCATCGAAATACCAATGGATGCCAACAGAATGCCTTCTGGAAAACGCCGCAGGTTAAGCGCAACTAAAATAATCACCACAAACGTGAATACAGCAAAAACCGAATATTTACGTGCTGTGTGCAGGGGCGCTGGCCCGCGTAAATATTGCATCACATTGATCATCAACATTGGGATCAAAATTAATGGTATCGCCTTGAGTGGCGGCATAAATAGGGTGAGTGTCACCATTAAAATAGCAGGCATTCCCATGCCTAGGATGCCTTTGATTATGCCAGAAACCAAAAAGGCAATCGCAATGAACAAAACCGTTTCCGGCGGAAATGATAACGAAAACAAGTCTATCAAGGTAGGATTCCTAAAGTATTACAGCGTCACACCGCAAAAACTAGCAATGGCGACGGCGACTTCTTTGAGGCGAGACGCGAAAGGAAGAATGGCTACTGATAATAGCGCCACCGCTATCCATAACCCCCAAATCCAGCGGTCAGCTGATGCATTATCTTCAACTTCAGATGGCATATCTTGATGAGATTCAGGCATTTGTACGGACCACAAATTCCATGCCAGATTGCTGACCTACATAAATGCCAGCACGATATTTTCTGAGGCTGATCATTAATGTGCCTAAACTTACGTCAAAACCATCTGGCCTAATGCGTACAATCGTACCTTCAGCTTCAACATCAGTATCGGTACAATGAACAGTCACTTTTTGGTCAAGGGCAATCATCTGCGCCTCCTTATGATAAGTCTATCGCTTTTGATTTCAAATCTTCAAGTGAAACAACTTTGAGCGTTATAATATTAGTTGAGCCCAACACCACATCAGGCGCCATCCCTGCATCGAAAGCTTCTTTCCAGCGCCCTGCGCAAAGACACCAACGGTCACCTGCCTTAAGGCCTTGAAAACCATATTCAGGGCGCGGCGTCATTAAGTCATTACCAGCTGCGCGGCTGAATAATAAGAAATCATCAGTCATCACGGCGCATACGGTATGTAACCCCACATCACCCGGGCCAGTTTCGCAGCAGCCCGTGCGGTAAAAGCCAGTGACAGGGTTTTCAGAACACACACCAAGGATACCACCTAATACATTTCGTTGGCGACCATCTCCACCACCAAAGCCACCATCCATGCCTTACTCCGTTAACTTGAGCATCTATATTATCGTAACCGCTAAAAGGCAAAATACCTAATTAAGAGATGACAAATCACCTACTTGATTATTCCGCCACTGAATTTATGCGGTAGGTAATGTGTTGGTTGCGGTCTCAATATCGTTTTCCAAACGTGCCATGAAACTGCGGCGGTCAAGGCCAGCTGGAATTTCGGGCAGCAGGCGCACGTCAATAATGCCTGGTTTTTTCAAGAAAGATGCCCGCGGCCAACACACGCCAGAATTAAGAGCAATAGGCACCACGGGTAAACCTGTGGCCTGATAAATGGCAAATGTACCTGCGTGATAAGGATGTTCAACACCAGATGCAACGCGTGTGCCTTGCGGAAAAATCAGGATACTATCGCCAATATTTTTGACTTTATTAGCAGCTTCAATAAGTTTTTTGAGTGATTTCCGGCCAGCAGATCGGTCAATAGGCACTGACGGCACACGAATAAAATATAGCCCCACAAACGGAATAAAAATCAATTCACGTTTTAACACAGGCGCTGGGCTTCCGAGTTCTGCGTAAAGGAAAATAGTCTCCCACGCAGATTGATGCTTGGCCGCATAAATCACTTGATGGTCAGGACGTGGCCCTTCAACCCGGTGGGTTATCCCAACTACGTGCTTCAATAAAAACACCATAATTGCAGACCAGAAATGTTCAAGCTTGCTGCATGCTTTATATGGCAGCAGCAAAATTGGCAGGCCAAGAATTGCAATAGCAGCAGTTGTGCCATAAAAAAGTATATTGAATATAAACGCACGTATCATCATGGGCGCAAATATACCATGGCATGCACAAAGCACCAGCCTAAAGGCAACACAGCGATACATCAGATGACGATAAATAAGGATTGGCACATTAAAGTTGAACTTAAACTTGCAGCATTGATGCAGGAACATCATGTCATGACTTATTTAGATATGGCGACCCATGCTGATATTCCATCGCCATATCGCATTCATCAACTGGCTGAATTTTTAGAACAACTTATTGCTATCGATATTAATTTGGGCCTGCCAATTAGAGCTGCCCGAGTGGTCAGCAAAAAAGATGGGTTACCTGCCCAAGGATTTTTTGACTGTTTGGCACAACATGGATGTTTACCAAGCAAGGGTGAAACACCCGCAGTATTTCACCAACGTTTACTGGCGCTCTGATCTAGCCTGATACCTTGATGAGTATCTTGAGGATCGTCTGGTCACGCTCACTATCTTGCATACCTTCTTGAGTAATCGATATTAACTCATGGCCCGACACGTCACAAAAATGCGGGAAATCCAATTGCGCGGCAGGGTCTGTCGCGATCACTTCCAACACATCATCGGGGTGCATATTTTTGATGGCACGCCGCGCCTTTAATACCGGCAATGGGCATTTCAGCCCAGACAGGTCAAGTGATGTCGTTATGTGATCAGATGCTCTAGCCATGCTCGCACCCTAATCTTTCACCTTAGCTCGGGCAAGACTTTGTTCACAAATTGCTATGATCAGGCTTGAGATAAGGCCAGCGCATGATTACAAAGAAGCATGAACATTTGGGGTAAAATCATTGGCGGTACCGCAGGCTTTGCACTTGGCGGTCCTATTGGCGGCTTGCTTGGTGCATTGGCCGGCCATGCCGTTGACAGTTATGCTGAAGATAAAAAGGAAGACACTTCAAAACGTGAAGTGGCATTTACCATCGCGTTGATCGCACTTTCTGCAAAAATGGCCAAAGCAGATGGTGTCGTCACCCGTGATGAGGTGCTTGCGTTCCGCGAGAAAGTCGACATTCCTCAGAAAGATATTGATAATGTTGGCAGACTTTGGGATCTGGCCCGCCAAACGCCTGACGGCTTTGATGGTTATGCACGCCAGCTTGCCGACATGTTCCCAAAAGAATCACCAGTATTAGATCAATTGATGGAATTATTGTTTTTCATCGCCCGTGCAGATGGCGCCATTACTGATATTGAAGATGAATATTTGGGTCATGTTGCGCGTATTCTTGGTTTTAAAGCCGAAGGATTTGCGCGCCTCAAGCTTATCTACGGTGACCAAAACGCCAATCCTTATCACGTCTTGGGCGTAGATATTGATGATGATGATGCCAGCATCCGCCAAGCATGGATCAATATGGCACGTGACCATCACCCTGACCGTTTGATGGCTGAAGGCCTGCCCGAAGAATTCATCCGGGCAGCTAATGAACGGCTTGCCAGTATTAATACCGCCTATGAAGATATTAAGATCATGCGGATGGAGACCTGACATGGCCGACGCATTACTTAGCATTTCTGGTCTTGGTGTTAATTTAGGAGACCGCTGGTTACTGCGGGATGCAGATGTCACTATTTCTGCAGGTGATCGGTTATGCCTTGTTGGCCGCAATGGCGCAGGCAAGTCTACCTTGATGAAAACCCTTGCCGGATTGGGTGATCCTGATGAGGGTGAGTTATGGACAGCCCCGGGATGTTCAGTCAGCTACCTGCCCCAAGCACCAACATTACCGCAAGGGATGAGCCTCACCAGTGTTGTGGCCCACGGCACTGGAGCTGATGGTGATTACGTTGCCGAAACACATAAAGCTGAAGCCATGCTATCCCGCATGGGCATGGACCCTAACTGGATGAGTGATGGCCTTTCAGGTGGTGAATCACGCCGTGTTGCACTGGCCCGTGCCTTGGTCAAAGAACCTGAAGTGTTGCTGATGGATGAACCCACCAACCATTTAGACCTCCCGACGATAACGTGGATGGAAGAAATGTTGCTGGCCCGGGGCGGGGCGATAGTGGTTATCAGTCACGATCGTGCGTTTTTGCGCCGTATTGGCAATGGCACGCTATGGATCGATGGTGGTAAACTTCGCCGTCGCCAAGGCAGCTTTGATGGCTTTGACGAATGGGCTGAGGTGATTAATCAAGAAGAAGCGGTTAGGCTGCATAAAATGGATCGCAAGATCGCCGAAGAAACACGCTGGTCACGTGAAGGTATTTCTGCCCGACGTAAGCGAAATATGGGGCGCATGCGTGAATTGGATGTCCTGCGTCAAGAACGTGCCGTCATGGCCGCCCCCATGGGCCGCGCCGCCAAAATGGAAACAACATCCATCGAAGGCGGTGGCCAAATGGTCATGGAAGCCATCGACCTGACGGTCACGGTACCTGCAACACGACCTGACGTTAAGGATAGCTCTGCACCATCAAGCGATGAACGACGCATCTTGTTTAACCATTTCAACGGCATCATCAGAAAAGGTGATCGCGTTGGGATTATTGGGCGAAACGGGATTGGAAAATCCACCCTTGTGCGTGCTTTGCTGGGGCATATTGAACCTGATAGCGGGCGGGTGCGTGAAGGCTTTGGGTTAATGTCAGCATATTTTGACCAACAACGTGAAGCGCTAAATGGCGAAGATTCGCCCTGGACTGTGCTTTGCCCCAATGGTGGTGAAATGGTGGAAGTTGCAGGCAAAACCATCCATGTGCGGAAATATCTGGAAAACTTCCTGTTTGACAAATACAAAGCCACCCAACGTGTCCGCACGCTTTCTGGCGGGGAACAAAACCGTCTTCTCTTGGCGAAATTATTTGCCGAAGATCATAACCTCTTGGTGTTGGATGAACCTACCAACGACCTTGATATGGAAACCTTAGAATTACTGCAGGAAGTGGTTGCGGATTATGACGGCACCATCATCATTATCAGCCATGACCGCGACTTTATTGACCGTACGGTGACCGCCCTTTTGGTGTTCGAAGGTGACGGCAAGATCATTCCGCATGCTGGCGGATATTCTGATTATCTGGCACGGCGTATTAAAACCGAAGAACGCAAGAAAACTAAAACTGCGGCCAAAACTGCAAAATCAGATCACCGCAATCTTGACGCTAAAACAGCGAAATTATCGTTCAAAGACAAACATTTGCTGGAACGCTTGCCGGGTGAAATCGCACAGCTAGAAGATGCCATCGCAACCGCAGAGGCAGCACTTGCAGACCCAAGTCTTTTCACCAAAGACCCTGAAAAGTTCAATACGCTGGCGGCTGAAGTAACCGCGAATAAAGCGACACTGGCACAACAAGAAGATAAATGGCTTGAGCTTGAAGCCTTGCGTGAAGAAATTGAAGGCGCTTAACAAAACGCCCTAATACCCCCTGATTATCCTGAATATCCCCTGATTATATTGACTTCTTTTACCGATATCGCCATGTTGGCCAAAGGTCAGATGGCCGGATGGCTGCTGGTTTAGGCCAGAGGAAAGTCCGGGCTCCACGGAACTACGATGCCGGATAACGTCCGGCGGGGGCGACCCTAGGGAAAGTGCCACAGAAAATAAACCGCCATCATCCGCCTCGGCGGGGTGGTAAGGGTGAAACGGTGCGGTAAGAGCGCACCGCGCGACCGGTAACGGAAGCGGCAGGGTAAACCCCATCGGGAGCAAGACCAGATAGGAACGCGCGATCCTTCGGGATCATGGGCTGGTTTCGTCCAGACGTTCGGGTAGGTCGCTTGAGGTGACTGGCAACAGTCATCCCAGATGAATAGTCATCACATCACGTTAGTGGTGGACAGAACCCGGCTTACAGGCCATCTGACCTTATTTCATCTAAAATGGGGATTATGCCTGCGGCAGGATCTTGCCCGGGTTCATGATGTTATCAGGGTCAAGGCTAGATTTAATGGCCGCCATCACGTCCACGCTATCCCCTAGCTCACGTCTTAGGTATTTGATCTTACCTTGGCCAATGCCATGTTCACCTGTGCAGGTACCGCCCATGGCAATCGCACGGTCAGATAAACGCCCTGCAAAGTCGAGGATTTTGGTTTGCATGTCTTTATCATCTGGCATCATCAACGGCAGGACATGGAAATTTCCATCCCCAACATGGCCGATAATCGGCGCAACTAATCCGGTTGCGTCAATATCTTTGCGGGTTTCTTCGACACATTGAGCAAGACGTGAGATCGGCACACAGACATCAGTCGATAGCCCTTGTGCACCAGGCATTAAGGACAAACAGGCCCAATAGGCATCATGGCGGGCTTTCCATAATTTGGTGCGTTCTTCTGGATCAGTTGTCCATTTAAACGGATGCGGCGAATATTCAGCCGCGATCTGGCCAAACATCTCGGACTGTTCCTTCACGCCTTGTTCAGTGCCATGGAATTCCAGCAGTAATAACGGCTCTTCCGGCAAAGTCAGGTTTGAATATTGGTTCACGGCCCGCACTTGCAACGGGTCCAGAAGTTCAATCCGCGCCACGGGAATACCAAATTGGATTGTTTCAATCACCGCATTGCACGCGGCCTCAACCGACGGGAACGAACATACCCCGCCTGAGATTTTTTCAGGGATACCTTGAAGCTTGACCGTGAGTTCTGTGATCACGCCGAGCGTACCTTCCGAGCCGATCAACAGCCGTGTTAAGTCATAACCAGCTGATGATTTTTTTGCTCTTGTGCCAGTTCTGATCACACGGCCATCAGCCATCACCGCTTCAAGCGCAATGATATTATCCTTCATCGTGCCGTAACGTACAGCATTAGTGCCAGAAGCACGAGTTGCCGCCATGCCGCCTAAGCTGGCATTTGCACCGGGATCAATAGGGAAAAATAGTCCGGTGTCACGCAGATGTTCATTTAACGCTTCACGCGTTACGCCAGGCTGAACCACGGCATCAAGGTCTTCGGGATGCACCGCCAACACTTGATTCATATTATTCATATCAATGGACACACCGCCATGAGCTGCATTCACATGGCCTTCAAGCGATGACCCCACACCAAACGGCACGAGCGGACATTTATGTTCAGCACAGATGGTAACAATTTCTGCAACGTCAGCTGTATCATTAGCAAATACAACGGCATCGGGCAGTTGTGAGCCCATCTGCGTCGTGGTGTGGGTATGATGGGCACGCACCGCATCAGCCGTTGAAACACGTTCACCAAAGCGCTGCTTTAACACATTCACTGCAGTCTTAATGCTGCTCTGGGAATATTCGGCCATCATGGCGCTCCTCATAAAAAAGCCCTCAATACAAATGGGCGTCTATAAATTTCTAAGTAATTTATCGGTATTAACGGATTATTTACACCCTTTTGATAGGGTTTGGCAAAGGATTATCTGACCATCACACGCGATAACCTCATGTGTGGTCAAGTCTACAACCAAATGGGGCCCTAAAAAGGCGCCCCCTAAAGGAGCCAACGATGAAAGCTTTTCATGACCTCAACCGCCTGCTTTGTCTTGGTCTTGAAATCATAAATATTTTACTGGCCCTGCCCTTGGGCGCGTTGATTTATGCCATTAGTGTCGAGTATATGACGCAGTCACTTACAACATCTGCCATCCAATATAATGAGATGGTCGTCACACTTGTTGCCATTGGGGTGGCCATTATTGGGGTTTTCTTGATTAATGGCGGAATTGCACAAGCGCTCGACAAACGTCGGTTCTTAGAAGCGATTTCGACATCGATTGATGATCTTGACCATGAGGGACGACACCCTGCACCGATAACCGTGGCTACTATTGAAACTCCTGCCAAAACCCCCGGCGAAAACTCTGGCGAAGCCCTCGGCAAAACTGCGCCAAAAAAGGCAGCGGCTAAAACGCCCATAAATAAATCAATTGCAACCAAGCAAGGCGCAAAATCTGCCCCTAAAAAATAACCGTCCTACCCAAAGGAAGATGGTATTAAGGCGCTAAACTTTAGCGCCTTTTTCGACGATCATCTGCAGACTTCCTGCAGGCCACCAGCAGATCACCTATAGGAACGCACGTCGCTTGCCATGATTTCGCATGCTTGCGATTCTCACCTAACTAATTGATTTAAAACAAGAACATATCAAGAACAAACGTGAATATTGTTTGTTTTCAATGCGTTGTGAAATATTGCTCATAATTTACCTTAAGTTATTGATTAATAACAATTTTTTTTTCAGTTTCTTGGCTTTCCCATTGACTGACCATTGTATCCCATGCTATCCCATAATATCCCATGAAGTATCTTTTGCGTGATGACCTAAAGCTATTTCACAGGGTTTCTGCCAGTTAACGCACCTTTTGGTGCCTTGGCAGGAGACGAAAACAACAGCCTGATCAGGCGCATGTGACAAAGGACCGGACATGATTTTTCTGTCCACATATGAAAATAAGATCGACAGCAAGGGGCGGGTTTCTGTGCCTGCTGCGTTTCGATCTGTGCTTGAGGTGCAGTCACAGCCGCTCATCCTAACCCGATCACTGACTGATGATTGCCTGCAGGGTCAGGGTGCTGCGCGCATGCAGCAAATTGTTGAAGTGCTGGACACGATGGATGCATTGTCACCAGAGGTGCAGATGCTTCAAGCTATGCTTGCCCACGCGCAAGAAATGAAGATGGATAGTGAAGGCCGGATTTTTCTTCCTGAAGAATTCCTGAGCTTCGCCAAGCTTGAACAGACCGTTATGTTTGTCGGCATTGGTCGTTTGTTTGAGATTTGGAACCCCGCAACATATCGCGCACGTGAAGAAGCGCAACGCGATCAAGCCCGCACGTCAGGCTTGCCGAAGCTGATATTAAAACCAACACCGCCGCAAGGCACGGATGGGGGTGCGATGTGACCATATCTGCCCACCAGCCAGTCATGATTAATGAAGTGCTGGCA
Source organism: Puniceispirillales bacterium (SeqCode) (assembly GCA_965660595.1). Lineage (GTDB taxonomy): Bacteria > Pseudomonadota > Alphaproteobacteria > Puniceispirillales > UBA1172 > JAGWAQ01. Next base: position 1,236 of record CBFIAO010000073.1, on the reverse strand, counting down.
TCGTTACAGCCAAAGGATAATGCTGTCTATATTGATGCCACTTTTGGCCGCGGCGGATATGCTCGCGCTATTTTAGATAGTGCTAATTGCACCCTTATTGCGATAGATCGTGATCCTGATGCCATTGAAGCCGGCCAAGGGTTGGTCGATGAGATGGCAGGCCGCTTTTTATTGAAAGAAGGCCCCTTCTCCGCCTTAACAAACCTAGCGCAACATGCAGGGTTTGATCAGGTGGACGGCATTGTGTTTGATCTGGGCCTATCATCACCTCAATTGGACGAAGCTGAACGTGGGTTTTCGTTCCGCCATGACGGCCCGCTGGATATGCGGATGGAAAAGTCAGGCCCAAATGCTGCTGATTTCGTTAATTCGGCGGATGAAATTGACCTTGCCCATGTTATTTGGGCCTATGGCGAAGAACGTGCATCACGCCGTATTGCTCGGGCGATTGTGAAAGCGCGCGCTGAAGCCCCAATCACGCGCACCGTCGAACTTGCAAAAATTGTCCGCAGCGTGATGCCGCGGCCTAAACCAGGGCAGATTGACCCTGCGACCCGCACATTTCAAGGGATACGTATTCACATTAATGGTGAACTTAACGAAATAGAAAATGCCATGGCGGCGGCAGAATCTTTACTTAAGCCTGATGGTCGATTGGTGGTTGTATCTTTCCATTCGTTGGAAGACCGCATTATTAAAACTTTTTTGGCAACCCGGTCAGGCCATGCCCCGCGCCCGTCAAGGCACCTGCCTGATATTGAACAACCCCCAGCCAGCTTTGCGGTCAAGTCACGCAAGCCTGTCCTGCCAACAGATGCTGAAACTGCCGCTAATCCACGTGCACGTTCTGCAAAACTTCGCATGGCCATACGTACCAATGCTCCTGTCATGAAAGAGGTGGCCTGATGTTAAAGACTAAAAGCATGAAAGCCTTTCTGTTTGGCGGCGTGGTGATCACCGCCGCTGGAATCGGCGCTTATATGATGAAGTCCATCGTCCTTGAACAAGAACAAGAATTAGCATTGATTAATGCTCAAATCAGCGAGGAAAAGGACAAAATAACAGTGCTGGAAGCTGATTGGTCATACCTAACACGCCCTGCCCGCATCCAACAATTATCCCGCGATATGTTGTCATTTGCACCAGTTGAACCTGAGCGCATTTTGACCCTTGATACCCTTGATTTGCAAAAATCAGAAGATAGAGACGACAAGCTGTTTCAGATCAATACGATTA
>CBFIAO010000072.1:0-10339 GCA_965660595.1 Puniceispirillales bacterium (SeqCode) | reverse complement strand
ACGTCCCAACAGGCGCATAGCATGCCGTGTAATATAGTCCACGCGTGCAGGTGTCATGGCCTGCAACGCTGCAAAAGGCCCAGTTTCATCCCACCAATCTGCAGCCAACCCATCAAAATAAGCGATTTCTTCTCGATCAACTGATGCTGGATCAAGTCTTTTATGTGCAGCGTTTTCTTTATCTCGTGATGCCAAAATAGCATTCCTCTCTTGCCCATTAAGCCGTATCAGTTTATCAGATGGCCAAAGATATTGTCATTTTTCATGACGTCAACATACGAAAGACCACATTATGGCGCGTATAGTAATGAAATTCGGGGGCACCTCCGTTGGCACAACTGATCGTATCAAGATTGTTGCCGAGAAGGTAAAAGCTGAAGTCGATGCCGGTAACGAAGTTGCCGTCGTGGTATCTGCTATGTCTGGCACAACCAATCAGCTGGTTGAATGGACACGTGAAGTTGGCGTTATGCATGATGCACGTGAATATGACGTGGTGGTATCTTCTGGTGAGCAAGTCACCGTTGGTTTGCTGGCTATAGCACTTCAAAATATTGGGGTAGATGCACGGTCTTGGCTGGGTTGGCAGGTCGCGATGCACACAGATAATGTTCATGGCGGCGCACGTATTGAACATATTGACGCTGATATGATGGGTGAACGTCTTAAACGCGGACAAGTTGCGGTGATGGCAGGTTTCCAAGGCATTGCGGATGATAACCGCATCACGACCCTTGGTCGTGGCGGGTCTGACACATCTGCTGTTGCCCTAGCGGCGGCCCTTGATGCGGATCGCTGTGATATTTATACAGACGTGGACGGTGTCTACACCACGGACCCACGCATTGTGCCAAAAGCAACAAAGCTTGATACCATTACATTTGAAGAAATGTTGGAACTCGCATCTGGTGGGGCTAAGGTGTTACAGACACGGTCTGTTGCCATGGCGATGCGTCACAATGTTGCCCTTCAAGTATTATCAAGTTTTGAAGATCTGCCCGGAACAATGGTGGTCAGAGAGGAAGAGAACATGGAAAAAAATTCAGTTAGCGGCATTGCCTATAGCGTTGATGAAGCCAAAATCACACTAGCTGGTATTGTTGATAAACCAGGTATAGCGGCCAATGTGTTTTCATCACTTGCTGATCAAAACGTTAATGTCGACATGATTGTGCAAACAGCAGCAAGCACAGAAAGCAGAACAGACATTACCTTCTCTGTTGCAGGCAGTGACGTGGCACGTGCGCGTGACGTGTTGAATAGCATTAAAACAGATATTGATTGGCAAGATCTTCTGACATCTGAAGATGTGTGTAAGATTTCAGTGGTTGGCATGGCCATGCGCAGTCAGCCTGGTATTGCCAAGACGATGTTCACAACGCTTGCAGAAAAAGGCATCAATATCGAAGTGATCTCAACATCTGAAATTAAGATCAGTGTATTGATCGCACGCGAATATACAGAATTGGCTGTGCGTTCACTTCATACTGCATTTGGGTTGGATCAAGCTGACTGATACCGTTCTGGCCAATACCTTAATTTACCTTATTAAAGGTAGTCAGGGATAAAATTAGTGCGGGGCCGTCTAGCTATATCAATATTTTGTAATATTAATATGGTAAAGCACAACATATAGAGATGGTTTGGCGTAATCCGTTGAAAGACTTGTGTTTTTAAAAATTATTAATAAAATAAAAACTAATTTAGCAATATAGCGATGTAAGCTATGGAACAATATGACCTTAACACAAGTCACAATATCCTTCGTGATATTGGGGCTAAACTTGCAAGCGAACGTGACCGACAAGGTTTAACGATCGCTAACGTATCTCAGCGTCTGCGTATTCTTGAAGATCATCTTACTTTCATTGAAGCCGGCAAGCTAGATAAGTTGCCGGCTATGACCTATGTCATTGGGTATGTTCGTTCCTATGCACGCCTACTTAAACTCGATGACGGAAAATTATGTGCTGACCTAAAAAACAGCCTTACCGCCGAGCAAGGCAAGCCTGAATTTGATTTTATCGAAACGCGCCTTGATCAAAAAACTGGTGCAGGACGTGTTGCCCTTGCGGCAGTTATCGCGGGTGTGTTGATTTACGGCGGTTGGTATACCATCTCAGTAACCCCATCTAGTGATATTGATATTGCCGATGTTTCACCGGCCGCGACGCAACAAGTTGTAATTGCTGACACGGAAGAAACACCAGAAGCAATTGAGGCAACACCAGCGCCAACATTTGTTGCTGTCGCTCCACGTGTTGACGAACTTGTTGAAGAAACAGCCGCAGTTACCGAAGACGCACCAGCTGTAACCACTGAAGATACAGCTGTTTCGGCACCCACAGATACATCCCCATTAGGCCAAGAAGTAACGGCTGATCTTGCGCAGCCTCAGTCAGATGAAGCGGTAAAAGTTACAGACGCATTTGCCGTTAATCGCACACCTGATGCAGAGATTATCATTGAAGCCATTGCAAACTCTTGGGTTGAAGTAACCCGCGCAGATGGAACGCCCGTAACATCACGCTTAATGCGCCTTGGTGACACTTACCTTATCCCAAGTGATGAAGATTTGTTCTTAACAACAGGTAATGCAGGCGGGTTAAATTTGCGGATGGGCAAGGATGATCCGTTCACACTTGGCACTTGGGGTGAAGCCCTCCGTGAGCTGCCACTTAATAAAGCCATTATTTCCACGCGTTATTAACGTTATTACCGTCCCTGAAATCAGGTAATGCAGGCCTTAATAGGCTCCTGGCATTGACCATATGGCGACGTATGCGTTATCACTACACCCACGGAGTTTGATCATGAGTGTACGTCCATACCGAGATATTCAGCGTCGTAAATCACGGCAGATAATGGTGGGTGACGTCCCGGTTGGCGGTGATGCGCCTATTTCGGTGCAAACTATGACCAATACCTTAACCAGTGATGTTAAGGCGACCCTTAATCAAATCACGAGCGCAGCTGAGGTTGGTGCTGATATTGTTCGGGTATCATGCCCTGACGAAGACAGCACAGCAGGTTTAGCCCAGATTGTTAAGGAATCGCCTGTACCTATCGTGGCTGATATTCATTTCCATTATAAACGTGCGATTGAATCGGCTGAAGCAGGGGCAGCTTGCCTGCGCATTAATCCTGGAAATATTGGTTCAAGCGACCGCGTCAAAGAAGTCATCAAGGCTGCACGTGACCATAACTGTTCGATGCGTATTGGGGTTAACGCAGGTTCACTTGAACGTGAGCTTTTGGAAAAATATGGTGAGCCTTGCCCCGAAGCATTGGTCGAGTCTGCGTTGAACCATGCCCGCATCTTGCAAGATAATGATTTTCACGAATTTAAGATTTCGGTCAAAGCATCTGATGTATTTTTGGCAGTGGCGGCATATCATAGCCTTGCTGATGCGATTGACTGCCCTCTTCATATTGGCATCACCGAAGCTGGCGGTTTGCGGACAGGTACAGTGAAGTCATCAATTGGTCTTGGTAATCTGCTTTGGTCAGGTATTGGCGACACAATCCGTGTTTCACTATCTGCCGACCCTGCAGAAGAAGTGCGTGTTGGCTTTGAAATGCTAAAGTCATTAGGCTTGCGCCATCGCGGAGTATCGGTAATCTCATGCCCATCATGTGCCCGTCAACAATTTGATGTGATTGATACGGTGCGCGAAATCGAAGAACGCCTTGAACATATTAACGAGCCAATCACCGTGTCGATCATTGGCTGTGTTGTAAATGGCCCGGGTGAAGCGCGTGAAACGGATATCGGGTTGACTGGCGGGGGCAGAGACACCCATCAAATTTACCTATCAGGCATGGTAAACCACCGGCTTAAGGATGGTGACATTGTGGAACACGTGGTTGAGCTTGTTGAGCAACGTGCCGAAGATATTGCCACAGCCCGGCGTGCTGAAACAAACTAGCATCTATGTTGCGGTAACATTCAAAGGACAAATGACAAATGAGTAAACTGCAATCACCACGTGGTACGGCTGACTTGATGCCAGATGAAATGGCAAAGCACCGTCATGTGATGGATACCGCGCGCAGTACGGCTGGCCATTTCGGATTTGAAGAAATGGCGACACCTATTTTTGAATTTACCGAAGTCTTTGCACGTCCCTTGGGCGAATCTAGCGATGTGGTGACCAAGGAAACATATTCATTCACCGATCGTGGGGGTGAGGGTATTACGCTTCGGCCCGAAGGTACCGCAGGTGTTGTTCGTGCGCTCATTTCTGCTGGATTAACGCAAACCTTACCGCAGAAATTCTTCTATTCAGGACCTATGTTCCGTTATGAACGTCCGCAAAAGGGTCGAATGCGTCAGTTCCATCAAGTAGGGGTTGAGCTCCTTGGGCCAACATCCCCACTTGCAGATGCTGAAGTCATTGCGCTTGGTGCTACTATGCTGGATCATCTTGGCGTATTGGATGCATGTGTCTTGCATGTAAATAGTCTTGGTGACAGCGAAAGCCGTACGGCCTATCGGGCTGCCTTGGTGGATTATTTAGCATCTTTTAAATCAGCATTGTCAGAAGACAGCCAGCGCAGATTGACCACAAACCCCTTGCGAATTTTAGATTCAAAGGACGATGGTGACCGTAAAATTCTTGAAAATGCGCCGTCGCTTTCTGCATATTTAAATGATCTTTCAACAGAACATTTTCACCGCGTCACAACGGCATTAGATGCAGCAGGCATCACCTATATGCACGACCCTAAACTAGTGCGAGGTCTAGATTATTATTGCCATACTGCTTTTGAATTCATCACTAATGACCTAGGCTCACAAGGCACGGTCTTGGGTGGCGGGCGTTATGATGGCCTTGCTGAAACATTAGGTGGCCCTAACGTTGCTGGCGTTGGTTGGGCTGCTGGGGTTGAACGCCTTGCATTATTGGCAACAGGACTTAAAGAAAAACCACAACCAATGGTCTTGATTGCCCTTGCTGATGCTGCCGGCGGCAATAGCCATGATGCTGAACTGTTTGCGCTCGCGCATAACCTCCGGGTTGAGGGGCTATATGTTGATGTGCCGTTTAGTGGAAATCTAGGTAAAAAGATGAAGCGGGCAGATAAACTTAACGCACGTTATGTTGGTATTTACGGTGCTGACGAAGCCGCGCGCGGGGTACTGGTTCTTCGTGATATGTCGAGTGGTGAACAGCAAGATATTCCTTTTGAAACTGCAGCAACCCTTCTGAGTGATTTGATCAAGAAAGACTAAAAATGAGCATTTTAGACAACCTTGAGCGGGTGTTGCAACGCCGCCAAGACATTGAAAATAAGCTTTCTGAATCAGCCACCCTCACGTCTGATGAGTTGACACAGCTCTCACGTGAGCTTTCAGAAATGAAACCGGTTGCGGATCAAGCGCTCAAAGTTAAAACCATGATTGTTGACCGTGAAGCAGCTACGCAAATGATAACCGATGCAGATGGTGATCAAGATATCATCGCCATGGCCGAAGAAGAAATTGCCATGATCGATGCTGACATGCCTGATGCTGAAAGTGAGCTGCAATTACTGCTGCTGCCTAAAGATAAAGACGATTCACGAAATGCCATTTTGGAAGTCCGCGCTGGTACTGGTGGTGATGAAGCCGCACTTTTTGCCGCTGATCTTTTTGGCATGTATCAACGTCTTGCGGGTAAACATGGCTGGCGTTTTGAAGTGATGGAAGTGTCAGATATTGGCATTGGTGGTTATAAAGAAGCGACGGCCAATATTTCTGGAAGTGATGTATTCGCACGTCTTAAATTCGAATCAGGTGTGCATCGTGTTCAGCGGGTGCCAGAAACAGAAACAGGCGGGCGTATTCACACCTCTGCTGCAACTGTTGCGGTGCTACCCGAAGCTGAGGATGTGGATATTGAAATTAACGAATCTGATCTGCGCATTGATGTGTTCCGTGCGTCTGGACCAGGCGGGCAGTCGGTGAACACTACTGATTCTGCTGTTCGAATTACGCATTTGCCTACAGGTATTGTCGTTAGCCAACAGGATGAAAAGTCTCAACATAAAAACCGTGCCAAAGCGATGAAGATTTTGCGGGCTCGCATTTATGATGCAGAACGTGCGCGGGTTGATGCAGAACGTGCCGCATCACGTAAAGGGCAGGTGGGCTCTGGGGATAGATCAGAACGTATCCGCACCTATAATTTTCCCCAAGGCCGCGTCACGGACCACCGTATCAATCTTACCCTATATAAACTTGATCGTATTCTCGCGGGTGAGGCATTGGATGAAATGGTCGATGCCTTGATTACTGAAGATCGTGCGGCACGTCTTGATGAGGCGAATACGCAAGGGCAAGATGACTGATCATAAGGATGGTGTTGCAATAGGGGTGCATCATGCAGCCGCGGCACTTGATAAAATAGCCGCTGAGCTTAACCCAAATGGATATGATGACCCCCGCCGTGACGCCCGCCATCTTCTGGCCATTGCACTGGGGCGTGACAACGCCGTACTTCCGCATGAAGATATCACGCTAACGGCAGATGATATTACACGTCTTAATGATGTAATACGTCGCCGAAATAATGGTGAACCCATTTCAAGAATGCGTGGCTATCGTGAATTTTACGGCCTCAACTTTACTATTAATGCAGCAACCTTAGACCCTAGGGCTGATAGCGAAGTGATTGTGGATACTGTTCGGGATTATGCAGAAGACAAAGCAGCAATCAGGATGGTGGATTTTGGTACAGGTTCAGGATGTCTTATTCTTGCCGCCGCATCTTATCTGCCTGATGCCACGGGTATAGGTGTGGATATTCAGCCCGATGCTGTGTTGATGGCAACGCAAAATGCCCAACATCATGGTCTCAGTGAACGCATCACGTTTCAACAAGGGTCATGGGATAGTGGGCTGGATGGGTGCTTTGATATCATTATCACCAACCCACCATATATCCCCGCTAAAGATTTGGATGGGTTAATGGATGAAGTGAAAAACTTTGATCCCATGCCGGCCCTTGACGGTGGTGCGGACGGACTGGATGCATGGCGTGCACTTGCCCCAATTTTTTCTAGACGTTTGGCACTTGATGGGGTGGCAATTGTTGAAATTGGCAGTGGCCAGGAAATTGATGTTGCGGCGATCATGGCGGAAGAAAATATTATCCTATTAGAACAGCGATGTGATCTTTCAGGTATTATTCGGTGTTTGGTTTTTGCCAAAAAAGTCTCATAAAATCGTAATTTTGGGCAAATCAGCAATTATCTCAATTATGTTGAAAATAAGGCTTGAAAAGCTACAGATCTTGTTTAGGTTGTCTATAGATCCGAACGCGGTCTCTTCTAAGAGATTTCAACAATTGCGCGGTGTCCAGCGACAGCGCGAAAATTTGAACACGCAGCGGATATTACTTAAATCTATTAATGACAGCTTATCAACATGAGACAAAACGGTAAGAATAATCGTCAGCGCGGACGCGGACGTCGTAATAATAACGGACAAATTAATCGTAACACCACGTTAGATTCCAATGGTCCAGATGTACGCCTTCGGGGAAACGCCCAGCAGTTATACGAAAAATACGTATCATTAGCTAATGATGCTTCAGCCGCAGGTGAGCGCATACAAGCCGAAGCATATTATCAATATGCTGATCACTATTTCCGGGTTCACTCCACCATTGTAGCGGCATCAGAAGAACGACGTGAACGTCATCAAGAGCAAAAGCCGTCAGAACAGGCACAAGACGCAACGGCTGAAAGCAGTGATGACGCAGCACCTGAACAGGCTGAACAAGAACCAGTCGTATTAGAAAAATCACCAGCGATTGAGCAAGTTGATGCAGGTGACGCGCAAGAAGAAGAACAAGTCGCCATTTAATGCTGAAGATATTTACTTAAACAGCCGCCCATCAAGGCGGCTTTTTTGTTTTCATGATGTGATTGAAAAAATCCAAATCACAAGTTAATAAAATCACGAATTAAGGTTAGTCTCCGGCAAAACGAATGATCCCGCGTGAGGTCAATTCCTCACTTATTGATGCAAGGCTTCGCTCGAATGGTGTGCGTTCATCATCAGGAATCCCTTTACCTGCAGGCAAACGCACGGTCATAGGATTGGTTTTGCGGTTATTTACCAAAATCTCATAATGCAAATGTGGGCCTGTCGACCGGCCGGTGCTGCCGATATAGCCAATTATTTGGCCTTGTTTTACGCGTGCACCAGATGTGACGCCGCGCTGAATTCGTGACATATGCGCATATGCTGTTTTATAGGTGGAGTTATGGCGAATACGAATATATTTGCCGTAACTACCGTTCCAGCCAGAATATTCAACCATGCCGCTGCCTGCTGCCATAATCGGCGTGCCCGTAGCTGCCGCAAAGTCTAGACCGCGATGCATTTTTGAATACCCCAACACAGGGTGCGTTCTTTTTCCATAACCCGACGACAAGCGCGCACCATTAACAGGGGTGCGCATTAAAGTGCGTGATGCTGAATTTCCAGCTTCATCATACCAGCCGATCGTGCCATCAGCATGTTCGTGACGGAAATATTCAATACGGTCATCAGACAAGGTCATTGATAGATAATAAAGATCAGTACCAGAAATGGTCTTGCCGCTGATCGGATCTTTCTTCACCTCAAAAAGTGCTTCAAATTTATCACCCTTTTTGACCTCTCGTTGGAAGTCGACGGAAAAACTCAAGACCTGAACAAATGTATTAAAAACATTATCACTCATGCCGGCATCAATACTTGCCTTATATAGTGATGAAGAAATTTCGCCATTCGCATAGGTTAAAAAACGTTCTACTGGCCTTACGCTAACCTGTTTTCTCCAGGCACCGTCAGCCGTTTGAAACAAGCTGAGGTCATAATCATCCTCTAATGCTATTCGAATGGCGCCAGGATGTTCAGCACGATCATCGCCAGGGGTGATAACATCAACAATAAATCCGATAGGTAGACTGCGCAACGATCGGTGATCTTGGATAGTCATCACGGCAAGATGCGTTTCGCGTCCGGTAAATCCGCCACGTGAAATCACGGCAGCAAGACCGTCGCCAGACTTTAATTTAAGCCGTTGGGTGGTGTGTTGCGGGTCTTGTCCAGTTACTTGACGATACGAATCATCAAAATTGATAATTGTTTTTGGGTAAAGTGAACGGCGATCAGGGCGATGTTCAGGCAACATCATCCCTTCAGGCGCTAAGGTTAAGGTCAATGATGGATCAGGTCGCCCTAATGGTGCGATGACATTATTGGCACTAGAATCGTCACTGGTCAGATTGATTCGGGGTTCGAGGTCGCGCCAAATTTCATCACTATCCGCGTTTGATGCCGTGCCTTCACGCGCAAATACTGGCGTGTTGAACCCCATTAACAAACAAATGGCTACCACAAGAACGCGCTGGAAAACGTGGGTAAACTGGCCAAAACGGTCTAAAACAAGCGCTAAAAGGCCAGTATCGTGTTGGGAATTTAAACTTCCCCTATATAGTGCGTTATATTCAGCCACGTCGTTTATCCGTATATTTCAAAAATAGTTGCAACACATTAACGATTTCACTGGATTTATGAAAGCACTTCGATATATAAGTTGTTCATGAAGCGCGATGCACATAATTCTCGCACAGAAATGCTTCTTCTCAGATTGTTTTTGGGACTAAAAATAAGCCGGTAAGTCGGCTCTTTTGACGTCTTCTAAAACAATCTTTAAAAAATCCTAAAAAAATTCATTTTTAGGGTTTACAGAGTTTGAGAGTGTCTCTATAAACCGCTCTCACGCCTCGGGGAAATCCCAAGTGGTTCGCCGCATAGGACATCGAGGTAGCTTTTTGAAACGGTAAGTATTCGGAAGGGATTCGCGGGCGGCGGCATGCTACGAACATGTCGTCCGGTATAAAATATACCATCCCGTGAATTCACGTTAAATAAACACTTATTTAGTCATGGATTTGTATTAGGATGGATTAAGTTCACTAAGTTTACTTAGTGTAACCAGTCTAACCTGAGAGTTTGATCCTGGCTCAGAACGAACGCTGGCGGCATGCTTAACACATGCAAGTCGAACGAGATCTTCGGATCTAGTGGCGCACGGGTGAGTAACGCGTGGAAACCTGCCATTCTGTACGGAATAACGTTTGGAAACGAACGCTAATACCGTATACGCCCTGTGGGGGAAAGGTCCGCCGCAGAATGAGGGGTCCGCGTCCGATTAGCTTGTTGGTAGGGTAATGGCCTACCAAGGCGACGATCGGTAGCTGGTCTGAGAGGATGATCAGCCACACTGGGACTGAGACACGGCCCAGACTCCTACGGGAGGCAGCAGTGGGGAATATTGGACAATGGGGGCAACCCTGA
>CBFIAO010000071.1:0-10616 GCA_965660595.1 Puniceispirillales bacterium (SeqCode) | reverse complement strand
GTAATGGATAATGTATCTATTGTAGATGATGGTCTTGGGGTTAACATTAACCACCCAGAGGGAGTCATGCGGTTTCATGCTATTTGGCTGCGTGACAATGCATGGGATGACACGACACGCTCGACCGCCAATGGGCAGCGCTTGATCGCCCTTCGTGATATTCCTGCAGATACACATATCACGGATGCAAATATTGATGGCCAGACCCTTAATCTTCATTTTATGCCAGAAGATAAAACGATTGCTTATGACCTAACTTGGCTTTCAGGCCATCGCTATGATTTAAGTCATCAGCCGCCACGTGGATGGATTGCCGATGATGTTGAAACTTGGGACAGTCGTGTTTCTGCGCGCATTCCACATGCAGAATTTGATGCGGTCAGCCAAGATAAAAATGCACTTAAAGATTGGCTTGAAGGTGTTGCCCGTTTTGGCTTTGGGAAATTGGATGGCGGCCCTGTGCATGAAGGCGCCTTGATGAAAGTAGTTGATCTATTCGGGTATGTCCGCGAGACAAATTACGGCAGAAATTTTGAAGTTCGCACCGAAGTAAACCCTACAAATCTTGCATATACCGGGCTTGGTTTGCAGGCTCATACTGATAATCCTTACCGGGATCCCGTACCAACGGTACAAATCCTATACTGCCTTGAAAGTTCAGCCGCAGGTGGAGATAACATGGTGGTGGACGGCTTTCGTGTGGCAGAACGTCTGCGTGAAGAAAACCAAGACTGGTTTGATGTTCTATCGTCATATTGCGCTAAATTTGAATATGCAGGTGAAGACGGTGTGTGCTTGGCCTCGCGCCGGCCAATGATTGAACTTGCGCCGGATGGTCAGCTGATTGGCGTCAGGTTTAATAATCGTTCTACCGCTGCGATCACGGATGTACCGTATGAAAAAATGCAACTGTTTTATGATGCCTATCGCCGTATGGGTGAATTGGTTGATGACCCATCAATGGAAGTAACGTTCAGGCTTGAGCCAGGTGAAAGCTTTATCGTCGACAACACCCGCGTTATGCATGCGCGTAAAGCGTATTCAGGGACCGGAAAGCGATGGCTGCAAGGCTGTTATGCAGATATGGATGGCTTGCGTTCTACGTTGGCAGCATTGAAAGATCAAACAAGTGAGGCGGCAGAATGACAGATCAAACCCTCACACCGTCTAACATTGTCGCTTTTATTGGTGATATTTTTGAACGATGCGGTGATGCTGAATATTTGGGTGAACCTGTAACCATGGCGCAACATATGTTGCAAGGTGCCGCCATTGCTGAAAAAAACAACATGAAAGACGACATCATTGTCGCAGCATTATTGCATGATATTGGTCATTTCACGTCTGAGTTTGGTACATTTTCAATGAATGACACCCAAGACCGCTATCATGAAGAAGCAGGGGCAAAAATATTAGAAGAATTTTTCCCAAGCTTAATTACAGACTGTGTTCGTTACCATGTCGCGGCCAAACGATATCTTTGCGCCACCAAGCCGGCTTATTTTAATCGCTTATCAGACGCCTCAATCCATTCTTTAAATCTGCAGGGCGGACCTATGGATGTTGATGAGGTTAAAGTATTTGAAGAAAACCCAAATCTAGCGAAGATTATTCAAGTTCGATATCTTGATGAAGCGGCGAAAGACCCTGAGATGGTTACACCTGATTACTGGCATTTTGCGCCAATGGTGCAACGTGTTGTAGACAGTCATTGCGCATAAAAAAAACCCGCACCAATGATGCGGGTTTTTAGGCATATTTTGATTATATTTTAGCCGTGATTTGGCACAATTTCATACCCTGGCTCTTCTGGTTCATCATCCAACATTTCATCTGGAAAACCCGCAGCTGTGATATCAAGCCCTGTTTTATCTTCAAGGCGGCGGATGATGTTTGGTGAAAATTCGCGTGGGCCATATTGCGCAATTCCATCTTTGAACATCTCGACCATCAGAGGTGAAATTTCAAGTGGTACATTGCTGTCATCGGCAAGTTTTTGGAACAGGCCAATATCTTTCAGCACAAGATCCATCGTGAAATTAATATCGCGGCTGCCATTAAGAATAACTTGGCTTTCTGTTTCATGCACAAAAGATGTGCCAGATGATATTTTTATAGCTTCATAAGTTGTGGCCAGATCCATGCCCACGGCTTTCATGGTTACCAGTGCTTCTGCACATGTCAGCAAATTCGCGGTAGCCAAATAATTTGTCATCACTTTAAGAATTGAGGCAGAACCAAGTGGGCCAGTATGCAGGATACGGCGGCCCATAGTGGTTAATATAGGAAGCATGCGTTCAAACACGTCACGTTCACAGCCTGCAAAGATTGAGATATTTCCAGTTGCCGCACGGTGGCAACCACCTGAAACAGGACAATCAACAGGTGACCCGCCTTTGGCTTCAACCAATGCACCAAGACGCTTAACTTCACTTTCATCAGTGGTGCTCATTTCGGCCCAAATTTTGCCGGCACTCATACCGGCAAGAATGCCATCATCAGCCTCCATCACCGCCGCACTTGCCGCTGGTGATGGCAAACATGTTATGACCAGATCACATGTTTCCATCATGGCTTTGGGTGACGTGCCCCAAGACGCCCCTTGATCAATGAAAGGCTGTGCCACATCGCGATCCAAGTCTCGAACAGTAACATTAAGTTTGTTTCTTATTAGGCTGCCTGCAAGCTTTCCGCCAACATTTCCAAGGCCAATAAATCCAACATGCATAATCAATCCCCTAATCTATTTTTATGGCAAATTTTTCAGATTTAAACTGCTAAAAACTCTGCGACCAATTCATAGTTGGGGCAAGTAAAATCAACAAAATTATTTATTGGTATTCATGTAAAGACGATCAATATTATTTCTGAAATCACGGCGAATAATATGACGGCGCAATTTCAACGTTTGGGTAAGCCTCTTGTTGTCAACCGTGAACCCATCATCGGCAATAATGAACTTCCTAACACGTTCAGAAGATGCTAGCCGTGCATTGGCGGTATCAACGTCATTTTGTATCTTGTTGGTAATTTTATCCCGTCGGCCATAGGCATCTTTAACGCACTCTTCTGACGGTACGATCACCGCCACCAACCATGGTCGTCTGTCACCATCAATCATCGCTTGCGCAATATTAGGCTGACTGGTCAGACGATCCTCCACACGTGAAGGTGAGATATTCTCACCGCCAGAATTGACGATAATGTCTTTGCTGCGTCCTGTGATAGTAATGAAACCATCATCATCAATTTCACCAAGATCGCCTGTATGAAGCCAGCCATTTCTGATGACTTTTGCCGTTTCTTTAGGGTTGTTCCAATAACCTTCCATGACTAAATCGCCCTTAACCAGCAATTCTCCTGATGCGCTGACCTTAACCTTAACCCCCTCAAGTGGCATACCGACGGTTGCTACACGATTATCATCAATGGGGCTAACGCTGATGACGGGTGATGCTTCGGTCTGCCCATAACCTTGGATGAGCCTGATCCCCAATGCGACAAAGAAGCGGCCAATATTTGGCGGTAATGCAGCACCGCCCGATACCATAAGTTTTAGTCGTCCACCAAAAACCTCATTAATCTGACGTTGGATGAAGGTTTGAATAAGTGGGGATAACAGATGACTCCATATAGGCAGTCTGCCGCCGGCTTGTTTGATCCGCGCGTGCTTAAGCGTAAGCGTGACCAGCTGTTGTGTAATAGGTGCTGTTTGGTTAATGCTGCTGCGGATGCGGTCATGCATCAGCTCACATAACCGCGGGACGGTGGTCATCATCGTTGGGCGCACGTCCTGTAAAGTTTGTGGCAGGCGTTCCGGTGATTTTAGATGATAAACCTCAGCACCAAGATAAATAGGTAGATAAAGACCAGTTGTTCGCTCATATGCATGACTTAACGGCAATACTGATAAAAACACTTCATCTTTAAGTTGTAAGCCTTTAAAGCGCTCATATGCACCATAGACATTACTCAGAATGGACGCATGAGTAAGCATCACACCTTTTGGCACGCTGTCTGAACCTGATGTGTAAATAAGGCATGCAACATCTTTTGGTTTAACAGCAGCGCTTAATGCACGAATATCGGATGGATATTTCAAGCCATCTTCTAATATCCGGGTCCAAGTAATGATGGCAAGTCCGGTTGGCTGATGGACAGTTTGCGAATCTTCAATCATGACCATTAAACGGCATGTTGGCGCACGTTCAGCAGCGCTTTCCACTTTATCAGCAAGCTTTCTGGTTGAGCAGATGACGCCAACAGCCCCGCAATCATTTAAAATATGCAGGTGATCATCTTCAGTATTACTCGTAAAGGCTGGCACACTTATGCCGCCAATGGCCATTATCGCCAGGTCTGATATTACCCATTCAAGTGAGTTTTCAAGCGCAAGAACAACACGGTCACCTTTATTGACCCCACGTGCCAATAATCCAGACGCTAACGCTTTGACTTGGTGTGCAACCTCGGCATAGCTAACGCCAATCCAATTTTTATGAAACTGATTCCAGATGAATTTTTTTGACTCATAGTTTTCAGCCTGAGCAAAAAACATCTCAGTAAGCGTTGAATATTCTGCAGGTAAAGCCTTAGTCACGTGACCTCTTTCTCAAACATTTATAAAAGGTTAACAGCCTTCTGTAATAATCGTCTAGGGTCAATCAGGCTAAAGTCAGAATAAGATGCATCATTATTAATATTGCACTGGAAATTTTTATTACGGCTTGGCCTTATTCTCTAGGTTAATCGCGCCTATATATAGTCATATTGACACCACTTCAGGATTGATATCATGCCCGATATGTTGCCCAGTTGGTCCCTTGATGACCTCTATGATGGCTTTGATGCAGCACAATTAAAGACCGATCAAAAAGATGTGCGGCGCATGGCTGAAGATTTGGCCAATACATGGCAATCAAAATTGCATGAAGCAGATGCAGATGCATTGGCTCGTATTATTGGCGACTATGAACGTATTGCTGAAACGCTTGGTCGCATGACCAGTTTTGCTGACCTTGCATTTGCAGCAGATATGACTGATCCAGAAATTGGCAAACATGCACAGATGATGCGTGAGCTTGAAAGTGATATTAGCGCCATGTTGGTGTTTGTCGAACTTGAGATTGCCAACATAGATGATGATCATATGGCCGCACATCTGCGCGCCCCAAGCATGGCGTATTGGGAGCCTTGGATAAGGATTGTCCGCGCATTTAGGCCGCATCAATTATCTGATGAACTAGAGAAGATGTTGATCGAACGTCAGCCATCTGGCCGCGCCGCATGGGTACGCCTTTTTGACGAGACAGCGACGGGCCTCCGTTTTCCAATAGATAAGTCCATGGTCACTGAAGCTGAAGTGCTTGATATGATGACTGACCCTGACCCACTTGTGCGGGAAAAAGCAGGAAAGTCACGTTCAAAAGTGCTCGATGAAAATAAGCGTTTGATGACATTAATTTTCAACACAATCGCAAAAGACAAAAGCGTCGATGATAAATGGCGGAACTTTGAACGACCTGTCTCGTCTCGTAACCTTGCCAATGATGTTGAAGATGAGGTGGTTGAAGCATTAGCACAAACAGTGACGGCCCGCATGCCTGACCTAACTCACCGCTATTATGCCATCAAAGCAAA
Organism: Puniceispirillales bacterium (SeqCode); assembly: GCA_965660595.1. Taxonomy (GTDB): domain Bacteria; phylum Pseudomonadota; class Alphaproteobacteria; order Puniceispirillales; family UBA1172; genus JAGWAQ01. Next base: position 4,976 of record CBFIAO010000071.1, on the reverse strand, counting down.
ATGGATGGGCAAAGATGTCTTGCCATGGTGGGACAGAAACGCACCATTGCCAGGTGAAGACACAAGAAAGTTTACGTGGGATGAAGCCAAGGCGCTAATCCTTGAAGCCTTTGGTGATTTTGACCCGATGATGGCTGAAGTTGCAGGCTGGTTCTTTGACCGTGGGTGGATTGATGCCCCGCAACGTGATGGTAAGGCTTCCGGCGCATTTAGCCACCCCACCGTGCCATCGGCTCACCCTTATATTCTGATGAACTTTAGTGGCAATGTACGTGACGTCATGACGCTGGCTCATGAATTGGGTCATGGGATCCATCAAGTATTGGCCGCTCCTCGTGGACATTTCATGTGTTCAACACCGTTAACGCTTGCGGAAACAGCATCTGTTTTTGGTGAAATGCTTGTTTTCAGAAAGCTGCTTGATGCTAGTGAAGATAAAGGCCAGCGCCGTGCATTACTGGCAGGTAAAATCGAAGATATGCTCAATACCGTGGTGCGTCAGATCGGGTTTCATAACTTCGAAACACGTTTCCACGATGCCCGCAAGGATGGTGAGTTAACACCAGATCAAGTGGCAGATATTTGGATGGATACACAGCGTGATGCACTTGGTCCATCTATCCATATTGATGACAGTTACCGCCCTATATGGGGTTTTATACCACATTTCATTCATGTGCCGTTTTACGTCTACGCCTATGCGTTTGGTGATTGTTTGGTGAACGCGCTTTGGCAAGTTTACGCTGATGCAAAACATAGCGGCCATGAAGAAAAAGATGCATTTGTTCGAAAATACATGGACCTCCTGCGGGCAGGCGGCACCAACAGGCATGACGTCGCACTTGCGCCGTTTGGGCTTGATGCACGTGACGGTAATTTCTGGTCATTAGGATTAGACATGGTCGTCGATATGATTGATGAGCTCGAAACCTTAATTGATAACGGGAGCCACTAATGGCAACGGATAATCCAGGGGATAATTCAGGCGATAAGTCAGGGGTTGCGGGACGTTTGCGTCGGTATGCAAAAGTAACAGGCACGATGAGTAATCTTGCTATGAAAATGGCGGGTGAACGTTATCTAGGTATTAAGGTTGACCGCGAAAAACATTCAGCTGAATTGCGTGATGCGTTAGGCGGCTTGAAAGGTCCATTGATGAAAGTTGCTCAAATTCTGGCAACTATTCCAGAAGCGTTGCCGCGTGAATATGCAGAAGAACTTGCAAACCTCCAAACAGATGCACCGTCAATGGGGTGGCTTTTTGTGAAAAGACGCATGGCAACAGAATTAGGGTCAGATTGGGCCACAAGATATGCATCTTTTGAAAAATCAGCAGCATCGGCTGCATCATTAGGGCAAGTTCATAAAGCGGTAGGGCATGATGGCACAGATTATGCATGTAAGCTGCAATACCCAGACATGGCCAGCGCGGTAGAGGCTGATCTGAAACAGCTTAAACTCATTTTGTCGCTCTATGAGAGATATGATAACGCCATTTCAACAAGTGAAATTCATAAAGAACTTGCTGAACGTCTTGAAGAAGAGCTCGATTATAAGCGCGAGGCTGCAAATATGCGGCTCTATAACCTCATGCTCAATGACGTTGAAGGGGCCAACACCCCATCTCCATATGAAGACTTATCATCTGACCGTCTCTTGACGATGACATGGATCGAAGGCCAGCGGCTAAAATCCTTCATCGAAGAACATCAGGACCAAGACTATCGCAATCATGTTGCAAAAAATATGTTCCGCACATGGTATGTCCCATTCTATTACTATGGCGTTATTCATGGTGATCCACATCCGGGCAATTACACAATTGCATCTGATGGTTCTGTAAATTTATTAGATTATGGATGCATTCGTCTGTTCAAGCCTGAATTTGTTGGCGGCGTGATCGACCTCTACAAAGCCTTTCGTGATGGCAATGATGATTTGGCAGCTCATGCCTATCAAAGCTGGGGTTTTGAAGGGCTAGACAAAGAAGCCATTGATGTGCTGAATATTTGGGCGCGATTTATCTACACACCACTTTTGGAAGATAAGGCCCGTCCTATTCATGAAATGGGCACCGGCAATCATGGCCGTGATGTGGCAATGAAAGTATATGCAGAGCTTAAGCGCATTGGTGGTGTCCAGCCGCCTCGTGAGTTTGTATTGATGGACAGGGCTGCAATTGGGCTTGGTTCTGTGTTTATGCATCTCAAAGCTGAAGTCAATTGGCATCAACTTTTTGAAGGAATGATTGATGATTTTGACGCATCTAAACTGGCTCAGCGTCAGGCCGATGCCGCACGGGCTTGTGGCTTGCCTGAAGAGCTCTATCTTCATAAGTAATTTTAAAGTGAAGATAATTTATCACACGACCAATTACGTCTACGCGTCGGCAAGTTAATAGGAATTAAAATGAAGTTAGGGATACCTAAGGAAACAATCACCGGAGAAGCGCGGGTGGCGATTTCACCCGAATCCGCCCGTAAACTACAAAAGCTTGGCCATGAATGCTTTATCGAAACTGGCGCAGGTGTAGGGTCAAGTTTTGCGGATGATGCATATGCTGCTGCAGGCGTTACGGTGCTCAAGACAGCTAAAGATCTTTACGCATCGGTTGATGTCGTGGCAAAAGTGCGCCCCACCACCTCTGCTGAACTTAAGATGCTTAAGAAAGGCCAAACACTTATTGGTTTCTTTAACCCGGGGGGTGATGACGCTGCCCTTAAGCAAGCAGAATCTCAAGGCGTCAATGTGATCGCCATGGAAATGGTGCCGCGCATTTCGCGTGCTCAGAAAATGGATGCATTATCATCCATGGCCAATATTGCAGGCTATCGTGCCGTCATCGAAGCAGGAAATAATTTTGGACGCTTCTTCACCGGACAAGTCACCGCCGCTGGTAAAGTGCCGCCGGCAAAAGTGCTGGTGGTTGGTGCTGGTGTTGCTGGCCTTGCAGCTATTGGAACTGCGCAATCACTTGGTGCGATTGTTCGTGCATTTGACGTACGTCCAGAAGTGGCCGAACAAATTGAATCCATGGGCGCTGAATTTCTTTTCCTTGATTTTGAAGATACTCAAGATGGCGCGGCCACAGGCGGTTACGCAGCACCATCCAGCCCTGAATTTCGTGAAAAACAACTGGCGCTATTTTTAGAACAAGCACCAGATATTGATATTGTTATCACAACGGCATTGATTCCAAACCGTGAAGCACCAGAACTTTGGACAAAGGAAATGGTTGCGGCCATGAAACCTGGTTCAGTTATTATTGATCTTGCTGCCGAAAGAGGTGGGAATTGTAAACTCACCGTAGCTGATGAAAAAATTATCACTGATAATGGTGTTACCATTATTGGGTATACTGATTTTCCATCACGCATGGCAACGCAAGCATCAACGCTATATGCCAATAATATTTTCCATATGATATCTGACCTCACGCCAGAAAAAGACGGTGTGCTTGTTCATGATATGGATGATGATGTTATTCGTGGGGCTACTGTTGCCTTCAATGGCACAATCACCTACCCGCCGCCACCGCCAAAAGTTCAAGCGATTGCGGCAAAGCCGGTGGAAAAAACACCTGAAAAGACACCTGAAGAAAAAGCCGCAGAAGAAGCTGCCGCCATGGCAAAATCTGGCCGGCAGCAAACAATGCTGCTAATCATTGGTGCGTTACTGATGGGCGTTATTGGCATGTATGCACCACCATCATTCATGCAGCATTTCATTGTGTTTGTGTTGGCGGTATTTGTTGGATTTCAGGTTATTTGGGGTGTTGCGCATTCCTTGCATACCCCATTAATGGCGGTAACAAACGCTATTTCCGGCATTATTATTGTTGGTGCGTTGCTGCAGCTTGATACTGGCAATGCCATCATCACTATTCTTGCAGGCATTTCAGTCTTGATCGCGACGATCAATATTGTGGGCGGGTTCATGGTAACGCGCCGCATGCTGCAAATGTTCAATAAATCTTAAGGCCGGAGGATAGCAACATGATATTCGGACTTCAAACGGCGGCCTATATTTCGGCAACAGTATTGTTCATCTTATCTCTTGGCGGTTTGTCCAACCAAGAAAGTGCAAAACGTGCGGTTTGGTACGGCATTATTGGCATGGCGATTGCGGTGGTTGCGACCATTGCTGGGCCATCAGTATCTGCCAGCTCAATGTTGATCGGCGCTATTATCGTTGGCGCAATCATTGGCATCATTGTCGCGATGCGTGTTGAAATGACAGGCATGCCGCAATTGGTGGCAGCACTTCATTCTTTTGTGGGCTTGGCTGCGGTGTTTATTGGCATTAATTCTGATATGTCAGTTCATGATTTCGCGTCTAAAGCAGAACAGATTATCCATGAAGTTGAGATTTTCATTGGTGTCTTTATTGGTGCGATTACGTTTACAGGCTCCATTATTGCATATGGCAAACTTGCAGGTTCCATTAATGGTAAAGCCCTGATTATACCTGGGCGCAATTTTTGGAATATGGCCATTGTCTTGGCATCACTAGTGCTATTGGTGATGTATATGAATCACGCAGGGTCATGGACGCTATATGTCATGACGGCACTTGCCTTCCTTCTTGGCATTCATATGGTCATGGCAATTGGCGGCGCTGATATGCCGGTTGTTGTGTCGATGCTCAACTCTTATTCGGGCTGGGCTGCCGCCGCAACAGGGTTCTTGCTTGGCAATGACCTTTTAATTGTAACAGGTGCATTGGTGGGGTCATCAGGCGCTATCCTTTCCTATATTATGTGTAAGGCCATGAACCGTCATTTTGTGTCGGTTATCCTTGGTGGATGGGGTGATGCCAAAGGCCCGGCCATGGAAATTGAAGGTGAACAGGTCGCTATTGATGTTGATGGTGTGGCTTCCGCACTGAATGATGCAGACAGTGTGGTCATTGTTCCTGGGTATGGCATGGCAGTGGCGCAAGCTCAGCAGTCAATTTCTGAACTTACACGGCGTCTA
>CBFIAO010000070.1:0-10652 GCA_965660595.1 Puniceispirillales bacterium (SeqCode) | reverse complement strand
ATGAAACCTGCATTAACGTCTTCGCTGGTGCGTCCTACGCATCGTCCTGTTAACAGTCACTTTTCCAGTGGCCCCACCCGAAAGAGACCTGGCTGGTCTCCAAACGCATTGTCAGATGCGTTCCTTGGGCGGTCACATCGCGCCAAGATTGGAAAAGAAAAACTCAACACATCTTTAAATCTTATGCGGGAAATTTTAGGCCTGCCTGATGATTATTTGATTGGTATTGTGCCTGCATCAGATACCGGCGCCGTTGAAATGGCGATGTGGTCAATGTTGGGCGCGCGCGGTGTTGATGTCATGGGTTGGGAAGCCTTTGGTAAAACATGGATCACGGATATCACCAAGCAATTGAAGCTGGATGATGTGCGTGTGCTTGATGCGCCATATGGTCAATTACCTGACTTTGGGCTGCTCGAAGATGACCGTGATATTGTGCTGACATGGAATGGGACGGCATCTGGGGTCAAAGTACCTGATGACAGTTGGATTAACCCAAACCGTGAAGGGCTTATTATTGCTGATTCAACATCTGCTGCCTTTGCGATGCCGATGCCGATTGAAAAACTGGATGTCATTACGTTTTCTTGGCAGAAGTCACTTGGTGGTGAAGCCGCACATGGCGTGATCGTGCTGTCACCTAAAGCAGTTGCGCGGCTTGAAAACTATACGCCGCCATGGCCTATTCCAAAAATTTTCCAGCTGGCAAAAGGCGGGAAGCTGATCGACGGAATTTTTAAAGGGGCGACGATCAACACACCATCCATGCTTTGCGTTGAAGATGCGATTGATGCGCTTGAATGGGCACAAACTATTGGCGGACTTGCAGGTCTGATCGGCCGGGTTGATGCAAATTTTGATGTCATCAAAGACTGGATTGACGGCCATAGTCAGCTTGCATTTTTGGCTGAAGATCCGCGTACTATTTCACCTACGTCGATCACCATCAAGATTACAGCACCTTGGTTCGTATCAGCAGCGCTTGATGACCAGCGTGCATATGCAAAAAAGCTAACGTCGCTGCTGGCTGATGAAGGCGTTGCCTTTGATATTGACTCATATCGTGACGCACCGCCGGGCCTTCGTATTTGGGGCGGGCCGACGGTAGATGCTGATGATTTGGCCGCATTAACAACATGGATTGACTGGGGGCTGGATATGATCGCCGCCGATATTACAACACATTCAAAGATGGAAGGATAAGATCATGACCACACCACGCGTTTTGATCAGTGACAAACTTAGTGAAACTGCTGTTCAGGTTTTTAAAGACCGAGGTATTGATGTTGATTATCGCCCCGGCTTGCCAGCAGAAGAATTACTACAAATTTTGGGTGAATATGATGGATTGGCCATTCGTTCAGCCACAAAAGTAACCGCAGAAGTGCTGGATGCCATTAATGGCGGAAAGCTTAAAGTGGTGGGGCGTGCTGGTATTGGTGTTGATAATATCGACATTAAAGCGGCAACTCATCACGGGATTGTGGTGATGAACACCCCATTTGGAAATGCTGTCACCACGGCGGAACATGCCATTAGCATGATGCTGGCATCTTCACGGATGATCCCGCAGGCACATGCCTCAACCATTGCTGGCAAGTGGGAAAAATCTGCTTTTGTAGGAACAGAGGTCACCGGTAAACGGCTTGGCCTTGTGGGCTGCGGTAATATTGGTGCGATTGTTGCCGACCGTGCCCAAGGGCTCAAGATGAAAGTGATGGCCTATGACCCGTTCTTAAGTGAAGAAAAGGCAAAATCACTTGGTGTTGAAAAGCTTGAGTTGGATGAGATGCTGGGGCGTGCGGATTATGTGTCACTGCATACACCGCTGACCGATGATACCCGTAATATTATAGATGCGGCCGCTATTGCTAAAATGAAGCGCGGGGCACGTATCATCAATTGTGCGCGGGGTGGTCTTGTGGATGAAGTGGCCTTGCGGGGTGCTCTGGAAACTGGCCATTTAGCTGGTGCGGCGATGGATGTTTATACCGTTGAGCCTGCTACTGATAATATTCTGTTTGACGCCCCTAACTTGGTGGCAACACCGCATTTAGGCGCCAGCACCGCAGAAGCACAGGAAAAAGTGGCGGTTCAAGTCGCGGAACAATTATCAGATTACCTAATTGACGGTGCTGTATTGAACGCTATTAACATGCCGAATGTCACCGCAGAAGAAGCCCCTGTATTGGTGCCTTATATGTCATTGGCAAACCGTCTTGGGTCTTTCTTGGGGCAGGTTACGCGCACTGATCTTAAAACAGTTTCCATTGAACTTGATGGCGCAGCAGCAAGCCTTAATTCAGACCCGATTATCGCGTCTTGTCTGGCAGGATTGATGGCACCGGTGATGGCAGCGGCAAATATGGTCAATGCGGCATCGCTTGCGCAGTCACGCGGAATCAACGTGTCTTCAGTGCGTCATGATCGGCCATGTGACTATCAAACCATGATCCGTGTAACCATCAGTTACCGTGCAAAGGATGGTGATGATGTATCACGCACGATTGCAGGAACATTGGTGGGCGGTTCTATGCCGCGGATTATTGAGGTGCAAGGCATTGGGGTTGAAAGTGACTTCCCGCAAAACCTGCTTTATCTCAGAAATTATGACAAGCCCGGCTTTATTGGTGACCTTGGCTCACTGTGCGGTAAGCGGGGAATTAATATTGCGACTTTCCATCTTGGCCGACGTGATATCGGGGGGGAAGCGATTGCCCTTGTCGAGATTGATGATCTGCCTGATCAGGGCTTTGTCGATGACCTTAAAGCACTGCCGCAAGTGGTGCGTGCAGACACGCTGCAGTTTGCGTAATCACCATGATGTTGTCTTAATCGTTGCAGAAATCGGGGCGCTGAGGTAGGAAAGGGGGGGTAACCTTCTTGAATATCACGCCGCCGATTTCTGCGGCACCCTTTGATGGGACGATGGGCGCGCATGTCGGACAAAACTGGACAAGATAAAACATCTGGAAATGGGCTGCTGCCGGCAGGGTTAAGTGACCTTATGCCTCAGGAAGCTGCACGTGAAGCAGATGTGATCAACACATTGATGGCAAGCTTTTCTGGCTTAGGTTTTGCCCGGGTGAAGCCACCATTAGTTGAATTTGAAGACACCTTATTGGCAGATGGTCCTGGCGCAAGCTTGGCTTATAACAGCTTTCGCGTGATGGACCCGCAATCCAGCCGGATGATGGCTATCCGTGCCGATATGACGGCACAAATGGCGCGTATCGCCCAGACACGTCTTGCCCATATGAAGCGGCCCTTACGCCTTTCTTATTTTGGTGATGTGTTGCGGATCAAACCTGACCCGCTGAACCCTGAACGTCAATTGACTCAAGTCGGCGCAGAAATGATCGGCGCGACCGAGATTAGTCATGATGCTGAACTTGCGGTGGCGGCATTAACCGCGCTTCAGGATGCTGGCGTTAACACGCTTACGATTGATTTGAATATGCCGCGCCTACTGGCGGCATTAATACCAGAAGCACATATTGATGAAGATTTGGCTGCGGCTGTCTCCTCAAAAGACCAAGCCTTGGTGCGCCGTTATGCAAGCCCTGAACTTGCAGATATGATTTGTGCGCTGCTTGACCTGCCGATGGCATCATTCGACCATTTGGAAGACCAGCTGTCATCCTTAGCACCGTCATTGCCAACAGATGCAGTGGCCATGCTGGATGACCTGATGGCCATGGCCCAGATGGTGCGCGATACACTTTCTGATGTGATGATCACGATTGACCCATTGGAAGCACGCGGATTTGACTATCATAATGGGGTCAGCTTTTCGATCTTTGCCCCGGGTATTAGGGGTGAGCTTGGCCGCGGTGGCCGTTACCAAACATCAGGGTCGGTCCATGGCGAAGTTTCCACTGGCGTCACGCTTTACCTTGAACGTGTATTGCGTGCCGTCCCAATGGCGACGCCATTAGAGATTTTATATATCCCACATGAAGCCGGACTTGATGTCTGGCGTAATGCACGTGCTGAAGGCCGGATTTGCCGCCTCGGTACATCAGGGCTTACGGGCATCGAAGCCCATACTAAAGATGCGGCGGCAATGGACGCCACTCATATTTGGCAAGATGGTCACATCAAGCCTATAAAATAATTTCAAGTATGTTGAAAGGCACAACTTATGGGTAACGTAGCAGTAATTGGCTCACAATGGGGTGATGAAGGCAAAGGCAAGATTGTCGATTGGCTCTCTGATAATGCTGATATTGTGGTGCGCTTTCAGGGCGGGCATAACGCGGGCCATACGCTGACCATTGATGGTATTGAATATAAACTCAGCTTGCTGCCGTCTGGTATCGTGCGCCCGGGTAAAATGTCTGTCATTGGTAATGGTGTGGTGATCGACCCTGCTGCATTACTCAAAGAAATGGATATTCTTAAAGGTCAAGGCGTGCCGGTTAGCACTGATAACCTGATGATTTCATTATCGGCGCCGATCATTCTGCCAGTACATCAACGCGTTGATCAAGCACGCGAAATTCAGCGCGGTGCAAGTAAAATTGGCACGACTGGCCGCGGTATTGGCCCTGCCTATGAAGATAAAGTTGCGCGCCGTGGGTTGCGCATGGGGGATCTGTTCGACATGGCTGCATTGGCGGAAAAGGTCGATGCATTGTTGGCGCACCATAACGTCTGGCTAACTGCCGCAGGTGAAGATGCCATCACCGCTGATGAGATTATTGCGCCGTTAAATGAGATGCGTGATGCCCTGATCCCATATCTGGGGGAAGTATGGGCACTGCTTGATAAATATCGCCGCAAAGGTAAGCGCATTCTTTTTGAAGGTGCACAAGGCGTGATGTTGGATATCGACCATGGCACCTACCCATTTGTGACATCATCTAATACGTTGCCTGGACAAGCGGCAGCGGGCGCTGGCATTGGCCCTGGGTCTGTCGGTTATGTGCTGGGCATCACCAAAGCCTACACCACACGCGTGGGCTCTGGCCCGTTCCCAACCGAAGATTTTGGTGATGATGGGGAAAATATGGGCGTGCGTGGCCGTGAATTTGGCACCGTCACAGGGCGTAAGCGCCGTTGCGGCTGGTTTGATGCGGTGATGGTTCGTCAGGCTGGTATTATCGCTGGCATTGATGGCATGGCACTAACCAAACTTGATGTGCTTGATGGTTTTGAAACCCTTAAAATTTGCACAGGTTATATGTTGGACGGTGTTAAGATTGACCGTTTTCCAGCATCTACGGCAGAACAAGCACGGGTTGAGCCTATTTATGAGGAAATCGAAGGCTGGTCTGACAGCACAATGGGCGCACGGTCTTGGGCAGATTTGCCGCCACAAGCGGTGAAATACATCAAGCGTCTTGAAGAACTAACAGGTATTCCGGTGGCGTCAGTTTCTACCAGCCCAGAACGTGACGACACTATCCTAGTCAAGGACCCTTTTGAGGGTTAGGGCAAATTGCGGTTAATTTGCTTCTAAGAGATTGAGGGCTTCAGCTTTGTTCCGCACGGCGAGTTGAAGCTTTTCAAAAGCCCGCACCTCAATTTGGCGAACACGTTCACGGCTAATGTTAAAGCGCTGTGACAAGTTTTCCAGCGTCTCTGGTGTGTCGTTCAAGCGACGTGCCTGAATGATCGCAATTTCACGCTCATTTAAGTCTTCCATCGCCTCTACCATCAATTTGCGGCGGACATCATATTCTTCAGCTTCTGCAAATTGGACATCTTGGGTGGTGCGGTCATCTTCCAGCCAATCTTGCCATTCCCCGCTTTCACCTTCGGTCGAAAGAGGGGCGTTTAATGAATGGTCACCGCCTGCCATACGTCTGTTCATGCTGACAACATCATCTTCCGACACGTCAAGTTCATTTGCGATGCGGGTGACGTTTTCTGGCGTCATGTCACCATCTTCAATAGCTTTAATTTGGCCTTTTAGGCGGCGCAGGTTAAAGAATAGTTTTTTCTGTGCAGCGGTGGTGCCAATTTTAACCAATGACCATGACCGCAGAATATATTCCTGAATGCTGGCGCGTATCCACCACATGGCATAAGTGGAGAGGCGAAACCCTTTTTCAGGTTCAAAACGTTTAACCGCATGCATCATCCCGAGGTTGCCCTCGGCGATCAGTTCACCCATTGGCAGACCGTAACCGCGATAACCCATGGCGATCTTGGCTACTAGCCTTAGGTGTGATGTCACCAACTGATGCGCGGCTTCAATATTGCCGCTGTCTTTCCAATCTTTTGCCAAGGCATATTCATCTTCGGCAGACAGGACTGGAAACTTCCTGATCTCATCCAGATAACGTGAAAGGTTACCCTCAGGCGAAATGTTACTAAGGGTTGCGGGTAGGTTTGATGATGTGATTGATCTACTCATAATCTTTATATAGTACTGGCAGATTATGGTTTAAAGATGACCACGTTTTTTAATGGCATTTTCTAGACTATCAAGCAAGTCCTGCATGTCTTTAGGCATCGGCGTGGTAAAGTTCATCGGTTCTGCTGTTACCGGGTGATGAAAGCCTAAATGTGTGGCGTGTAAAGCTTGGCGTTTAAAGGTGCGCAGGTCAGCCAATGCCGCGCGCAAGGCATTATCAGGCATCTGGCCTGCACGCATGGGGCGGCCATAATGCGGATCGCCCACAATACTGTGGCCAATATGGGTCATATGCACGCGAATTTGATGGGTGCGGCCTGTTTCAAGACGGCATTCACCAACACTAACCAACGGCGGCAACGCACGCACAAAATCTACATGGGTGGTGGCGTGACGGCCTTTTTCAGTGACGGTCATTTTTTTGCGGTCACGTGTGCTGCGGCCTATCGGTGCTTCAATAGTTTGCTGGCGGTGTGTCGGGATCCCCCAACAAATAGCCGTATAAATTCGGTCTAGGTCATGGGCGGCAAACATATCCGTCAGGTTGGCATGGGCGAGGGCAGTTTTGGCCGCCATCATGACGCCAGATGTGTCTTTATCAAGCCTATGAACAATCCCTGGCCTTTTTTCCCCACCAATGCCAGTTAGGCTATCGCCGCAATGATGGATTAATGCGTTCACCAAGGTGCCGTCAGGCGTGCCCGGGGCAGGGTGTGTCACCAGCCCAGCAGGTTTATTGATGACAATTATGTCGTCATCTTCAAACAAGACTTCAAGCGGGATATCTTCAGGTTGCGGGGTTGCCGCTTGTGGCGGCGGGATGGTCAAGGTGATGGTATCACCCGAACGGACAGATCGTGATGGGTCCACCATGTCTTTTTTATTCAACGTGACATTGCCTTCAAGGATGAGTGACTTTAATCGTGACCGTGAAAGCGGTGGGATGTTGTTCATTTCATCATCATCATCTAGACTGTGCTCTTCAAGATGTGCCAAATAAGCGGCAAGCCAACGGTCCAGCCGGTCTGAGGCGCTATCTTCAGGAACAGTAACGGTAATCACGAAAGGTTCAGTCATGGCCGCCACTATGCACAATCAGGACGATAAGCACCAGCCTTTAAATGAAAATGATGATGCACCTTTTGTAGAACCATCTTGGGTGAAGCCAGTTAAGATTGCATCAGGCATTATGGGGATGATGATTGTTGCTGGCCTAGTATTGCTTGTCTATGGTCTATCAAGCGGGATGGGCAAACTGGCAGAAAAGAATATGGCTGATCGAAGCTTTGCCTATCCATCAGATATGACCCCGATAGGTGCAAGTGCGGGGGTTGATGGAACGATCCTGCTGGAATTTAAGAACAGCGATGATGCATTTGTATTAGTGTTGATAGACCCACAACGCAAAAAGGTGATCAGTACGACCACCTTAATGCCAAGCGCTGATAATAACGTGCCGTTTAATTTCACAAAATAAGCAGGCAAGATCACCGGCTTATCGCGGCCCTAGTTAAATATTTTGCCCACATCATAAATAACTTTTGCGATGTCGCCTTCTAACGGGAAGGAGAGCACGCCCATCATGCTGTACCCCAGCATTAACGGCAGAATGTAAAAGCGGAACATAAAAATAAACCATGCGGCATAAAGTGGGCGCAGGCGTTCAATGAGAAAGCCTGGCGTGATCGGCTTGGTGATTTTTAACATTGGATCTGTCACCCGCACAAACATCCGCATGAAGAAGAAGTTTGAGTTTTCAGGAAGGAAGATGGACATACCAAATCGGCCTATTAAGGTCCACATTGCGGCCCCAAGGACATAATCCAGCAGCATAATTCCAATAGGTAAATTCACGTCCATTTCTTCCCCCATACATACGGCTAATAGCCGATAAATAACGACCTTATATTGCCTTTTGGTGCTTGCTTGCGGCAAGTGATTTCTGAAGGTAAGGCATAAAAAATCGGGGCAGCCAAGGCCGCCCCGATCAAAAAGTCTTAAGCGTGATGCTTAGTTAACGATTGATTTACCGCCAGGAACGCGGATTTCTTCAACCATTTTCTGTGTTTCTGCATCTGGCTCTTCTGTCAGCAAGCTAACAACGATCATGAGCACCAAGCTGACCGGCATACCGATCATGCCGAAGCGTAGACCGTCAAGACCAAGCCACGGTGTCATCCCGTTGAACTCTACCTGATAAAGGTAGATGAAGCCTGCCAAGAAACCGCCGACCATACCAGCGATAGCGCCAGCACGGTTAGCACGCTTCCACCACACGCCAAGGACGAGCGGGAAGAACAGACCTGAGTTTGCGAAACAGAACGCCCAAGCCACAGCACCAAGGATGCTGGTAAGCTTCATGGACGCCACCAGCGCACCAGCAGCACCAACAACGATCAGCAATACACGTGCAACGATCAGGCGTGTCTTTGTGTCAGCCTTTGGATCGATGATCTTGTAGTACAGATCGTGTGACAATGCGTTAGCAATCGCCAAGAGCAGACCGTCCGCGGTAGACATGGCCGCAGCCAAACCACCAGCAGCAACAAGGCCAGAGATCACATATGGTAGGCCTGCCATTTCAGGCGTAGCCAACACAACAATATCACCTTTCATGAAGAATTCGTTGATCTCAACAAGGCCATTGCCGTTGCTATCAATAATCTTCAAGAAGCCAACACTGCTCCACTTTTGGATCCACTCAAGGTTACCAACTTCCGCAACTGAACGGCCAATGATGCTTGTTGCAGCATTAGGGTCAAGCAGCGATAGCTTAGTGAATGTCGCCAATGCAGGCGCAGTCAGGTAAAGCAAGCAGATGAACAATAGTGAGTAACCCACAGACTGACGCGCAGCCTTAACGGATGCAGTTGTGAAGTAACGCATCAATACGTGCGGCAATGATGCTGTACCAGTCATCATACACAACACAAGTGTGAAGAACTTCCACTTAGCCATTGGTGTGGTTGATGCATCGTTGATGCCAACCTTAAGTGCCGCTAGCTTCCCTGCTTCTGCTTGTGCTTCTGCAGTTGGCATTAGGGCTTTAACACCATGTAGTGCTTCCAGTTCCTGAACACGGCCAACCGCGTCAAACTGTGCGATATGCGGGATAAGGCCGTAACCAAGCTTGTTTGACATCCAGAAAGCTGGAATCAAGTAAGCAATGATCAGCACAATGTACTGGGCAACCTGTGTCCATGTAACGGCACGCATACCGCCAAGCATTGAACAGAACAAGATGCCGGCAAGACCGATCCACACACCGGCTTCAAATGGAATTTGAAGTGCGCGTGATGCGACAATACCAGTACCAGTAATCTGAGCAGTCACATATGTGAATGATGCCACCACAAGGATGATCACCGCACAAAGACGCGCAACATTACCGCCATAACGTGTACCGATAAAATCTGGAACAGTGTAACAACCGAACTTACGTAGATATGGTGCGATGAGCGAAGCCACCAGCACATAACCGCCTGTCCAACCAACGAGGAACGCCATATACGGATAACCTTTGAGGTAAATACCCCCGGCCATCGCGATGAAAGACGCACCTGACATCCAGTCAGCAGCAGTAGCCATCCCGTTAAATACGGCTGGAACTTCACGGCCAGCCACATAATACTGGCCTGAATCCATTGTTCGTGAAAGCACACCAATCAAGGCGTAAATGGCAACGGTAAAGGCCACAAAGAGCCAACCGATGATTGTGTTTGAAACACCTGCGGCTTCAAGAATAGCCATCAGGATAACAAAGCCGAGGAAGCCTAGGGTATAGAGACCGTAGACTCGGCCGAGGTTTTGGATAAAACCACCTTCGAGTTTAATCATAACGCTATTCCCCCTTATTCCGCGACGCCGTATTCTTGGTCGAGCTTATCTTGACGATTAGCAAACCAGAATACCAGCAGTGCAAATGCTATCTGAGAGCCTTGGCCGGCCATGTAATACGCGCCAGGGAAGCTAGCGGTATTCAAGGCTTCGCCCCAAAGATGAATTTCAAATGAAAAAATGTACCAAATAATTAGAGTGATCAATGTCAGTGTCTTGGTTTTTTGCCAATGCAGCTGACGATCACTTGAGGATGATTTACTCATAGTCCTCCCCCATGTTAAAATACCCTATGTAATTAAGGGCTTTAGACACAATCCTAGGGAGAAAAGTATGATCCTTATCCCCCAATACGGATCATGAAACGAACTTATGCTTTCGCATCGTAAAATATCTTGGTACAGGTATTTTGGAAAAACAAGTCCAAACAAGGCGAAATTGTGGTTAAATC
>CBFIAO010000069.1:0-10680 GCA_965660595.1 Puniceispirillales bacterium (SeqCode) | reverse complement strand
CAGTGATCATCACCGATAAGTCCGTGGTAACAAGGCGCGCCATCGTCCGGAAGATATCCTGCATCGCTGGCGATCTGCCGATCAATTTGCTTTGATCATCATCGCTATAGGCCGTTTCAAGTGATTGTGCGTCAACATTTTCAGCAGCCGTAATGGCATCAGTCACCGTATCGACCAACTGGTCAAGGGCAAAAGGCTTGGGGATATAGGCAAACACCTCACCTTCTTGAGCTTTAACGGCCGTTAGCAAGGTCGAACGTGCTGACATCATGATGATATTTAAATCTGGTCGTTTTTCCTTAATCTCAGGCAAGATATCAAGCGCATCACCGTCAGGGTAGACAACGTCTGTAACCAACACGCGAGCATCATGATGTTCAATAAGACCCATTAAGCCTTCCAGTGTTTCAGCCGTCTTAACAACATAACCTGCATTGGCCAGCGCCTTAGACGCGACCAAGCGAATAGATTGGTCATCATCAGAAAGCAATATGATACGATCGTTCATTGTTCTGTCCCTTATTGTCCTGTCCCTTATTGGCCTGTCCCTTATTGGCCTGCCATCGGTAAGCTGATCTTAAAAGAGGTGAAACCAGGCTGCGAGACAACCTCAACGCCGCCGCCATGGTCCGCGATTGTGCCAGCCACCAATGAAAGGCCCAAGCCAGACCCTGACGACTTATCAGACACAAAGGGATCAAAGATATGATCACGTAATTCATTGGTGATACCAACACCATTATCAGTTACTTCCACCATCAATGGCGCAGTGTGTCCTGAACCACCAGATGCAAATCTGGCCCCAAGGTTAAATGATGTAGAAATTGTAATTTTCCCATTTTTATCAGTAGCTTCACAAGCATTCTTAATCAAATTTAATAATGTTTGAATAAGCAAATCACGATCCCCTAACGTTGCCGGCAAGGAAGGATCAAATGCGGTGCTAATAAAACGGTCTTTACCAAAACTTGCCCGCGCTAAATTAATGCAATGGTCAATCACTTCATGGATATTAACAGGCACGCGATCAATGGCTTTGCCACCTGCCAAGCCTTCCATGCGTGTCAGTAAGGCGGCGATACGATCTGCTTCGGTGATGATAAGATGTGTTAAGGCTGCAGCGTCATTCTCTGCGGTGCCTTGATGAGGGCTGAGTAGCTCAGCAGCACCGCGAATACCGGCAAGAGGGTTTTTGATCTCATGCGCCAGCAATGCGGAAAGTGACGTCATGGACCGGGCAGCGCCGCGAAATTGTTCTTGCCCGCGCAGTCGTTCCGCCAGCGCACGTTCTTGCAACGTGATAATGACCCCCACCACATCCCGAACATCATTCAGTAATGGCGATACTTGAATATCCACCAAACGCTGACCAAGTTTTGATGACATCAACATCACGCCTTGATCGCTCAAGCTGGCACGATTATGGCGCACCCGCCGGATCATGCTAAAGACACCGTGGCCCGGGTCCACAAACGCTGAAAGCGGCTCACCCTTCAACAGGTTAACACCCAGGCGCAAGAATTCTTCCCCTGCGGTATTAACGAAAGATAAGCAATCATCGTCATCCAGCACCAACACAGGATGGGTTAAGCCTGCAAGGATTTGTTCTGCAAGGGATGAGATGTTGGTATTGTCTTGTTTGGCGGCTGGGACAGTCATGCGGCTTCATCTTGTTTAAGGTCTTCAAACCAATCATTGATCAAGGAAAAGACGTCATGTGCGTTTGAAGTGTTATTGGCGATCTGGCGCATTAATGCACTGCCTTTTAGCCCTGTGGTATAGGCGGAGATATGTTTGCGGGCTAAACGCAAGCCATCGTCACCATAATGACTGAGCATCAGGTCAAGATGTTCACACATAATGGCGTGGCGCTGGGAAAGATCTGGCTCAGGCATGATGTCTTGCCCCCTTAGATACTGCCCTGCTTGGGTGATAAACCAAGGACGCCCCATGGCACTGCGCCCTATCATGACGCCATCAGCGCCAGATTGGTCAAGGGCATTGTCAATATCATCAAAAGTGGCAATGTCGCCATTCACCAAGAGCGGGATGGAAAGAACATCTTTGACCGCAGCGACGTTCGCCCAATCTGCGTCACCTTTATAGAACTGGCAGCGGGTACGGCCATGCACGGCCACCATGGAAAACCCTTCATCTTCGGCACATTTTGCCAAAACCGGGGCATTCAGCGTGTGATCATCCCATCCAAGACGCATTTTCACTGTTACCGGTATATCAACAGCTTTCCTAACAGCGGTAAAAATACGTGCACATAACGCTTCATCTTGCATAAGGGCAGACCCGGCAAGTTTTCCTGTTACTTTGCGGGCAGGACAGCCCATATTGATGTCAATAATTGTAGCGCCCATATCTGCCCCGACCTTGGCCGCCTCCCCCATGATTTCAGGGTCCCAGCCAGCCAGCTGCAAGGAAAAGGGATGTTCAGCTGCCGCATCACCCGAAAGCTTGCGCATTTCTGATTTCACGCCGTTAAGGATCGCGGCAGATGCCACCATTTCAGACACCACAAGCCCGCCGCCAAGTTTACGCACCATGCGGCGAAACGGCCAATCCGTTACCCCTGACATTGGTGCCAGAATAACCGGATGATCGAGCGTGATCTCATGATGCTGATCACGAATGATAAGAGGATCTTTCTGCATTATCACCGCCTGATACATGCCTAAATTTTAGGCAATATAACTTATGCCTCATTTTTAGGCAATAGCTGGCCCAATCAGGTTTGATATTCAATCAACCTCAACCTTTATCAACTCCGACCTTCAATCAACTTCTTGGCCTTTGGCCCAAAACGAATTATAAATCAGAGCATGAGTTCTTGTTCTATCCATGTCGTCCTACTGGCTGCAGGCAGCAGCACCCGCCTTGGTGGTGATATTGCCAAACCATGGTGTGACCTTGGCGGCAAACCTGTGCTGGCGCATAGCCTGCAGCGATTTGCAGACCATCCAAGAATTACATCTGGCGTCATTGTCGCGGCAGAACAAGCGATTGATGATGCTGAAGCACTCGCCCTCCCCTTGGGCTGGCAGGTTGCCGTTGGTGGGCATGAACGTGCATTTTCGGTCAAGGCAGGGCTTGAAGCACTCGCGAATGATAGCCCTGATTATGTCTTGATCCATGATGCGGCACGGCCTTTTGTTGTTCCTGCTGTTATTGATACCCTTATTGCCACGCTTGATGAAGGTGCCGATGCCGCCATTCCGGGGATACCGCCGTCAGATAGCCTTAAATCAGTTCATGATGGCATGGTCACCGGACGTGTTGACCGCAGCGGCATATGGCGGGTGCAAACACCGCAAGCTTTTCGTTATTCATTGATTAAATCATGCCATGATGCCGATAAAGGCGGCGCAGCGACTGATGACAGCAGCTTAATCGAAGATCATGGCGGTGATGTCCGCATGATTATAGGTGACGTGATGATGGATAAAATCACCACACCTGATGATCTGGCACGCACACGTCTGATTTATGCAGGGCTAAGCAAAGAAGGACCATCATCAATGCAAGATGACACACGCCACGTCGCGCAAGACGAATTTCGCCACGTCGCGCAAGACGAAACACGCCACGTCACGCAAGACGAATTTCGCCACGTCGCACGAGACGAATTTCGTATGGCCACCGGTTATGATGTCCATAAGTTCACCGCCGCCCCCGGGCCGATCATGCTGGGCGGGGTGGCATTGGACCATGAATTTGGATTTGATGCACATTCTGATGGTGATGTGGCGCTTCACGCCCTGACTGACGCGATTTACGGGTTGATTGCAGATGGTGATATCGGCAGCCATTTTCCCCCCTCTGATGACACATGGAAGGGTAAAGACAGCGCGTTCTTCCTGACACAGGCGCATCATGCATTAAAAGAACAAAACGCTACCCTTAGCTTTGTTGACCTTACGATTATTGCAGAGCTGCCAAAAATTGGTCCCCATCGTGATGCGATCAGAACACGGATTGCGGGCTTGCTGGACCTGCCGATCAATCGCGTATCAGTAAAAGCGACGACTAGTGAAGGCCTAGGCTTTACCGGACGACGTGAGGGCATTGCCGTTCAGGCAGCAGCAACGGCACGCTTTGCCATGGGTAATGAAGATGCGTGATCGATTATTAGCGCAGATTGCCACGCTTGGCCCTATCGGTGCGTTGCCGGCACCCGGGACCATGGGATCACTTGCTGCCATCATCACTGGCGCGGCGATCACCATAAATTTCGGGGTTGGTGTTCTGGTTATTGGCATTATTCTTGCTGGTATTATCGGTGTGCCTGCGGCAAGCGCCCATTATCGTGTGACAGGCATCAAGGATTCTGGTGCTGTTATTATTGATGAGGTAGTGGGGCAATGGTTGGTCCTATTGGTCATTCCTATTACCCCTGCCCTTACGCCAGCTTACCTGATTATGCTGGGGGTTGCTTTTGCCCTGTTCCGGCTATTTGACATTGTAAAAATGGGCCCTGTCAAAACAGCCGAAGATTTACCGGGGGCAATTGGCGTGATGGCTGATGACGTGGTCGCAGGGATCATTGCCGGCATCATTATCTTAATTGGCACAGCTGCTATCACCGCAATGATCTAAAAGGCATGACTATGACAAATGCACAATTTGAGACAAATGCAGAGGCAATTATCAAGCAAGCTGAAGCGAAATCTGTTTTTATCGGGACAGCTGAATCTTGTACTGGCGGGATGATCATCGCGTCACTCACTGATATTGCAGGGTCATCCGCGGTGGTGGATCGCGGTTTTATCACCTATTCAAATCAGGCCAAATCAGAATTACTGGATGTGGCACCTGAGCTGATCACCGCCCATGGTGCTGTGTCATCGGAAGTCACCAGCGCAATGGCGGAAGGCGCGGCATTACGGATATCCCCATCTGACCATGCTATCGCGGTATCAGTAAGCGGCGTTGCAGGCCCTGGCGGCGGCAGTACGGCAAAACCGGTGGGGTTTGTATGGTTTGGGCTAACCCATCGTCATAACGGCAGCCTAAATACCATCACCATGAATATGCAATTTGAAGGTGACCGCGCCGAGGTACGACATGCCGCCACCATGCATGCCTTAGCGTTGATTGACGGTAAACTTAACGAAATATGATCAGCTTACACGGTCATAAAGTGCATCAGCACGTGTTTCAAAAGCACGAACCATACGTTTTACCGCTTCGGAAAATAATGTTTCCACAACCGATTGAAAGAGCTGTGATCTAAATTCAAAATCAACGTAAAACTCAATCTCACAACCGTCTGGGTGATCATGAAAAACCCATGAGTTTTTCAGATATTTAAACGGCCCTTCGGCATATTCCACCAAGATTTTCATGTCATCTGGGTAAAGTTCTACATGGCTGGTGAACCGTTCACGGTAAAGACGGAAACCAATGATCAAATCAGCCACCATTTTCGCATCATCCTGTGACTTCATCCGCGCTGCCAAGCACCACGGCAGAAATTCAGGGTATGACTTCACATCCGCCACTAAATCATACAGATTTTGCGGCTTATGCGGGATAAAGCGTTTTTCTTGATGTGTGGTCATATCACAAATCACCAACTGAGATCGATGATTAGGCCATAGCACCCATTCGCGCAGCTTTCAATGCGGCGAAATCGTCATCTGCGTGATAAGATGATCGTGTTAATGGCGTTGATGAAATTAAAAGAAAGCCTTTGGCCGTGCCAAGCTTGCTTAAGCGGTCAAATTCATCAGGTGTCCAGAACCTATCCAGCGGATGATGTTTTGGTGTCGGTTGCAGATATTGGCCGATCGTCATGAAATCAACATCCCCTGACCGCATGTCGTCCATCACTTGCGTAATTTCATCAAAGGTTTCACCCAACCCCACCATAATTCCTGATTTGGTGAAGATGGTTGGGTCCAGCCTTTTCACATCTTGCAACAAATTGAGGGATGCAAAGTAACGTGAACCCGGACGAACAGTTGGGTAAAGCCGCGGCACCGTTTCAAGGTTATGATTAAATACGTCAGGCCGTGCCGCGACTACAATTTCAAGTGCGCCATCTTTTTTCAAAAAATCTGGTGTTAAGATTTCAATCGTTGTGTCAGGTGACGTGTCGCGGATGGCATTAATCGTATCGGCAAAATGTTGTGCCCCACCATCCGCCAAATCATCACGATCAACCGAGGTGACAACAACATGGGTAAGGCCAAGTTTTGCTACCGCATCAGCAACACGATAAGGCTCACCAATATCAAGCTGATCAGGCTTGCCCGTTGCGACATTACAAAACGCACAGGCACGGGTACAAACAGACCCTAAAATCATCATCGTGGCATGTTTTTTCTGCCAGCATTCACCAATATTCGGGCAAGATGCCTCTTCACATACGGTCACAAGATTATGTTCACGGACGATATCACGTGTTTGCTGATAACCTTCAGAAACAGGCGCTTTAACCCGCAGCCAATCTGGCCGCGTTGGTTGTGGCTTGGGTTCATTTTTGGCCTTTTCGGGGTGACGTTTCGCCCCTTTTAGACCCTGCCCCCGCCAGACAGTTTTTTCATCATTATCAGCAGTTGTCATGATATATCCTCAGGCTGGATAACAGCTTAAAAATGGAGCGCCTTGTCAAAAGCGTCAAGGACTGATTCATGCATCGCTTCAGAAAGTGTTGGATGTGGGAAGATCGTATGCATCAGGTCTTCTTCAGTGGTTTCCAGCTTCATGGCAATGGCATAACCTTGGATCAGTTCAGTGACTTCAGGCCCGATCATATGTGCGCCTAACAATGCGCCGGTTTTAACATCAAAAATTGTTTTGATCATGCCGTCATCATCACCAAGTGCAATGGCTTTACCATTGGCAAGAAACGGGAAACGTCCAACCTTGACGCTGTACCCTGCCTCAATGGCTGCTTTTTCGGTCATGCCAACAGATGCAACTTGAGGACGGCAATAGGTACAGCCCGGGATCATGTTACGGTCAACACCATGGGCTGGAATCGCTCCGCCCTTTTTACCTTGCCCTGCCGCGTTATGATTGGCGGCGATATATTCTGCGGCGATAATGCCTTCATGACTGGCTTTATGCGCAAGCCATGGTGCGCCGGTCATATCACCAATGGCATAGATGCCCGGTTCATCCGTTTGCATAGCGCCATTAGTCACAATATGGCCACGATCAAGTTTAACCTTGGTGCCATCCAGCCCAATACCATCAGTATTCGCGGTGATGCCAACAGCAAGGATCAAACGGTCTGCGGTTAGCGTTGATGATCCAGATTTATCTGTGATCTTAACGCTGACGCCTGACTTATTTGCATCCACCGTGTCCAATTTAACACCAGTTTTGATGTTTAATCTGCGCTTAGTCATTGATTTCAACGCATGTTGCGAAATCTCTTCATCTTCTGCTGGTAGGATGCGGTCAACAGCTTCGAGCACCGTGACGTCAACGCCCATATCCGCATAGAAAGACGCAAATTCAATACCAATTGCACCTGACCCCACCACGATTAATGATGTCGGCATGGTTTTAGGCGTCATGGCGTCACGATAAGTGACAATTGTGTCACCATTCGGCGTGATTCCAGGCAAACTACGCGCTTGTGCGCCCGTCGCCAGCACAATATTTTTAGCCGTTAATACCGTGCCATTATCAAGCGTGACCGCACGAAGACCTGCTTTCACCGCACCAAGTGAGGCAGAGGCCATATGAACGTCAATTTTGTTTTTCTTCATCAAATGACTGATGCCAGAAGACAGTTGACCTGCGACCTTGCGTGATCTTTTCACCACAGCGTCAAGGTCGATACTGGATGTTTCAACCTTGATGCCGAAATCACCTGCATGATCAATCAAATGCTTTATTTCAGCGGTGCGCAGCAAGGCTTTCGTTGGAATACAGCCCCAGTTAAGGCAAATACCGCCCATGTTTTCGCGTTCAACAACGGCAGCTTTTAAGCCAAGCTGGCTCGCCCGGATGGCCGCAACGTATCCGCCGGGGCCGCCACCGATCACCACGACATCATATGAGGTGTTTTTTACGTTTGTCATCACTGCCCCCTTTAGGCCAAGGCCAAGACAGGGTTTTCAACGATCTCTTTGAACGTTTTCAACCATTCAGCACCGACAGCACCATCAACCACCCGATGATCACAAGATAGTGTTGCCGTCATCATGGTGGCAACCGTCAGCGCACCATCACGAACGACGGCACGTTTTTCACCTGCACCAATGGCAAGGATTGCGCCTTGTGGCGGGTTAATCACCGCGGAAAACGACGTGATGCCATACATACCAAGGTTTGAGATCGTAAAGCTACCGCCTGTATATTCTTCTGGCATCAACTTACCCTGGCGTGCACGTGTCGCCAAATCAACCATTTCTGCCGAAATTGCATTAAGGCCTTTGTCTTCGGCGGCGGCGATAATTGGCGTCACTAAACCACCATCGACCGCGACCGCGACCGAAATATCAGCATGTGCCCAATACCGTGTATGACTGCCTTCCCATGACGCATTAGCCGCAGGAACACGTTTAAGCGCAATAGCAGCGGCTTTAATTATCATGTCATTAACTGATATTTTGACCCCTTCTGGCGCATGAGCATTAAGTGCCTTGCGTGCCGCCAATAATGCACCGATATCAATATCCATGTTCAAATAGAAATGTGGTGCGTCTTGCTTTGATTGCTGCAACCTATCTGCAATGATCATCCTCATTTGGCTATTTTCAACAAGGGTTGAAGCGTCACCAGATGTGGTTGCCGTCATTGGTGGACGTGATGATGCTGATGCAGGCATTGATGCAGTTGGCATAACGTCAGCACCTTCAACATCACGCTTGATAATGCGTCCACGTGGGCCTGAACCTGAAATCGCGGAAAGATCAACGCCGCGGTCAGCCGCAATACGTTTTGCCAATGGGCTTGCAAAAATGCGCGTGCCATTCGCGGTTGAGGATTGCGCTGATACTGGTGCCGGTGCAGTAGGTGCCGGTGCAGTAGGTGCAGGTGCAGCCGGTGCGGATGCTACTGGGGATGCTTCTGGCGCAGCTGTTGGCTCAGGTGCAGCCGGGGCAGCAGGTGCTTCATCCGCTTCACCAAGTTGACTGACGTCACCTTCTTCCAGAATTTCAGCAATCACGGTCCCAACGGCAACACCTTCAGTGCCTTCTGCCACCGTAATGCTAGCCATCACCCCATCATCAAGGGATTCAACTTCCATCACTGCTTTATCGGTTTCAATTTCAGCGATAACGTCACCTGAACGAACGTCTTCACCTTCTTTGACCAGCCATTTCGCAAGTTTTCCTTCGGTCATTGTTGGCGACAATGCCGGCATTTTAATAAGCGCCATGACTAAGCCCCCTCACCGCGGTAACAAGCGGCACGTGCGGCGGTGACAATGTCATCAGCCTGCGGCAAGGCCAGCTTTTCTAAGTTTTCTGCATATGGCATTGGCACGTCTTTGCCCGTGACACGTGCAACAGGTGCATCGAGGTGATCAAAGGCTTTTTCGCTAACCATGGCAGCTAATTCAGCACCAATTCCAGCAAATGGGAAACCTTCTTCACATGACACCATGCGGTTTGTTTTCTTAACAGATGTTAAGATCGCATCTTCATCAAGTGGGCGTAATGACCTGAGGTCAATGACTTCTGCTGAAATGCCTTCTTTTGCTAATTCGTCCGCAGCTTCGAGCGCTTTACCAACCATAATGGAAAACGCGGTGATGGTGACATCTGTCCCTTCGCGAACAACATTGGCCTTGCCGATTGGCACGATCCAGTCATCATCGTCAGGCACATCAAAGCTCTGGCCATATAACACTTCATTTTCTAAGAAAATAACAGGGTTCGGATCACGGATTGCCGCTTTTAGAAGACCTTTGGCATCCGCCGCCGACCATGGGGAGACAACCTTCAGGCCAGGACAATGTGCGTACCAACTGGCGTAACATTGAGAATGCTGTGCCGCCACACGTGAAGCGGCACCGTTTGGACCGCGGAAGACAATCGGGCAACCCATTTGACCACCGGACATATAAAGCGTCTTAGCCGCAGAGTTAATGATCTGATCAATCGCCTGCATGGCAAAGTTAAAGGTCATAAATTCAATAATTGGTTTTAGCTCACCAAAGGCGGCACCAACACCAAGACCAGCAAACCCCATTTCAGTGATCGGTGTGTCCACCACACGCTTGTCACCAAATTCATCAAGCAAGCCTTGGGTGACTTTATATGCACCTTGATATTCGCCGACTTCTTCACCCATGACGAAAACTTTATCATCACGGCGCATTTCTTCGGCCATGGCATCCCGCAGGGCTTCGCGCACTGAGGTGTTTACCAATGGACCTGTTGCCGTTGGCTCAACTAGTGCTGGTGTGTTAAGTGCTGGCGCTGATGCTGCAGCTTCAGCTGCCAGTGGCGCGGATGTTGGAGGGGTTGCCTGTGGTGCGGATGTTGGCGGCGTCATCGGTGCGGATACCTCACCGCCCTCACCAGAAATTTCAGCGATTACTGTACCGACGGCAACGCCTTCCGTACCTTCTGGGATCAAAATACGTTCAATGGCGCCATCATCCAATGCTTCGACTTCCATCACCGCTTTATCGGTTTCAATTTCAGCGATAACGTCACCTGAACGAACGTCTTCACCTTCTTTGACGAGCCATTTCGCAAG
>CBFIAO010000068.1:0-10761 GCA_965660595.1 Puniceispirillales bacterium (SeqCode) | reverse complement strand
TTCATCTTTGATGTGGTCGATAGGGTCATGCTGTTTGCGCATGGCGTCAACTTCTTCACGCGTGCGGTATTTCGCAGGGTCAGACATTGAATGCCCACGATATCGATACGTTTTCATCTCAAGGATGTATGGCCCTTTACCTGCACGGCAATGCGCGATTGCCTCCTGCCCAGCTTCACGAACCGCCAACACATCCATGCCGTCAACCTGCATGCCAGGAATGCCATAAGCCTTACCGCGATCAGCAAGCGCACGGCCAGCCGCCGCACGCGTTACAGATGTACCCATGCCATATTGGTTGTTTTCAATAATGAAAATCACCGGCAAATCCCAAAGTGCCGCCATGTTAAAGCTTTCATAAACCTGACCTTGGTTCACCGCGCCATCACCAAGATACGTCATGGAGACAGCATCAGAGCCATTATAACGGTGCGCAAAGGCAAGCCCTGCCCCGATCGGCACCTGTGCACCAACAATACCATGGCCACCGTAGAAATTCTTTTCACGGCTAAACATATGCATTGAGCCGCCCTTACCGCGTGAATAGCCATCTTCACGGCCTGTTAATTCCGCCATGACACCGCCTGCATCCATGCCGCATGCCAACATATGACCATGATCACGATATGAAGTCACAACACTGTCATCAGGACCAGACACAGATTGCATGCCAACCACAACAGCTTCCTGACCAATATAGAGGTGACAGAAGCCGCCAATCTGGCCCATGCCATAAAGCTGACCTGCCTTTTCTTCAAATCGACGGATCAATAACATGTCTTCATAAAGTGCGGTCATGTCATCTAATGACAGGGCAGCACGATCAACATTTTTTGGGGGACGACCCGGCTTACGCTTAAGCGGTGCAGGTGAAGATGTTTTCTTAGTCATGTTTGCCTCTAGTAAAAGGGTGCATTACCTCACTATAGTGACAGAATTATATTAATTTACAATAATTTTAAATAATTGATAAATAACGAATTTTTTAGAATTAACTAAAATTAGTTAAGTTCAATAATTAATTCGTTGGGGGCAAATAGACCACCACGCTGACGTGCAATCTCACCAAGGAAATCTGCATCAACCTCATCTTCGGCAACCAGTGATACACGGTGCTGCAACCATTCACGATGTTGGCGCAATTCAACAAGCTCAATCTTCGCTTGATCAATATCTTTATTTAGCCCTGAAAGTGACAAATAGCCCTTATCACCACCAAGCCCTAATCCGTGAATTATGAAATATCCAGCAACAGAGAAACAAACCAACCAGAAAGTGACTGAAGCGATGCGCGTTTGCTGTTGTGTCATGGCGTTTTCTCCATCATCACGAATCGTGGAATTAAAACGATTCGGTTAATTGGTGCTATTGAATCAGAAAGTGATTCGCAGGTCAAGTCGCGCCATCAATTTTGTTTAAAAAAAATCCCCGCACCAATTCGTGCGAGGATTAATTAAGGCAATTCACTGGAAAGTTATGCCTTTATATGGGGATGTTATTAACGAACAGCACCTTGATAAAGGGCATTCGGGCCGAGGGCTTCATCAATACGCAGCAATTGATTGTATTTTGCCATACGGTCAGAGCGTGACAATGATCCAGTTTTAATCTGCCCTGCATTTGTCGCGACCGCTAAGTCAGCAATAAAGCTATCTTCGGTTTCACCTGAGCGGTGCGAGATCACAACACCAAAACCAGCCATTTTTGCCATCGAAATAGCGTCTAGCGTTTCGGTCAATGTGCCGATTTGGTTTACTTTGATCAAAATAGCATTACCAGATGCTTCATCAATCCCGCGGGCAAGACGCTTTGGATTGGTCACATAAAGATCATCACCAACGATTTGCATATCACTGCCCATAGCGGTGGTCATTTGCTGGAACCCAGACCAGTCATCTTCATCAAGTGGATCTTCGATCGAAATAATTGGGTATTGCTTGGCCATATCTTGCCAATAGCTGATCATCTCATCAGAGTTAAGGGACTTGCCCTCACCCGCCAGATGATAGACACCATCTTTACAAAATTCGGTCGACGCCGCATCAAGGGCAAGCATGACATCATCACCCGGGCGGCACCCTGCCCTTTCGATCGCCTTCATGACAAAATCAAGTGCTTCGCCAGTAGAATTAATAGCAGGTGCAAAACCGCCCTCATCACCAACTGCGGTGGAATAGCCAGCATCAAGCAGTAATGATTTGAGGGCGTGGAACACCTCAGCACCTGTCTGCATCGCATGGCCAAAGTTTTCCGCACCCACTGGCATGATCATGACTTCCTGCACATCAAGTGCATTATCAGCATGCGCACCGCCATTAAGGATATTCATCATCGGGGTAGGCAGCACATGCGCATGAACACCGCCAATATATCGCCATAATGGCTGCCCTGTGCTTTCCGCCGCTGCCCGTGCAACAGCAAGACTAACGCCAAGCATTGCATTGGCGCCAAGGCGTGATTTATTTTCCGTACCGTCTAGCGTGATCATGTCTTGATCAATGCCTTTTTGGTCCAAGGCAGAACGGCCAGACAGCACAGCGTAGATTTCTGTGTTTACTGCATCAACAGCACCCAACACAGCTTTGCCGTTATAGTCAGTGCCGCCATCACGACGTTCAACGGCCTCATAAGCGCCAGTGGATGCCCCGGAAGGCACAGCAGCGCGACCAAACGCACCGTCATCCAGCATAACATCAACCTCAACAGTTGGATTGCCGCGTGAATCTAGTATTTGGCGGGCGTGAATATCAACGATAGAACTCATGTTTTTTCTCTTTCAAACAAGGTTGGCGGCAGATGCCGCTAAAGGTCAATTATGATGTGCTTTTGGCAATGTCATCAAAAGCTTTAAGCTGTGTCAGGACTTCCTCCATCTGATGAAGCGGTACCATATTAGGGCCATCAGAAGGGGCGTTATCAGGGTCTTCGTGGGTTTCCATGAACAGCCCTGCCACGCCAACAGCAACGGCTGCACGCGCCAAGACAGGAACAAATTCACGTTGCCCGCCAGAAGCGCCGCCTAGACCTCCTGGTTGCTGGACAGAATGTGTGGCATCAAAAATTACTGGATATCCTGTTTCTGCCATTTGCGGCAGGCTTCGCATATCACTAACCAGCGTATTATAACCAAAACTGGTGCCACGCTCTGTTAACAAAATACGGACATTACCGGAATTTGCAACCTTGGCAGCAACATGCACCATATCCCAAGGGGCAAGGAATTGACCTTTTTTGATGTTCACCACTTTTCCAGTCGCTGCCGCCGCTATCAGCAAATCTGTTTGGCGGCATAAAAAGGCCGGAATTTGCAACACATCAACAACAGCACCAACATCAGCACAATGTTCAGGCAAATGAACATCCGTCAACACAGGGCAACCATAGGTTTGCGCAACTTTTTCCAATGCTTTCAAGCCATCATCAAGACCTAGCCCACGTTGGGCCTTAAGCGACGTGCGGTTCGCCTTGTCATAGGATGACTTATAGATAAAACCAATCCCCAGTGTTGAGGTAATCTCATGAAGACGTCCTGCAACATCAACAGCATGATCTGCGGTTTCAATCTGGCATGGCCCTGCGATCAACATGATCGGGGCATCATTACTGCAGGTCACATTGCCAATAGTTACTGTTTGTTGCGCCATTACTTTATACCAACCGTGATCTGTCTTTAGCCGCCGTCACAAAACCGCGGAATAAAGGATGCGGATCAAATGGCTTTGACTTTAATTCAGGGTGAAATTGAACCGCAATGAAGAAAGGATGGTCACGTCGTTCGACAATTTCAGGCAAGACACCATCAGGGCTAAGGCCTGAGAAATAAAGACCAGCATCTTCAAGTTTATCGCGATAGTTAATGTTGACTTCATAACGGTGGCGATGACGTTCTTGAATGTGATCTTCGCCATAAAGGTTGGCCGCAAGGCTATCGTCATCCAGCACACAGTCATAAGCGCCAAGACGCATTGTACCGCCTAGATCATCAGCATTACTGCGGGTTTCGACTTCATTGCCGCGTGTCCATTCTGTCATTAAGCCGATTATCGGGGTAGCTGTGTCGCCAAATTCTGTAGAATTAGCATCAGCCATGCCAGCAAGATTGCGGGCAGCCTCAAGCACCGCCATTTGCATGCCAAAACAAATCCCCAAGAACGGTATATGCTTCTCCCGTGCATAGGTGATGGCATCAATCTTACCTTGTGAGCCGCGCTCACCAAAGCCGCCAGGGACCAAGATAGCATCAGCATCACCAAGGGTATGTGCTATATCGCTTGCCTTTTCGATGTCTTCAGAATCGATCCAGTTCAAGTTTACCTTAACTCTGTTGGATAGGCCGCCATGCACCAAGGCTTCAGCCAAGGATTTGTAGCTGTCCAGCAAACTTGTGTATTTGCCAACAATCGCGACATTCACCTCACCTTCAGGGTTTTGGATAGTGTCACCAATATCACGCCATGTGCTTAGATCAGGTTCATTTAGCGGCAGGTCAAAGTGACGGCAAATCTCCATGTCCAGGCCTTCTTCATGATACATCAGCGGCACATGATAGATGCTTTTGGCATCAAGACCATTGATGACAGCTTCAGGACGGACATTACAAAACTGGCCAATTTTTGCGCGTTGTTCTGCTGGAATATCCATTTGCGTGCGGCACAGCAAAATATCTGGCTGAATACCAACGGATTGAAGCTCTTTCACCGAATGCTGTGTTGGCTTTGTTTTAAGTTCATCCGCAACCGCAATGTAAGGCAGTAAGGTCACATGTAAGAAACACGACTTCTCACGCCCAAGTTCATTACCCAACTGGCGAATAGCTTCAAGGAATGGCAGGCTTTCAATATCACCAACCGTGCCACCAATTTCACATAAAATGAAATCTTCATCATTAATATCAGATAAGACAAATTCTTTGATGGCATTAGTGACATGCGGAATCACTTGAATAGTGGCGCCTAAATAGTCACCACGGCGTTCACGTGCCAAGACATCAGAATAAATTTTACCGGTGGTGACGTTATCTGACTTTTTGGCATGAACACCGGTAAAGCGTTCATAATGACCAAGGTCAAGGTCAGTTTCTGCACCATCATCGGTCACAAAAACTTCACCATGCTGTGTAGGGGACATCGTGCCCGGATCCACATTCAGATAAGGGTCCAGTTTACGAAGACGAACCTTGTATCCACGTGCTTGCAGCAGTGAACCAAGAGCGGCGGAAGCGAGACCTTTACCAAGGGAAGATACCACACCACCAGTTATAAAAACAAAACGAGGCATGGGCATATTGTGTATCAGATTACCCCGCAGTTGTGGAGAGGTAAAAATAAGATTTTTTACTGATCGCTTGGAACGCTTGTAGAAGCTGGAATTTGCGTGCCTGTTGTGGTTTCTTCGATCACTTCATCAACAATTGAACTGCTGTTTCCTGTGTTGCCAGCAAGAATCGCTAAGATGATAGATGTCGCAAAAAACGCTGCCGCCAAGAAGGCAGTCAGGCGCGTAAGCATGTTTGCTGTACCGCGTGCTGTCATGAAACCGCCACCTTGGCCACCGCCACCAATACCTAAGCCGCCGCCTTCACTGCGCTGCAAGAGCACCGTGACAACAAGCGCTGCCGCAATGATAATATGAATGGTCAAAATGATGGTTGTCATCTTAAAATCTCCAATAGTCTGGCGGTTATAGCCAAATGATCGCTAAAATTCCAGCAAAAAGGTGATCACGCCAATAGAGGTGGTATAGCAGCTAAATTATGAACACGTTGCCGCCGCATCTGCAATGGCAGCGAAATCATCAACCTTTAAGCTGGCCCCGCCAACTAAAGCACCACCAACATTGGTAAGCGCCATTAGCCCTGCTGCATTATCAGGCTTAACAGACCCGCCGTAAAGAATATCAATATCCGTATAGCCAGCATCACGTGATAAAAGAATATCCCTGATATGATTATGCATAGCATCAACATCTTCAGGGCTTGCAACTTTGCCCGTGCCAATTGCCCAAACAGGTTCATACGCAATGGCAAAACTGTCTGCTGCCATGCCTTCAGGCAATGACGCCAAGACTTGCGCCCCAACGACATCATTGGCATTGCCACGTTCACGTTCATCTAGTGTTTCACCTACGCATATCATGACCTTAAGGCCAGCATCATTGGCGGCGGTGGCTTTTGCTGCAACCATAGATGACGTTTCGCCATGGTCTTGGCGGCGTTCGGAATGACCAGCAAGCACCCAAGTACAACCTGCTTCGGCCAGCATCTGAGCTGCAATATCGCCAGTATGGGCGCCTGATGCATTAGCGTGGCAGTCTTGACCGCCAAGCGCAATGCCGCCGCCAAGGGATGCCGCCACCGTGTCAACCAAGATCGCCGGCGGAAAGATGATCATGTCAACAGGCCTGTCAGCACCGCCCCGCCATTCCGCAAGACCAGCAGTCAACGCAGCAGCACCAGCACGGTCCATATTCATTTTCCAATTACCTGCAACAATCATGATATGCTCCATTTGCACGTACATCTATCCAGCCTTTCGATTAGCAGAAAAGCCAGATCTGATCCAGCGCAATCCCATCCTTAAAGGTTTTAGGTAAAAAACATCACAAAAACTTCATGATTTCATGGCCTGAGGCGTGACTTTAACCCTGTTGTCGTGCTAGTGAAAAGAAGGATGAACATATCAACACTTCATCTTTTTATTCATTATGTCTGATGATTGTAAAACGGAACTGAAATATCATGCTTGCTGCTCTTAGAAATGGTGCTAAATCCACCCCGATGCGTATTTTCCTCGTTGCTCTTGCCGCAGGGTTTGCGATGTGGGGCATTGATGATGTGTTCAGGTCTGTTGGCGCTAATGACGCTGCTGTTCGTGCCGGCAAGGTTGAGATTAGCGCGATGGAAGCGGCCGTTGAATTTGACCGCACCCGCCGAAATTACCTGCCTGGCATGAATAATAACGAAGCAATTTCACAAGGCTTGTTAAACGAAGTATTGGGCGGTCTTGCACGACGCGCCTTATTCACAGCAGAAGCAGATCGACTTAACTTGACCGTTACACGTGATATGGAAAAAGATCACTTGGCAAATGAACCCGCTTTCCAAGATGAAACTGGACGTTTTTCAGCACTCCGCTTTAACAGCGCCATTAGCCGCGCAGGGCTTGATGAAAACAGTTACCTTGACTACCTGCGCCAAGATCTTCAGCGCACCCAGCTTTTCGACGTGTTGGCCCCGGGCATGAGCTACCCTGATGCCTTAGCTGCACGGATGGCGGCATGGCGTATTGAACGCCGCGTTATTGATTATGTGGAAATCCCTGTTGAAGTTGATGCTGAAACCACACCAACAAATGCTGAATTGGATACGTGGTATAACGACAATAAAGACAGCTATAATAGCCCTGACCTTCGCCGTGTTACGGCCATCATGTTATCACCTGAAAATCTGGTGGATGATGTGACGGTTGAGGCCGCAATCCTGCGCCAATATTATGATGATAATATTGACCAGTTTGGTGTTGCTGAACGCCGCAACCTGCGCCAGATGATCTTTGACACGATCGAAGATGCGAATGATGCGGTTCAGCGTATTAAGGACGGCGCCAGCTTTGAAGATGTTGCACAAGATATGTTATCATTGAGTAACGATGACACGCAGCTTGGTGCATTAACACGCGATGATTTAAGTGAAGATCTTATCACGCCTGTCTTTACCGCTGATAAGGGCGTTGTGATTGGTCCTGTTTCGTCACTGCTTGGGCAGCATGTGTTGGTGGTTGATGACATCACCGAAGGCAACACATCATCATTTGAAGATGTGAAGGCCAGCATCGAAGCAACCTTAAAGCGTGAAGCTGCAACTGACCTTGTATATAGCCGTATTGCCGAGGTTGAAGATAATCTCGCCACCGGGGCAACGCTAGAAGAAGTCGCCAACACAACTGGTGCCGCGCTTGTCATGATTGATGGCATGGACCGAAATGGCCTTGATATTGACGGCAATTTGATTGATGGCATTGCTGGTGATACGAAATTCCGCGAAACCGTCTGGACCTCCCCTATTGGTGAGCCTGGATTGGTGGAAGAAACTGATGAAGAAACATTCTATGTCGTGCGTGTTGATGAAGAAATGCCATCTGCCATGCGCCCGCTTGATGAGGTGCGTGCACGTGTTACTGACGACATGAAAACAGAACGCGCCATCCAGAAAGCACGCGCAACTGCTGAAAAAATCACCGAAGGTGACAGCTTGAACGCTGCTGCTGCTAATACTGGCGCTGCTGTCATCACCAGCCCATCATTCCGCCGTGATGGTGTCAGCTTTGATCATGAAGCATCACGACTGATTGCCAATAAAGCATTCCAAGTTGCAATAGGTGAGATGGATATTGTTGAAACAGGTGACGCCGCGATTGTCTTAACCGTGACCGCGATTGAACCTGCATCAGGTGAAACCCTAGCCACAGAAATTGAGCTGATGAAGACGTCGCTATCCAGCAATATTCGTTCTGACCTAGGCGGGGTGATGACAAATGGTCTGTCTGACATCCATGACATCAATGTTAACCCTGCGGTTGTCCAGCAGCTCTTGATTGGGTCAACGCAATAATGAACATTACCCCGTCACGTGATGAGATTAGCACCGTCTTAAGCAAGACTGAAAAAGGCACTATTGCTTATACGCAGCTTGTCGCTGATCTTGAGACACCTGTTTCTGCCATGATCAAACTTGGTGCAGAAAACCCTTATTCCTGTTTGTTGGAATCCGTAGAAGGCGGCAATCAACGTGGCCGGTTTTCAGTCATCGCGGTGGCACCTGATTTAATTTGGTCATGTAATGAACACCACGCATGGCGCGCCAAACCTGACGGCACACCAATGGGCCCACATGATGATGATGTGTTTGCATCATTGCGTGCAATCATCGCAGAGTCCAGCCTTGATATCCCCGAAGAGTTGCCGCCAATGGCAGCAGGGTTATTTGGCTATTTCGGTTATGAAATGGTGCGCCATATCGACCGTATCCCAATGGAAAATGACCGCGAAATTGATGTCAACATGACAACATTGATGCGCCCATCAATTGTCATTGTGTTTGATCGCCTGAAAGACCAAATGTTGATTTGCACACCTATTCGCCATGATGATGACAGCACGCCAGAAGATGCATGGGATGCCGCCCAAGCGCGGCTGATGGCAACCGTCACCAAACTTAACACGCCGATCAGTCAAGAATCACATATTGAAACGCAAGGTCCTTTACCTGAATACCAGTCCAATATGGAAAAATCATATTTCATGGATATGGTGGCAAAAGCCGTTGAATACATTAAGGCGGGCGATATCTTTCAGGTGGTGTTGTCACAACGGTTTTCCATCCCGTTCAAACTTCCTGCAATTAGCCTTTATCGTGCCTTACGGCGGCTAAACCCCTCACCTTTCCTTATTTACTTCAACATGGGTGATATGAGCCTTGTTGGGTCAAGTCCTGAAATTTTGGTGCGGCTACGTGATGAAAAAGTCACCATCCGCCCCATCGCAGGAACACGGCCACGTGGCACAACTCCAGAAGAAGATGCGGCCTATGCAGATGAGTTGATCGCCGACCCAAAGGAACGCGCAGAACATTTGATGTTATTAGATTTAGGGCGCAATGACACCGGGCGTGTTGCAAAGCCTGGTACAGTTCGCTTGGTCGATAGTTTTGCAATCGAACGGTACAGCCATGTGATGCATATCGCATCAGAAGTTCAAGGCACAATCCGTCCAGAACTGGACACAGTTGATGCGCTTTGTGCCGGCTTCCCCGCAGGCACGGTTTCAGGCGCGCCAAAAATTCGTGCGATGGAAATCATTAATGAACTTGAACCTATCCAGCGTGGGCCATATGCCGGCGCAGCTGGATATATCTCGGCCGATGGCGACATGGACACCTGTATCGTGTTGCGAACAGCGGTTGTTAAGGACGGGATGATGCATATCCAAGCCGGTGCTGGCATTGTTTATGACTCAGTGCCTGAAATGGAATTCCAAGAAACGGTCAATAAGGCCATGGCGGTTATTCGCGCCGCTGCAGAAGCCAATAATATGCACCGAACTGATGCTAATGGGTGATATATATATTATTGATTTCTTATTACGTTTTTATGCATGAATTATTTGATTAAAATACTTATGTTTCATTATCTAATTTCCATTATCTAAGCTCTGGCAGAATTTCGCGATCTCGCCTATCATCGTTTTATGTTTCGTTTATTCACTTTATTGTTTTTGATTGGTTTTTCTGGGCAGGTGGCTGCGCAATCAACTGATGTTGCAACAGCCTCACCTGAACAAGCCAGCCTTCTCCAAGAACAAGCTGCAATTTGTGGGTCATATGCTCGTGTGATGGAATATTCGGGTTTGTTTGAAGAACGACAAGGCGAGCTATGGCGCGAACGCAGATTTTTTGCAGGGGCCATTTTGCGTAATTCCATCGCTGAAATGACAGGCACACAACCCAGCAATGCAGATATTGATGGGGTAATTAATGAATATTCAGGCTGGATGCTTGATTTATTTACCGCCAATAGCGTTGTATCTGAAAAGAACAAAGTGAACGAACGCGACAAACTGCGTGATTATATTTCCAACTTCTGCACGGGCATTTTCAAAAATGCTGACCAGGCGATAGTGAAGGTTCGCCCTGATCTGTTTATTGGCGCCAGCGCCAACCCTGCGGCTGCAGCAAGTGACATCCCTGAATTGGAAGCTGAAGCCAAT
>CBFIAO010000067.1:0-10848 GCA_965660595.1 Puniceispirillales bacterium (SeqCode) | reverse complement strand
AGTCATCAAATGCTTCAAACCCGCACTCATAAGCACTCAATTTTTCCGGATCAGGACGTTGCGCCCCCACCAAGACAGAACCGATGACAAATGCACCTGAAAGTCCAATGGCAATTGCCAAGAAAACAGCAATAGGAAGGTATTCTTGTAAGTAAGCGTCCATTAATCTTCCCCGATCAATAATGGGCGTTAATTTTATAATCTGCTTTATTCCATCTTGAACGATTAAAAACAAGATGAATCTAACCGTGCGAGGCAAAATGGCGCGGCTTTTTGTTCGCTTATATTGATGGTGGGGGCATCACGCTGTGGTTAAGGGATGATGCAACTTATACCTCACCCCTTTACCCATAAGACCCCCTTTACCTATAAGACAATGACTATACGGTAAAGCTGTATTTATCTTTCAATTCAGCTTCAATTGATGCCACTTTTTCAATGTCCATGGCCATCATAGGTGGGCGCAGGTTATTCCAACGTGCATCCCCTGTTCCCCGCGCCAGCAACGCTTTTTGGGCAGGAATCGGCGCATAATCTTGGAACAAATAGCGGATAGCCTTAACATCTTCATGGGCCTTTTCCGCGGCATCCCAGTCACCGGCATGACAAAGGCTAATGACATTATCAATGCCATTACCATTCAAATTAGCAGTTGCCGAAATACAGCCCGGCGCACCCAGCTTGCAGGCTTCGATCACTGGCAATTCTGCCCCTGGATAGGTGATCAATGATTTAATGCCAAGTAACGCTTCGGTGTTTTCCCAATTACCGGACGAATCCTTAATGCCAACAACCACATCAGGAAATTCGGTATGAAGGCGGGTAACAAGGTCAATCGACAGGCCAACGCCAGAAACTTGCGGAATATGATAAAGGTAAATCTTAAGGTCTGGATGATTAACCATTTCAATCAGGCGGCGGTAATATTGGTATAAACCTTCATCAGACATGTTTTTGAAATAAAACGGCGGCAGGATCATCGCGCCTAAACATCCACGTTCAACAGCATGGCGTGTCAATGTTGCGGTGTCATAAAGATTGGTAAGGCCAGTGCCAACAATCATCAATTTAGGGTCAATGCCGCCATCAATCAGTGCATCAACCGCATCAAGGCGTTCCTGAATGCTGACAGATAGGGCTTCACCAGTGGTACCAAACGGCGCAAGGCCAGAACACCCACCAGTA
This sequence comes from Puniceispirillales bacterium (SeqCode), assembly GCA_965660595.1. GTDB lineage: Bacteria > Pseudomonadota > Alphaproteobacteria > Puniceispirillales > UBA1172 > JAGWAQ01. The sequence goes on along the minus strand of CBFIAO010000067.1, from coordinate 9,663 downwards.
TCCAGCAGCTTCTTGGCAAAATCGACATACAGATCAGTAGCCAATGTCAAATCATCGTTAAATGGAGTTAATACAGGTGCAATTAGGCCTTTGATCATATCAATATCTCACTGGTCTGCTCTATGGCGTCAACCATACAGCGTTAGAAGGAACTATCCGCACTTTAAAAGCTAGAGACAGATGAAGGCAAGACACTTGATGGCGAAAATGGTGATATTTGTTTTATTATATGTATCACCTGACTTAAATGGGGTGATAGTGGGGGGTGATACCGGTGTGGATACTGGGGGCTCATATCCCCTCTTTACCTGCGAACAAAAGCCTTGCATCCCTCACCGAACCTTGTATAAAGACCACACATCTGGCGGTTTTACCGCCTTTATACCAACCTCTTGCCGGCATATTCGTGAATGAAAGCCGGCTTGGACAAGGTCCAAGATGGTGTGTAATTAACATGATGGCTTCATCATGATATGCGCACCACCTTATTAATATTGGGCCCGCTGTCATTAGCCATAAGGGGATTCGCTATGCGTTTCTATGAAAGCGTCTTTATTGCGCGTCAAGACATCTCCACAGGTCAGGTCGACGCCCTGTGTGAGGAATTTGCCGGTATCGTTACCGAAGGTGGCGGCAAAATCCTGAAAAAGGAATACTGGGGGCTAAAAAGCCTCTCATATCGTATTAAAAAGAACCGTAAGGGCCATTACGTTATGTTCAACATGGAAGCTGATGCAGCCACCATGGATGAATATGACCGTAAACTTGGTCTAAACGAAGACGTCATCCGTGTGTTGACTGTCCGCATTGATGAAGTTGATGAAGAACCATCAATCATGATGCAGGCTAAAAGTGAACGTGCACCACGTGAAGATCGCGAAGACCGCGAAGACCGCGCAGACCGCGCAGATCGTGATGATGCAAAAAGCGATGCTGACGCATCTGAAAAAGGAGAGTAATCATGGCTCAACTTGAAATTAAACGCGCTTCTGTTCGTCGTCCGCAAGGTCGTCGCCGGAAATCATGTCCGTTCTCTGGCCCTAACGCGCCACAGATTGACTATAAAGACGTCAAGCTGCTTCAACGTTTCACCACTGAACGTGGTAAGATCGTGCCAAGCCGTATTTCAGCCGTTTCAGCAAAGAAGCAGCGTGAATTGACAACTGCAATCAAACGGGCTCGCCATCTTGCGCTGATGCCTTACGTGCTGAGCTAGGAGACATTTCCATGGAAATCATTCTTTTAGAACGCGTGGAAAATCTTGGCCAAATGGGTGACCTTGTCACCGTTAAGCCTGGTTATGCCCGCAACTTCCTATTACCTAAGGGTAAAGCTATCCGCGCAACTGCACAGAACCGTGAAAAGTTCGATGCTGATCGTGCCCAGCTTGAAGCTGAAAACCTTGCCAAAAAGTCAGAAGCCGAAAAGGTTGCTGAAAAGATGGAAGGCCTGAGCGTCACCCTTATCCGTGCCGCGTCTGAAATGGGCCAGCTTTATGGTTCAGCTTCAGGTCGTGACATTGCTGTTGCTGCTACAGAAGCTGGTTTCACCATCAACAAATCACAAGTTGATGTAAACACTTCAGTCAAGACATTGGGCATTTACCCTGTCCGCGTGATCTTGCACCCTGAAGTATCTGTTGAAATCAAAATCAACATTGCACGTTCTGAAGACGAAGCTGCCGAACAGCTGCGTCTAGGTCGCGCCATCATCAGCGATACCGCCGAACGTGAACGTGAAGAAGCTGCAGCAGCCGCTGCCGAAGCTGAAGCACGCATGGCCGAGCAAGACGCTGAAGAAGAAGAAACAACTAATGCAGATGCTGATGCAGAAGACGCACCAGCCGACCCAGAAGAAGCATCTTCAGAAGAAACATCTTCAGACGACGCATCTTAAGTCGGCGCATCTTAAGTTAGCGCATAAATTTATTGGTGGAAAACGGGGCTTGTCCTCGTTTTCCCCATTATCCCCATTATCCACAAGTTCACATCGCTATTAAGCGGTGTTTTTTTTGCCCCAATTCTGGTTAATATAACCCATGGCCGAACACGACACACCACAAGATGAAAATGTAATTCCGCACCCTTCCGTGGATGCAGATGACCTCGCCCTTCGCGAACAACATGCGCAGGATGCCTCATCAACAACACCGACTTCATCCATGACAATGGTCATGCCGCATAACCTTGAGGCAGAACAAAGCCTGTTAGGTGCGTTGATGACTGATAACAGCATCATGGAAAAGATCAGTGATTCGTTACGCGAAGATCATTTCTATGACCCGGTTCATGGCCGTATTTTTGCCGCCATTAGCCGCCTCACCTCACGCGGGCAACTTGCAAATCCTGTGACGCTTAAAAGCTATTTCGTGGGTGATGCCGCGTTTGAACAAATGGATATTGAAACCTATCTGGATGATCTTACGGAAAGTGTCGCCTTCCTATCGCAATCACCTGATTATGCCGAAGAAATACGTCAATGTTATCTACGGCGGTCATTGATTGGGGTATCGGACGGCATCGCCCATAAAGCCCGTACGGCAGATTTGGATATGACGGCCGAAACGCAAATCGAAGAAGCGGAACAACAACTCTTCACCCTTGCGGAAAGTGACCAAACACAAGGCGGTCTGACAAAGTTTCAAGAACCGCTGCGAAAAGCGATCGAAATGGCTGAAATTGCCCGCCGTACTTCTGGCGGCATGTCAGGTCTTGGGACTGGCATCAAACGCCTTAATGAAAAATTAGGCGGCTTACAGCGTTCTGACTTGATTATTCTTGCAGGGCGTCCGGGGATGGGAAAGACAGCATTAGCCACCAACATCGCTTTTCATGCTGCCACCACAAAACTGCCCGAAGAAACACCGCAGCATATTGCGTTTTTCTCGCTTGAAATGTCGTCTGAACAGCTGGCCAACCGTATTCTTTCAGAACAATCTGGAATTTCGTCTGAACATATTCGCCGCGGTGATTTAACCCCTAATCAGTTTACCGATCTTGTTGGTGCAGCTGGTGAAATTGAAATGGCGCCTATCTTTATTGATGACACGCCTGCCCTTTCCGTATCACAAGTGGCCAGCCGTGCACGCCGCCTCAAGCGTCAACATAACCTTGGGCTGATCGTGGTGGATTACCTGCAATTATTATCACCGCCATTGGGGCAGCGTGTTGATGGCCGGGTGCAAGAAATCTCAGCTATCTCACGGACACTGAAATCTATCGCCAAAGAATTGGACGTTCCTGTCTTGGCGCTATCACAGCTTTCACGTGCGGTAGAACAACGTGAAGATAAACGCCCAAATCTGGCTGATTTACGTGAATCTGGCTCAATCGAACAAGATGCTGATGTTGTAGTCTTTGTCTATCGTGAAGAATATTACCTCAATAAAGGTGCGCCTGAACGGCGGCCCGAAGAAAGTGAAGAACGCTATCAAGACCGGATTGACCGTTATATGGAACGCCTTGAACGTACCCGCGGATTGGCAGAAATTATTATCGCCAAGCAGCGACATGGCCCAACAGGCACGGTCGAAGCTGGGTTTATTGCAGAACAAACCAAGTTCACAGACTATATTTCACCGGATCAACTGCCTGAAGGCTATTAATCCATGGCGTGTAATTCATGACCAATTCATCCTCTAACGCAGCACCATCACGACGTGATGCTGACCGTCTTTCAGCATATATTGATCTCGGCGCGATTATCCATAACTGGCGGCAATTTGAAACAATGGCTCATGGCGTGCCAGCAGCCCCGGTGTTAAAGGCTGATGCGTATGGCCATGGCATGATCCCGGTTGCCAACGCCTTGCACAATGCTGGCTGCAATCTAGTGTTTACCGCCAGTATTGATGAAGCCGTGCTATTGGCGGCCGCAATACCCTCCTTGCAGATCGCTTATTTTGATGGCCCACATCCGAATGACATGGATGCGGTGCTTGCCCATCACATTATTCCGGTGGTGAACACGCCCGAACAATGTGATGTCTTGGTGGCCGCCGCACGTAATGCCGCACGTAATGCTGAAACAACAATTCCTGCCATGTTGCATGTGGATACTGGCATGAACCGTCTTGGCATTTCACCCAAAGAAATTGACGAATTTTTTGCGCGTGATGACCTTGGCCATATCGACTGGCAGGTGATCATGTCACATCTGGCGATGGCTGATGCACCAGATGACCCGATGAACACAGATCAACGCCGCCAATTTGATGCTATTTATGCCGCCCGGCCTGCCGCTATGGCATCAGCAAGGGCCAGCCTTTCTGCCACTGGCGGTGTGATGCTGGGGGCTGATTTCCATTATGACCTGACACGGCCTGGCATTGGGCTTTATGGCATGGCGCCAATGCCTGAAATTTCCCCTCACCTAACATCTGCGTTACGTCCTGCTATGCGGCTTGAAGGTCGTGTCCTACAAATTCGTGATGTGCCTGCTGGCGCTTCGGTGGGGTATGGGCAAAGTTATCGCGCGGAACGGCCGTCACGTCTTGCGACGATTGGCGGCGGTTATGCTGATGGGCTGTTGCGCCAATTAAGCAATCAAAGCCATTGGACCCATGATGGACGTATTGCCCCCATTGTTGGGCGCGTATCCATGGATGTGCATGTTATCGACATTACGGACTGGCCTATTGATGCGCTAAACGTTGGTGATGCCATCACCTTCATTGCTGCTGGCGACGATATTCATGATATTGCAAAAAAAACAGCAACAATCGCGCATGATGTGCTGACAAGACTTGGCCTTAGGGCAAAGCGGCATTATGCTGGTGATCCGAGTTAAAATTTATAGAGAACTAGATTTTTAGTCATATGAATATTCTGCGTACACCGGGGCAAGCTGGGCTTATTTTACTGCAACAATTAGGTCGCTTGTTCATGTTCATGGGCAGTGCCGTATATTGGACATGCCGCCCGCCATGGTATGGCCGCCAATTAATGCGCCAAGTTATTGATATTGGTTATTACTCGCTGCCAGTGGTGGGGCTAACCACGCTATTTTCTGGCATGGTTATTGCGCTGCAAAGTTACACAGGCACCTCGCGCTTTGCCGCCGAAGGTGAAAGTTCTGTTGCCACGGTGGTGGTCTTGATCGTGACCCGCGAATTGGGGCCGGTCTTGGCAGGTTTAATGGTCGCAGGACGGATTGGCGCTTCCATGGCCGCCGAAATTGGTACGATGCGCGTGACTGACCAAATTGATGCTCTTGACACATTGTCCACCCGCCCGATGCAATATTTGATCGCGCCGCGGGTATTGGCGGCAACACTATGCCTGCCTTTCTTAGTCTTAGTGGGTGATATTGTTGGCGTCTTTGGCGGTTATATCGTCGCGATTTATCAACTTGGCTTTAACCCTGCTGCGTATCTGGCCAGCACCCTAGAATATCTTGAACTATTTGATGTGATTCTGGGCCTGATCAAGGCAGCCGTCTTTGGCTTTATCCTATCTGTTATGGGCTGTTTCTGCGGGTTTTATTCTGGCCGCGGTGCTGAAGGCGTGGGCCGTGCCACCACCAATGCCGTGGTGTATTCTGCCATCCTTATTCTGGTGTCAGATTTCATCATCACTGGCCTAGCATTTGTGAGGTAGCGCCATGACCAATCCACAAATCAAAATCCGCGGATTATGCAAGGCGTTCGGTGACAAGGTTGTGCTGAAAGACCTTGATCTTGATATTGAAAAAACAACATCTATCGCTGTTATTGGCGCTTCTGGTACGGGCAAGTCTGTCTTGCTCAAATGCTTGTTAGGCTTGATCGAAGCTGATAGCGGCTCAATCCAAGTTGACGGTGTTGAAATGATTGGCGCCCACCGAACCACCCGTGAGGAAACCTTACGCAAATTTGGCATGTTGTTCCAAGGTGGGGCATTATTTGACTCACTGCCGATTTGGGAAAATATTATTTTCCGTTATCGCCAAGGCAAATCAATGACCCGCAGTGAAGCACGCGATGTTGCCCAATCAGCCCTTGCTAATGTAAATCTTGAGCCACGTGTGCTTGACCTTTTCCCTGCGGAGATTTCAGGCGGGATGCAGAAACGTGTATCCTTAGCACGGGCAGTGGTTGATAAACCTGACATCCTTTTATTTGATGAGCCAACCGCAGGCCTAGACCCTATTACCTCTGGCGTGATTAATAAATTAATCCGTAATGCGGTGGACCGTCTTGGGGCAACTGCCATCACCATCAGCCATGATATGACCAGCATTCGTGCGATTTCAGATGAAGTCGCGATGGTGCATAATGGCGGCATCACATGGAAAGGCCCCACCAGTAAGATGGACACCACCGATAATGCGGTCTTGGATCAATTTGTTCATGGCTATGCTGAAGGTCCCCTCACCCAATTTGCGGTTGAGGGCTAATGGCTAAATCAAAATCTCAATATATTTGTCAAGAATGTGGTGGGGCCCATCCCAAATGGTCTGGCAAATGCGAACATTGCGGCAGCTGGAATTGTCTTGTTGAGGAAATAACCGAACGTGCCCCCGGACCTGCTGGCCGTGCACAGGGACGTAAGGTTTCGCTTGAACGGCTGAAAACTGATGCCAAGCCATTGCCGCGCATTTCCACGGGCATTCCAGAATTTGACCGTGTGCTTGGTGGCGGGCTTGTTCCTGGTTCTGCCACATTAATCGGCGGCGATCCGGGCATTGGTAAATCCACCCTTTTGCTGCAAACCGTATGCACAATGGCTGCACAAGGTCAGAAAGCTGCGTATTTTTCAGGTGAAGAATCAGCTGATCAAATTCGCATGCGTGCCTCACGGCTTGGCCTTGATGGTCCATCCAGTGATGGGGTTGGCATTGCCACCCTAACCGACGCGGCCAATATCGCAGCCTCACTTGAGGCAGAGGGCGACACATCACTTGCGATTATCGACTCGATCCAGACCATGCACCTGCCATCGGTGGAATCAGGCCCAGGGACAGTGTCTCAAGTACGTGCCAGCGCTCATGAATTGATCCGCTGTGCCAAAAAGCGCGGTATTGCTGTGCTGATTGTTGGGCATGTCACAAAAGATGGGGCTATTGCCGGGCCGAAAGTGCTGGAACATATGGTGGATACGGTGCTCCATTTCGAAGGTGACCGCAGCCATCATTTCCGCATTCTGCGCGGCATTAAAAACCGTTTTGGCCCTACCGATGAAATTGGTGTTTTTGAAATGACAGGCAAAGGGTTGGCTGAAGTTGCAAACCCTTCTGAGTTATTCTTGGCAGACCGAAAACAAGATGTGTCAGGCGCGGTTGTCTTTGCTGGTATTGAAGGCACACGTCCGGTACTGGTTGAAATCCAAGCGCTTGTCGCACCGTCATCAATGGCCAACCCAAGACGTAATGTCGTGGGCTGGGATTCAGGGCGGCTGTCGATGCTGGCTGCTGTCTTGGAAGCACGTGTAGGCATACCGCTATCAGGGCGTGATATCTTCTTGAATGTGGCGGGCGGCGTAAAAATCGTTGAACCTGCCGCAGACTTGGCGGTGGCGGCGGCGTTGATCTCATCCGTGATGGACCGTCCCTGCCCGAAAAACACCGTGTTTTTTGGTGAGGTTGGACTTGCCGCTGAAATACGGCGTGTTGCCCATCCGGAACAACGGCTTAAAGAAGCTGCGAAACTTGGCTTTGACCGCGCCATTATGCCTGCACTAAAGTCAAAAGATGACCAACCAAAAGGGATTGGCACCATGACGGTTGCCACGCTTCAAGGATTGATCGAAACCCTTGGCGGTATGTCATAATGTTCGCTATAATAAAACCACACGATTTGATGAAAGACGTGACGGCAACCATATGTCTCTAGACGCCCTAAATTATGTGGATTACGCGGTACTGGTTGTACTTGTTATATCCGGTGTGCTGGCAACATTACGTGGCCTGACGCGTGAATTAATGGGCCTGTTGGGATGGGCTGTTGCGGTCATCGCAGCACGGCTGTTCCAGCCCATGGTCATCACGCTGCTCGAAGATTACATCAAGGAAGAAACCGTCGTTGAAATCTTAGGCTGGTCATTACCGTTTGTGGCGGTGGTATTGGCATGGTTTATGTTCGCCAATATAGCATCACCCGGACTTAAAAAAATTGCACTTGGTAATTTGGACCGCCCCTTGGGGTTTTTCTTTGGTGCATTACGCGGCATTGTCGTTGTTGCGTTGATTTATGTTGGTGTGCTGGCCTTAACAGAATCAGAGGAAAGCTTCCCTGCATCTGTTATTGAGTCTGCATCTATTGCACCTGTGCGCATTGTCGCCACCATCATGACAGGTTACGCCCCTGATGATTTCCGCGAACAAGTCCAAGATGCCATCCCTGATCAAAATTTGGATGACATCAAGGAAGGCTTCTCTGATGAAGCTGACGACCAATTAGATAACGCACAAGATGCGGCTGAAGATATTATTGATGATGCTCAAGATGGTGATTTATTGCCTGATGAAGAAATCATTCTCCTTCCTGAAAGTAATTAGTAAAGACGTTGCACATGCACCGGAGATATCAATGACCACAGATATGAGTGAGCACGACCTCACAATCCCAGATCGGTTCAATGAAGAATGTGCTGTGTTTGGGATTTATGGCACTGCCGAAGCTGCGGTAATGACTGCGCTTGGGTTACATGCCCTGCAACATCGGGGGCAGGAAGCCACGGGCATCATCAGCTATGATGGCGCAACGTATCATGCGCATCGCGGCCTTGGTCATGTCGGGGAAAACTTTGGCGCACAATCTGGACATCTGGACAAACTTACCGGACATGCCGCCATTGGCCATAACCGATATTCCACCACAGGTCAGCCTGAAATAAGAAACATTCAACCTTTTATCTCAGAACTTGCCTTTGGCGGTTTTGCGCTGGCGCATAACGGTAACCTGACGAATGCCGAACGTTTGCGCCAGTCGCTTGTGAATACGGGCAGCTTGATGCAATCCACCACCGACACTGAAGTCTTGGTGCATTTGGTGGCACGTTCACATCAAGACAGCCCTGCACTTCGCCTCGTTGATGCCATGAAACAGGTGGAGGGTGCGTATTCCTTGGTCTGTCTTACCCCTGAAGGCCTGATCGGGGTGCGTGACCCACATGGCGTTCGTCCCTTGGTATTAGGCCAGATTGAAGGGGCTTATGTGCTCGCGTCTGAAACCTGCGCGCTTGATATTATTGGCGCTGAATACATCCGTGATCTGGCCCATGGTGAAATGGTCTTGATCAATGATGATGGCATTACTTCGAGCTTCCCATTCGCGCAGGCGGCTTCACGTTTCTGCGTCTTTGAATATATTTATTTTGCCCGCCCAGACAGCACATTAGAAGGTCGTGATGTGTATGCTGCCCGCAAAAATATTGGGCGCGAGCTTGCACGTGAAGATAAAGATAACGCCCTTTCTGGCGGTATTGATATTGTCGTGCCTGTGCCTGATTCTGGCGTACCTGCCGCGCTTGGTTTTGCCGAAGAAGCTGGCCTGCCGTTTGAGCTTGGGATTATCCGTAATCACTATGTCGGCCGCACCTTTATTCAGCCAACAGATACCGGTCGGCAAACTGGCGTGAAGCTGAAACATAATGCAAATGCGGCAACTGTTGCTGGGAAATCCGTGGTCTTGGTTGATGACAGTATCGTGCGCGGCACCACCTCACGAAAGATCGTCTCCATGAT
>CBFIAO010000066.1:0-10915 GCA_965660595.1 Puniceispirillales bacterium (SeqCode) | reverse complement strand
GGCGCTTATGTAGGGCGAACCGCATCATCAGTATTAGCATCAACCAGGTTGGCGACCTTCTCGGTGCCGGTTATCCTCTATTTTGTCTATCAATTATAGGCATACCACCACATATATGTAAAAAACGTCTTTTTTAGCGGTTAATGCGTGTTCTTTGGCTTGTCTTTAGACGGGTGAAGCGATACGATTTAGACTGTAATTTTCATGCTGCGTGCGCACATAGCGAAGGGCTAAAAAGATGAGCTTTGCATCCAAGATTTTAAAGTATTTGTCACGGCCGAACAGGGTTGGGCGTACCGCCGGAATGATGGCGGCGGCATTCGTTATTTCCGCAGGTGGCGCAAGCCTTGCCAATGCGAATGAAAACACGCAAAGCTTTGAAGATTGGCTGCGTGAATTGCGCATGGAAGCCGCAGATAAGGGCATTAGTGAGGCAACATTGAACGCAGCCCTGACCGGTATTCAGCCGATACCACGTGTCATTGAGCTGGACCGAAAGCAACCTGAATTTACCCTGACCTTCCAGCAATATCTGGACCGTGTGGTGCCGCAGTCACGCAAAAACCGCGCCAAGGCACGGTTTGCCGAACATCAAGATATCCTGCAAGAAGTTGGTAAAGCCTATGGTGTTCAGCCACGTTTTATCGTTGCGCTGTGGGGGATTGAAACAGATTTTGGGCGTGTCCTGGGCGGCTTTGACGTTGTGCCAGCATTGGCAAGCCTAGCCTATGATGGGCGACGTTCTTCATATTTCCGAGGTGAATTGCACCATGCGTTGCGGATTATTGATGAAGGCCATATCAGTGCTGATGCCATGAAAGGTAGCTGGGCGGGCGCCATGGGGCAAAGCCAGTTCATGCCGTCATCATTTAATAATTTTGCACAAGATTATGATGGCGATGGCCGCCAAGATATTTGGGGAACACAGGCTGATGTGTTTGCATCTGCCGCCAATTACCTGAAGAAAGTAGGCTGGCGTAACGATATCACATGGGGACGCAAGGTGATGTTGCCTGATAGTGGGATCGCAAGCCCTGCCAATGCCATGAAGCTGCATGATGATAAAACATGGAAGAGGATGGACGATTGGGCCGCCTTGGGGATTACCCGTGATGATGGCAGCGTACTGCCGTCACGTAATATCAAGGCGCGTCTGGTGGTGCCGGGCGGTAAAGATGGCATGGCGAAAGGCCCAGCTTATCTTGTCTATAAGAATTTTGAGGCCATTCTGAAATGGAATAGGTCAAACTATTTTGCGATTGCTGTGGGCACCTTGTCCGACAGTATGCGTTAACCCAGATTTTCGAGGCTTAACATGCGCGCGTTATTATTGATTGTGTTGGCGTTTGTCATGACAGGCTGTACCACCATTGAAGTGGCGGTTGATCTGGCCAAAAAATATAATCGCGGCAGCAGCACATCAAGCGTTGTGGCCGAGCCGCGCTACAAGGTAGGCAACCCTTATGAAGTGTTGGGGGTGTGGTATTACCCTGAACGTAACTTGAATTATGATGAAACAGGGATCGCGTCATGGTATGGCGACCAATTTGCCGGAAAATTAACCGCAAATGGTGAGATTTTTGAACCTGATATCGTTTCAGCGGCACATAAAACCCTGCCCATGCCATCTGCCGTGCGTGTCATCAACCTTGAAAACGGCAGATCACTCGTGGTGCGGATTAATGACCGTGGGCCTTTTGTTTCTGGCCGCATTATTGATCTGTCACGTGAAGCAGCCCGGCTATTAGGGTTTAAAAAGCAAGGGATTGCACGGGTGAGGGTGCAGATTTTAGCTGAAGAAAGCCTGCGGCTTGAACGTGAAGCAAAAAAAGGTAATTTCCCGCAATTAGGTCAACAATCATCAGCGCCTAAACCTGCGACATCTGCGGCGGCAGTGCCGAAAGTGTCTTTAAATTCTAATGCAAAAAAGAAGAAGACATCTGAAAGTGTGTCAGCGATTGACCTGATTACATCTAACCGCACCACCGAAGTGATTGAGCTGAACCCTGTGGACACGAATATTTTCATCCAAGTCGGGGCGTTTAATGAATTGGGCAATGCTGAGGTCGTGGTAAGCCGAGTGCGCGGTATTGGTGCCACCAATATTTCCACGTTTGATGATGATGGACGTCTGATCCACCGCGTAAGGATGGGGCCGTTTAATGATATTTTGAAGGCTGATAATGCATTGAATGAAATTATCAATAGCGGGTATCGCGGGGCAAAAATAATTCTGGATTAACCTTTTCTTGGCCCATCTTTGGCCATATTGATGTTAATAATCTGGCCGAACCATTATTAAGTTAAAAAACCTTATGATGGGGACCAGATAACGGGGTCATGATAACAGGGTCATGATAACGGGGCCAATACGGCAATATAACACACAGCAGGGCAACGTGATGTTGAGACATGTTTTGAAAAATATAGCACTGATGATAACTGGCATGATGAAAACTGGCGTGATGACCAAGATCAGCCGTGGTTCAGCACAGATAATGACGGCTGGATTATTGTTGGCAAGTATATTGCCGGTAAGTATGGTCTGGGCGCCTAGTGCATATGCAGAGATTATAACCCCATCACAATTCGTCATTATCATGGACCATGAAAGTGGTGAAGTGCTGTATGAAAAAAATGCAGATGCACCGATGAAGCCAGCATCCATGGCCAAGATGATGACGACATATATTATCTTTCAGCAATTGGCCGAAGGCAGTTTAAAACTTGAAGATAAATTGATCGTGTCTGAAAAAGCGTACCGCAAGGGCGGATCACGCATGTTCTTGGAACAGGGCAGTCAGGTAACAATTGGTGAGCTGCTGCGCGGTATCATTGTGCAATCTGGGAATGATGCGGCGATTGTGGTGGCGGAAGGATTGGCCGGTACTGAAACAGCATTTGCCGAAGAGATGACCCTGCGCGCAAACCAGTTAGGGATGAGCAATACCGTCTTTGGTAACGCCACGGGATGGCCAGATGAAGCCACCACGACTACCGCACGTGATCTGGCGATATTATCACAGGCTATTATCCGTGATTTCCCAGAGCTTTATAAGATTTATGCCGAAAAAACGTACGAATATAATGGCATTAAACAAAATAACCGTAACCCAATGATTTATAACATGGATGGTGCGGATGGGCTGAAAACTGGCCATACAAATGAAAGTGGGTATGGGCTGGCTGGGTCAGCAATGATTGATGGTCAACGGATCATCATGGTGATTAATGGCCTGACATCATCGGCAGAACGTAAATCAGAAAGCGTGCGGTTGATGAATTTGGCGTTCCGTACGTTCAAACGATATGAAATATTAAAAGCAAATGAAATTGTCGGCGCGGCACCTGTATACCTGGGCATGACGGAAAAAGTGGATTTGGTGCCAGCACAAGCATTGTCACGGGTCTTAACACGCAAAGTACATGCTGGCATGACGGTGGATAAAACATGGCCAAACCCAGTTGAAGCCCCGATCAGTAAAGGCCAAGAGATTGGTGAAGCCGTGGTGACTATTGATGGGCTGCAAACACGTATTCCATTACTGGCCGCGCATGATGTTGCGCAATTGCCATTGCACCGCCGTATTGGCGCCTTTTTCAAGTACCTGATTTTTGGGGCTGAAACGGTTGAGCCACAATAAGTTGATGGTATTAAGTTAATAAGATTACGTGCAAAAGACTTAAGCTAATAACAGGTTTATCAGCGTTATATGGCCTAATCTTTACCGGTTAAGAAAGCATTTTTGGGATGTCAGATAAACATAAAAACGGTGTTTTTATTTCCTTTGAAGGTGGGGAAGGTAGCGGTAAGTCCACCCAGATCAAACTGCTGGCCAACTGGATCGCTGGCATTTGGTCAGGTAAGGTCACCCAAACACGTGAACCTGGCGGCACGCATGGCGCAGAAATGATAAGGCAGTTATTGGTGACCGGCGATAGCGCACGGTGGGATAGCGTTACCGAGGCGTTGTTAATGACAGCATCACGGCGTGATAACTTGATGCGGATCATCCTGCCAGCACTTGAAGAAGGTGAGGCTGTGTTGACCGACCGTTTTTACGATTCAACATCAGTTTATCAAGGCATGGTGGGCGGTGCGTCTGATGCCTTGGTGCATGCGCTGAACACGTTGTCACTTGACCATATTAAGCCTGATATAACGATCCTATTAGATATTGACCCTGAATTAGGGCTGACGCGAAGTGCGCGGCCTGAAAATGATGAGCTGCGTTTTGAAAGCAAAGGCATGGATTTTCATCAAGCTGTGCGGGCAGGATACCTGACGCTGGCAGAAAAAGAGCCAGCACGGTTTATGGTGATTGACGCAGGCCGTAATGAAAAAGTCATCCATGATGATATTATCGCGCAGCTGGAACCGCGCCTGAAGGCCATGATGGCCGAAAAGACCGCATAATGGCTGCCGAGGTTACAAATGGCGGATGATATAGACGAACATCACTCGCGGCTGCATGCCGAACATGGCGGTGGGCTGGAAGGTCATCAACATATTATTGATCATTTCATGGCCCAATTTAGTGACGATACTGGGCGCCGCCATCATGGCTATATCTTTCATGGCCCGAAAGGCGTGGGCAAAGCGACAACGGCCTATCGGCTGGCGGAATATCTGTTTGCACATGAGATGACGGATGGTGGGCTTTTTGGTGATGACGCACCGTCACCGTCTGGTGATGATGCCGAGGTAAGATTACTGCGGGGTGGTGTGCATCCTGATATGATGGTGATCGAAGGTGATACGGAAAAAGCATCAGGCGGGATTAGCGTTGATCAGGTTCGCAAGGTCGTGCCGTTTTTGGCCCATACGCCGTCACGGCAGGCAGGGCGAATGAATGAAGATGGGATGCGGCTGGTGCTGATTGATGCGATGGACCAGATGAATGCCAATGGCGCTAATGCATTGCTGAAAACACTGGAAGAACCGCCAAAAAACACCATCATCATTATCCTTAGCCATGGCAGTGTGCCGGTCTTGCCTACGATTAGGTCACGCACGCAATTGGTGAAGTTTGCGCCGCTTGATTTTACGGCAACACAGAAGGTGATCAGGCAGCAATTTCCAGCGGCAGAACAAAGCTGGATTGATGTGGCGGCGGTGCTGGCCAATGGTGCGCCCGGGGTTGCATCCATGCTGGCCGAAGCAGGGGCGCCAGATCTTTATGCCGATACGTGCATGCAATTAGCTGATGGCGTGATGTCTGGCGGCATTATGGATGCGATGTCTTCACAATGGGGGGCAGGGGGCCTCAAGTACGCAATAACACGGCAATTAGCACGTCATTTGTTTGATCGGTTATTGGTGAAAGCTGCACGTCATGCGGTGCATGCAACAGGTCATGGTGATAATAACGGTGCGTATGACGGCCCTGGATTGGATATTGAAGAACGCGCGATTGCGCGGATTTCTGGACGTCGTTCAGCCTATGAGCTTACTGATATCAGGCAACAGCTTTTATTGGCGCTGAATGAGGCGGAACGGCTTAACCTTGATGCGGCCCCGGTGATTTTTAATGCGCTTGACGCCCTTAACGCAGATTAAATGGATGCAAATGGCGCTGGATAGCGTCATATAACAGCGCCAGATAAGGCTGAAAAATATAGGAATTCCTTGCAAGAATGACGTGATCGGGCTACATCAAACATTGATAATTTCTTGCAGATTAACCTTTGATCAAAAGCTGGCGTTAGATGTCGAAGTCCTATTACCTGACCACCCCGATTTATTATGTGAATGATAAGCCACATATTGGCCATGCATATACCACGCTTGCCTGTGATGTGCTGGCGCGGTTTAAGCGGCTGGACGGGTATGATGTGATGTTCTTAACCGGCACGGATGAACATGGCCAAAAGGTACAGAAATCTGCCGAAGCTAAGGGCGTTGACCCTAAGGCATTTACGGATGAAGTATCACAAAATTTCCGTGATCTGACGGCAACGCTGAATTTCACGAATGATGATTTTATCCGCACCACTGAACCGCGTCATTACGCAGCCTGCCAACAGCTATGGACCACGTTGATCGATAATGGCGATATCTATTTGGGCAGCTATGCCGGCTGGTATGCGGTGCGTGATGAAGCGTTCTATGCCGAGGGTGAGATTAAAGACGGCAAGGCCCCATCAGGCGCGCCGGTTGAGTGGGTTGAGGAGCCGAGCTATTTCTTCCGCCTGAGCGCTTATGAAGATAAATTGATGGCATTTTATGAAGATAACCCTGATTTTGTCGCGCCTAAGTCACGATTTAATGAAGTGAAAAGCTTTGTTAAAGGTGGGTTGATGGACCTGTCGGTAAGCCGTGCAAGCTTTAGCTGGGGCGTGCCTGTACCCGGTGATGATAAGCATGTGATGTATGTCTGGCTTGATGCGCTGACGAATTACATGACCGCGGCAGGATATGGCCAAGAGGGCGGGGATGATACCTATGCCACGCGTTGGCCCGCGGATTTGCATATGGTGGGTAAAGATATTCTGCGCTTTCATGCCGTGTATTGGCCAGCCTTCTTAATGGCGGCGAAACTGCCCCTGCCGAAGCGTGTTTATGCCCATGGCTGGTGGACGAATGAAGGCCAAAAGATTTCAAAGTCACTGGGTAATGTGATTGACCCGATTGAGATTGCCGAGCGTTATGGGCTGGACCAGATGAGGTATTTCATGTTGCGTGAAGTGCCGTTCGGTAATGATGGTGATTTTTCACATACCGCAATGGTACATCGCATGAATGGCGACCTGGCCAATGACCTTGGCAACCTATGCCAACGTGTGTTGTCGATGATCTTCAAAAATTGTGAAGGCGTGATGCCGAGCAAGCCTGCGGTGCTGACGGATGCTGACCATGCTATCCTTGATCGGCTTGAAGCGTTACTGGACGGACAGCGCAAGCATTATGACAATCAACAATTCCATGAAGCGTTGAAAGATATTTGGGACGTGGTGGCAGATGCCAACCGTTATGTTGACGATATGGCGCCATGGGCCTTGCGCAAGACTGACCTTGCCCGCATGGGTGATGTGTTATGGGTACTGGCCGAGGTTATCCGCCAAGTCGCGATTTTGATCCAGCCGGTGATGCCAGCCGCATCCACCAATATATTGGATCAGTTGAATGTTGATTCCAATGCACGAGGGTTTGCAGCCTTAGGGGCGCAGCAGCGCATGGCAGGCGGGCAGGGGCTTGAAAAGCCTGTTCCTGTGTTCCCACGCTTTGTTGATGAGGAAGACGCCTGATCATGACGACGGTAACGGCCCCGCAAGATAAACCGCAGGTTTTTGGCGTGATCGACAGCCACGCGCATATTGATTTTGATCATTATACCGATGACCGCAATGCGATGCTGGACCGGATGCGTGAGGCCGGGGTGAGTGATGTGATCTGTATCGGCACGCGGCTGACCCATCAAGACGGGCCACGCAAGATGGCAGAGATGGCGGATAATATCTGGTTCACGGCAGGCGTGCATCCGAACCATGCCCATGACCAAGATGATTATGACAATATTGATGCGTATCGCGCAGCGGTGGACCATGCGCGATGTGTTGGTATTGGTGAAGCAGGGCTGGATTATTTTTACACAAAATCAGACCCTGAACGACAGATGACGAGCTTTAAATTACAGCTTCAAGTGGCATCAGAAACAGGCTTGCCTATCGTTGTCCATTCTCGTGATGCTGATCAAGATATGGCACAAACATTAGAAGCCCATGCCGCAACACATGAGATTTCAGGCGTGATGCATTGCTTTAGCTCTGGTGCGGAACTAGCTGAACGTGCAATAGAAATTGGATTTTATGTCTCATTTTCTGGCATCTTGACTTTTAAGAATACTGACAGCTTGCGCGCGATCGCAACGACCGTGCCACTGGACCGTGTGTTGGTGGAAACTGACGCGCCGTATTTGTCACCGGAGCCAGTGCGCGGCATCAAGCGCAATGAACCTGCCCATGTTGTGCATACCTTAGCGCGGCTTGCGGCATTGCATGATATGCCGGTGCAGGAGATGGCAGATATTACCGCCGCCAATACACGCCGATTGTTCCATAAAATGAGCAATGTGCAAGTTGAGGGCCGGGGTGAGGGCCGGGGTGAGGGCCGGGCAACATGACCACACTAAAAGTCACCATGCTGGGGTCAGGGACATCCGTCGGGGTGCCGGCTTTAGGCCGTGCGGGATGGGGCAAATGTAACCCAGATAACCCGAAAAACCGCCGCCAGCGATGTGCCTTATTGGTGCAAAAAGGTGATTTTAACCTTTTGGTGGATGCCGGACCGGATATCCGCAATCAGTTGCTGGCCGCTGGTAACCCGAAGATCCATGCGGTGCTGATCACCCATACCCATGCTGATCACATTGCAGGGATGGATGACTTGCGGACTTTTTACTGGCCGGATGAAGTCAAGATCCCGATTTATGGCATCACCTCAGTGCTGGATGACCTGACCACGCGGTTTAATTATCTTTTTGTTAAAAGCCCATCATCGCCAAGCTATTTTGTGCCGGCACTTGAGGCGGTGGAGATCACCATGGATAGCCGCATGGAGATTGGCGGCATTGATATTAAAGTCCTGAAGCAGCTTCATGGCCGCATCACGTCGCTTGGCTTTGTGTTTGATGAGAAGGTGGGTTATTCAACGGATGTTGTTGAAATTCCTGAATATAATTTTGAACATTTGATGGGGCTTGAGGCGTGGATTGTTGAAGGCCTGCGCGAGACAACCCATCAAGCGCATGCGCATTTTGAGCTGTCTTTTGAATGGATTGCCCGATGCAAGCCTAAAAAAGCATATCTGACGCATCTTGGGCTGGAATCTGATTATGATGAGGTGATGGCCCGTTGCCCAGACGGTGTTGAACCAGGATATGATGGCTTAACCATCACAGTTGATATTTAATGCTTTTTTAACATTGTTTTCATCCCGTAATTATTCTTTTTGATGCTTTGCAAATTGCACATAATCCTTTATTAGTATTTTGTTATATTAATTGAGGGTGCAATGCGTAGATTTATTCCGCAAAAAGGTTTCTCACTTATCGAATTATTGGTCGTTGTGGCCATTATCGGTATTCTGGCCACCGTTGGTATTGTTGGTTATCAGATTTACATCGATACATCGCGTGACGAAGTGTCGAAAGATATTGGTAACTTCATTGACCGTACGATCAATTCTGACGTTGTTTCTATTGAAAATAACTTGAGCGCACGTTCTGACCTGACGGTGAATGTTACGGCATCCAACAAATGTTGGGAAATGGTCCATGATGTGGTGACCTATGTGAATGGCGCGACTGCAGATAACGGCAAAAGCAGCCCGTTTAACGCAACCAAAGGTGCGCTATGTGATGGGGTGCATGCGGCATCAGGCAGCGGCACCATTACGTTACCGCGCGGCCAGACGATTGTGTATTGTGATGGGCTTGATGCCGTTTCACATAAGATTAAGCTGTCCAATAACGTATCTATCAGGCGCTGTACTTGTGTCGAGAGCGATTGCCAGTTAACGACAGCAGATTCGCGCTGTGTTGGTGCGCTATCAGCGGCGGTTACAGCATCATCAACCTCAATCACCTTTAATAAGCAGTCATTTAGCCCAACCGGATGTTTTGCGGGGGCGACTGAATTAAAGATCAGTGGTGAGACTGAAAAGCTGACGGTTTCTGGGTGTTCTGATAATGGCTGTACCACCGCATCATCAGGCATCAATATTGATAACAGCACCCTGGTTTATGTTGATGATCCAAATGCATGTTATTACCCGTTTGGGTTTAATACCGCGGCTGATTTTTATTCATCCGTTGATACACGGTCAGGCGGTACCTATACCGATGCCGCCAGTTATAACCGCCATATCTGCGGGAATTAATGTAAGGCCTGCCTTGAGCGCTTAAGCGTTTAGGCGGGGTAGGGGTGGCCGTTTAGGCCATGAATTGAAAGGCATCACAAGAAGGCATCACAAGAAGACATCACAAGAAGACATCACAAGAATGTGATTAGTGCTTTTGAGTGAATTTATATATTAGATATTAATGATATATTAATAATATATTAATAATATTGAATTTGTATCTGTTGATAATGCTAGCAAAGCCATGAGGGGATAAGAATGATCTTCAAGCAAATTAAAAACATGTCGCGATTAAGTGTCGTGGCCAGTATTACCGCGGTGACGTTAGGTTTAGGTTCAGCGGCCTATGCTGGATTTGCGGTGGGTACCGTCGGGTCTGCCAAATCATTGCAGGCAACACCATCAACAGATGTGTTTGGCAATTCACTTGATAACCTTATCCTTGGGCAGCTGTCGACAGAGGATCTGGATTCAGCCAGCATTGACTATACCGCATGTGGGACAAGCCCGCTGCCGTCATATATCTTGGATTACCTTGAAACCGTATTGACCCAAAGCGCGGTAGATACATCTGATTGGCAGTCTGATATTGATGGGTTGAGCAATTGTGATGCGCAAGCTGGGGTTTGGCAGATTGACCAAGCCAATGACAATTCATCTGGCGTTGCGGCATCAACAATAACTGCATCGGCGTTGGATGATGCTATTGAAATTGATGGCTTCACCAATAGTTTGCTGGGTGCTGATAGCTCCAAGACCATTAGTGATGTGCAGGCGTTGTTCCCGAGTGCGTTGTCATCGGTGACGAAATCATCAATCAAAACATTAATTGCAGAAACCGTGATGGGTTTTGATAACGCGGCGCAGGCCGAGGCGTATCATGCCAACACAGATAAAGCGAATTTTACGGTGGCATCTTTTAAGGCTTGTTATAACAGCGCCAATTCATATACGCCGCAAGCCAATCAATGTACGATCACCAAAGCATCTTGGGATGCAATTACCGGCGTTCAGGATGTTGCGGATAACAGTTCTAACCAGCTGACGGCTGAT
>CBFIAO010000065.1:0-11017 GCA_965660595.1 Puniceispirillales bacterium (SeqCode) | reverse complement strand
CAAGCTTTAGCTCTGCCATTTCACGCAGGCCATCAGGTGCGATATTCAACCGTTCTCTGATACGGCTGACGATACTGTCTTGTTCTTGTTTAGCCAGATCACGCTGAGATTCGGCACGGATAAAATCTTCACGTTGTGTCGCTTGGTTTTGCTCTGCCTCACGCTGTGCAGTTTCAGCTAGATTGAGCGCAGTTTCAGCCTCGGCAAGGTCATCAGCAGCATAACGGCGATCAGATGTGGCTTTATCAATAGCCTCAGCTAATACGGTGCGACGGTGGTCAATATCAGCAGGTAGGGTGGCTAAATTATCAGCTTCTTGTTCAGCTTCGGCAGCGCGTCCTGCCAATTCATCAAGGCGTGTATGTGCTCCTTTTTGACGTTCTGTCCAAATGTTCATTTCACGGTCAATATCACGCATGCGATTGTCACGTTGGTCACGTGCGGAACGGATATTGCGCTCACTTCCCATGGCTTCTGCTAGCTTGGCACGGCGTTCTTCTGCATGTGCCGTTAGCTGGTCAATATCTTGTGACATGGTGTCAGGGTCAGTCAGCTCTTGCGCTTCACCCTTGGCATCAGCAAGCGCCGCAGTCAAGCTGCGTGCAGCTTCGGTTAATTCATCAACACGGCGGCGGGTGGTGGCCAGCTTATCTATCGCACGTTCATGCTCACGCGTGGCCGCAAGTGCAATCGCATCTGCCTCACGTTCTGTGGCGGCAAGTGCCCGCATATCTTCCTGCAGGGTTTTAAGTTCTTGTTCTGCTGTATCAGCCTTGGCCTGTGCATTGGTTGCCGCATCTTCAAGGCTTTGTAAGTCACGTTGAACATCACGAAGGCGTGTTTCTTGCTTCAACCGCTGTGCTGCACTTGTTTCAGCCCCTATGGGCTGGATAAACCCATCCCAACGCCATAATCCGCCTGCTGATGTGGTGATGGCTTGGCCTGGTGCTAGTGATGATTGCGCGGCTAGAGCTGCTTGGGCATCATCCACAAGGCCAATACCTGACACGGCAGCTTTTAATGCATCTGGCACATCTAACGCGTCTGATAATGGACGTGTGCCGCTTGGGGTGTCAGCATGGCCTGACGGGGTTTGGTCACGCCAATATGCATTCTCATGGGCACCAATAGGGGCTGCTAGTGTATCACCTAATGCCGCCGCTAGTGCTGTTTCGAGGCCATGACTTACTTTGATGATAGAAGAAATAGGCGTGCTGCTGGCATCATCTTTGTTAGGATTGATCAATGTGGCTAAGGCTTCTGCTTCGGCACGCATACGGGTAAACTGTTCAGCCGCTTTGTTTTTGGCGTCACTTGCCGCACGTGCTTTTTCTTGAGCCGCTTCTAGGGCACTATCACGGTCACTGCGTTGTTGACGTGTTGTCTCTGCTTTTGCTTGGGCATCTTCGCGTTGCAATGCCTTTTCAGCCGCATCACGATCAAGATTATCAATATCAAAGCCGCCAATTTCATTTTCCGCTTGGGCTAAGCGCTGGGTCAGGTCATCAATTCGGCGCTGAACGGTATCTGCTTCAATCTTGGCTGCTCGGCTTTTTGCAGATGCTTCGGTTAAAGCCTGTTCTGCTTGGGCGGCCTCTTCACGGGCGGTGGCCAACGCATCGGATGCTGCGGCAAGTTTTGGCGCATCTTCATTATTATCAGCTGTGATCTTGGCTTTTTCTTCGTCAAGCGCGGTGATGGCCCGCTCAGCATCATTTAGAAGTTGTTGTTCACGCCCGATATCAGTGCTGATCTGCACTTTACGAGCGGCGATATCTTCGGCCGATTTTTTCAACCGAGCTTCTTCTTGGTCGAGGGCATCACGTTCAATCGTCAGGCGCTGTAATTCTGCAGCCTTTTCAGCTTCTTTCTGTCGAAGTGGCGGCAATTTTTCCGCAGCATTATTCCGGACACGTGTTTTGGCGGCGGCATCTTCTGCGGCCTCAGCCGTCAGGCGTTGTGCTTCACGAAGGATCGTTTCTGTTTCATCCAACCGTCCAATAGCAGCTGTAAAGCGCGCCAGCATCAGATGAGCATCAGCTTTGCGGATGCGGTCAGCAATAGAACGATACCGTGCAGCTTGGCGAGCTTGTTTAACTAGTGATGCTTTTTGCTCGTCAAGCTGGATCAGAATATCATCAAGACGTTCAAGGTTTGTTTCGGCGGTATTAAGCCTTAATTCAGCTTCATGGCGGCGTTGATGAAGGCCGCGAATATTAGCGGCTTCTTCTAATAAGTTTCGGCGTTCAATAGGTTTTGCATTAATCAGCGCGCCAACCTTGCCTTGGGAGACAATGCCGCTTGACCGTGATCCAGTGGCCATATCAGCAAACAACAACTGAACATCACGGCCACGCACTGATTTACCATTGATCTTAAAACTTGACCCTTTGCCGCGTTCGATGCGGCGGGTGACCTCTATATCATCACCGTCATTTAGCGCTGCCGGAGCGGTATGATCACTATTGTCTAATGTCAGGGTGACTTCAGCAAAATTGCGGGATGGCCGTGTCGCAGACCCTGCAAAAATAATGTCTTCAAGTTCACCGCCGCGCATGGATTTGGCAGAACTTTCACCCATCAGCCAACGCAAGCTTTCAACAATGTTTGATTTACCGCATCCGTTTGGTCCAACAACACCAGTCATGCCGTCATCAATGCTGACCTGTTCAGGTTCAGCAAAGGATTTGAATCCTGTCATTTTGATGTTGGTAAACTTCACGGTAAATCAGCTTAATCGTTATGCAGCAATTTCATTAAGCGCTTTGAGGAAGCGGTCATAATCACCACCACCACGCAAGACATTGTCTTCATTGATCACAAAGCTTGGGGTGGAATTGATCTCAAACTTTTCATATCCATTTTGCGCGATGGCAACAATGCCTTCCAGAAGAGGGCGGTTCTGAATAATTTCAGTAAACTTGTCCTGCCCGATGCCTGCGATACGAGCAATACGTGCCAATGCGTCAACAGGGTCATCAGATGCAGCCCATTCACGTTGTTTTTTGAACAACACATCAATCATTTTTGGGTAGGCATTCACCGGCACTGAACGTGCTAATGCGTGGGCATAAATCGCGGGGCCCCTCAACGGGAAATCACGCAACTCAAACCGCAGCTTACCTGTATCAATCCAATTTACCTTTATGTCTTTAAAAGCGCCATGGTGAAAATTTGCACAATGTGAACATGACAAAGAAAAATACTCAGCCATTAAAATTGGTGCATCAGGATCACCCAAGACGCGCGGGGCTAAGGCCATATCAAGATCACTTGCTGCGCTGGTTGATACGTTTAACCCAAGGGTGATAGCGCTTGCGCTTGCGCCAATGATCATGTTGCGCCGTGTGATGTTAAATCGTTTTTCCATAGCGGTGATTGTCCTTAATAATGACTATATGCTGTGGTTGTCTGAATTAGAACCACATCATAAAGGTGGGTGGCAGAAGGGTGCAAATGGAAATGCACCATCATATTTAGGCAATTTTATGACGAATCGGTGGATTGTCGGGCGCAGATTTAAATGGCGGTTAATCTTCGGCGAGTGACTTTCCAAGGTTATCAAGGGCTTTTTGCAATTCTGGGCTCGCATTGGAGGTGATTTTGCCTCGCGCCGTGTTGAAGGCAGTTTTTTCTTCTGGCCCCCATTCACGCACAATCTTAGGTGGTACGGCTTTGATTTTTTGCCGCATGGCTGTTTGTGTGATTGCGATTCGGGCGATGGCCTTATATCCAAAAAGCTGATTGATGCGTGTAATTATCTCATGTGTCATCATTTGCATTTCTGGCCCACGACCTGACGCAACATTTACCATCAAGCTGCCATCCATTGTTTTTCCAGGCGGAAATTTCAACGACTGTGGTTCGCTCCAATATTGGGCACTGCCTGAAAGCCGAGGCCACTCAGTGATGATACGACTGATGGTCATGCCTCTTGCCTGCATCACCGGGCCTAATAATTTTGGCATCAATTTACTCAACCGCTGTGATTTGCCCACACGGCGTTTTTCAGATGCCTTTGGTCGAGGCTTATTTGGGGTGTTGCGGTCTATCATCTCTGGCCTATGTTCAATGATGTCTTCAGTATAGGCTGCACTATGCGTAAAAGTCAGCAGGGAAAACCGATGTCGAATAATGATGATAGGCATAATCAGAGGCATCAATCTGCAACATTAGCTGTGTTGCGTTGGTACCAGGATAACGCGCGCGATTTACCGTGGCGTACCACGCCTGCGATGCGGGCAAAAGGCGTTATCCCGAACCCCTATCATGTATGGTTATCTGAAATGATGCTGCAGCAAACAACAGTGGCAACGGTAAAAGCATATTTTGAAAAATTCATCACTATTTGGCCAACGGTAGCTGATCTTGCGGCGGCTGACCGAGACGACGTGATGTCTGCATGGGCAGGGCTTGGCTATTATGCACGGGCAAGAAATTTGCATAAAGCTGCGGGTATGGTTGTTGAAGATTTTGGCGGTGTATTCCCGCAAGATGAAACAACATTACGTAGCTTACCTGGGGTCGGGCCATACGCGGCGGCGGCTATTTCTGCCATTGCGTTTGGGCGAAAGGCAGTGGTAGTTGACGGCAATATCGAACGTATTATGGCTAGGTGGGATGCGGTCACCACGCCGCTGCCAAAAGTTAAGCCAGCACTTTATCACGTGATGTCATTACTTACGCCTGAGGATGAATATTTGGCAGGTGATTTTGCGCAAGCCTTGATGGATATTGGCAGCAGCATTTGTACCGCACCGCGTAAATCATCGTCTTCATTAACGGGACTTACCGTGCCGTCATGTTTAATCTGCCCTTTGCATGCCACGTGCATCAGTAAAAATGACGCCCCAGAAAGATTGCCGCGAAAATTACCTAAAAAACCACGTCCTGATCGATATGGACATGTGCTTTTATTGGTGGATGCTGCAGGTCACATTGTGTTGACCAAACGGCCTGATGAAGGGTTGTTGGGCGGGCTTGATATTTTTCCAACCAATGATTGGCCTGATGGTGGCGGTCTTACCGCAGACCAAGGAGATATTACAGACGCGCACCCTGCTTGGTTATTGCTTTCGGCATTTGGGCGCGGCGCACGGTTGAACCAACCCGTGGATCACATTTTTTCACATTTTCGCGTGTTGATGACGGTTGAGGTCATAACACTTGATGCCGTAATGCCAGATATTCCTAATGGCTTTTCGTGGGCAGCACTTGATGATTTATCCAAATATGCGTTGCCCACGGTCATGATGAAATGTGTGAAGGCAGCGCAACTTGTCTAAAATCTTTAGTGGCGGAAATGCCTCATGCCTGTGAAGATCATGGCAAGCCCAGCGTCATCAGCTGCGGCAATGACCTCATCATCGCGCATCGACCCACCAGGTTGAATAACGGCAGTCGCGCCAGCACTTGCCGCAGCGATCAGGCCATCAGCAAAGGGGAAGAACGCATCTGACGCAACCACAGAGCCAATAACGGGTGATTGTTCAAGCCCGCTATGTTCCGCCAGATCATCTGCTTTGCGTGCGGCAATGCGGCTTGAATCCAGCCGTGACATTTGCCCCGCACCAATCCCTACGGTGGCCTCATTCTTAGCGTAGACAATCGCATTAGATTTGACGTGTTTTGCCACGATCATGGCAAAGCGCAGGTCGCGCAGTTCATCTGTGGAAGGTGTACGCTTTGTCACCACCTGCATCATATCATCGGTCAGCCGGCCATTGTCACGGGTTTGGGCCAAGAAGCCGCCACCCACATTGCGAAAGACAAGGCCGTCATCAGCAGGGTTGGGCATGCCATGGCTCAACAGTAGCCGCAAATTAGGCTTCGCTGCCATCACCGCGCGTGCGTCATCATCTGCATCAGGCGCAATCACCACTTCAGTAAAGATTTTAGTGATCTCTCTTGCCAGCGCACCATCTAGCGGACGGTTTAAGGCAATGATCCCGCCAAATGCAGACACTGGATCAGATGCCAGCGCAGCGGCCCAAGTTTTTGCTAAATCGTCACCACTAGCAACACCGCATGGGTTGGCATGTTTGATGATCGCAATTGAAGGTGCATCAAATTCGGACACCAGTTCAAAGGCAGCATCAGTATCGTTAATATTGTTAAAACTAAGCGGCTTGCCTTGAAGTTGTTCTGACGCCAGCACAGATGGGCGTTCCGTGCGCGACTGGATTTGGTAAAGCGCAGCATCTTGATGCGGATTTTCCCCATAACGCATAGTTTGTGTTTTGGTGCCGCCAAGCGTTAATGACGACGGTAAGACGTCATCATGGCCATCATTCCGCATCCAGCCAGCAATGGTGGCATCATATGCTGCGGTATGGGCAAATGCTTTGGCCGCCAGATGCCGGCGTGTGGTCTCGCTAGTGCCGCCGTCTTGGGCAAGTTCAGCCAGCACATGCTCATAATCGTTAGCGTCAGTTAGGATGGTAACAAAATCATGGTTTTTTGCCGCTGCACGGATCATGGCAGGGCCGCCAATATCAATATTTTCTACCAAATCATCACGGCTCGCATCATGCTTTTTTAAGGTTGCGCCAAATGGGTAAAGGTTGACGACCACAAGATCTATCGCCGTGATCTGTTCGCGTGACATATCTTCAATATGGCCGCTATTGTCGCGGCGGGCTAAAATACCGCCATGGATCTTTGGGTTTAATGTTTTGACCCGTCCATCCATCATCTCTGCCGCGCCCGTAACATCAGCAACTTTGATCACGTCAATACCTTCCACCGCTAATAATGCTGCGGTGCCGCCGGTGGAAATGATCTGAATTCCTTGGGCTGTCAATGCTGCAGCAAAGTCAGCAATACCGGTTTTATCTGAAACAGAAATAAGCGCACGTTTGATAGGCGGGTTGGTCATGATCACCTCGTAAAATGTTCGGCTTTTAAAAAGCACTTGAACTGGACATCTTGTGCCTGATCACACCCTGATTGGTCAAGCCCTGCTAACATTTAACAGGCCTATAAATTCCGCCACTAAGTCTTGCTTTGACCACGTTGATGTTGTTGTCGGCGCAAGGCCCATTTGACGACTTTGGAATATTCGGTGCGGATATCACCTAACGGAATGGTCAGGGTGATTTGTGCACATTTCATCAACCCAGTTTCGGCCAATACAACGCTATCTTCAACACGAATATCAGCACCTTTAGCCTTAAATTGCCACGGCGCGGCGCTGCCTGGAAGGCGCAACATCACATCACCGCCCATGGACATATTCGCTGCAATCTTAGGGTGTAAGTGAAACCGTATAACGGCCTCATGCGGCACCAAACCTGGTGCACCTGTGTAAAGCAACACATCTTCACCGCGTAAATCATTACCGCCAGTGGCAAGAAAGATACGGCGCTGGTGGATAATACCGAATTTTCGTTCATAACCATCATGACGTCCTTCTGCCAATAACCCACCAGGGGCAGGACCGGTCTCTGCTTGATCGGCACTGGCTAGTCTTCCATTGGTGTCTGTCGCGGTAATATCGGCTGCATTGGATTGATCAATCGACAGGGTGGAATGTGCGGCAGTACCTGCCAACGCATCAGCCAGATCAGGAACGTCATCAAACATCTTTTTGTGTTGGCCCGCATTAATAATGATGGGATTGTTACCATTGGAAAATTCCATGGATAGCGCACCTGCCTCTGGCCTGCCGCCAGATGACATCACAAGTGGTAATGCCCATGGGGCAGGACCCGTATTCATCATCACAATAGATCGTCCGCTTGCCATGCGGATAAAACCACTATCGGCTGCGTGGTTGGCAACACGTCCTTTTGGGCCTGCACGGTCAAGAATGTCATCAACCTGATGTTGCTCTATCTCTGTTGCCCCTAAGATATGTATCATTTCACCGTTAGCATGCCGCCACATCCGCCCCACTGTTCCCATGCGGATGATACTATCTTCTAGGGTGGACATTGTTTCGTGGATGCTTTCGGCAGGTTCGTTGATGCGCGCAACAATCGCAGATAAGCCGATCTTGGCTTCGATCAGACTTCTTAATAAGTCCAAATGTAAATCAGGTTGACGTGCCGCATGGCAACCATCTGCTAAGATGATGGTCATCATCTCACGGATAAGTTCTGCGCCTAATTTTTCTGGGTTTGGTGTTTCTTCTAGAAATGCTGATGAAAGAATTAACGCGGTCACGGCTTTGATGCGTGCATTGACCGTCTTTAATGTTTTCCAATCACGATCCAGCATGTCACGCTGGGCAGCTAATGCATTGGCAATTTGTTGTTGTTGTGACGTATTCGCCGATGCCGCAAACCATGACCATGTTAAGATGGTGTTAATAATGCGGCTGCTTAATAATTGAGGGTGCCATGTTGCTTCAGACCATTTGAAGTTTTGTTCTATCCATTCCAGTGCAAAACGGCGAGCCAATGTGCGGGCCTGACTGCCGCCATAATCGCGCATGTCCCGCAGCCAGCTTAGCCGGTGCCACTCAGGGCCATATAATTCAACAGGATGACTGCCAGATGCCAACGGTTGGCCTTTGCTGGCATTGCCTTTCCAAGGGTCACTGGGTTGCCAGTGTTCTGCCCCTAAATGTGCACCTGTTATTTTTAGTGGTGAAAATATCGACTTCCTAATGACGCGGTTCGGCAGTGATACCGTCCATGGTTCAAGCTGGTCGAGATGTTCTATTGGTGAAGCCATCGCCTCGGCAACCCTTCCGGCGTATTATCCTTAAGCTGCAATAAAACGTGCAATAAAAAACCCATCATTACCTTGCGGGATATCGTCGGTTGTGTCCATATCTTCAGGTGTGATTTTTGCAGCTGTTACATCAATGGCATCAGGCATCACGCGGGCATATCCGTCGGCGTTGATAGTCATTTTAATGCCGTCAATTTCATCTGGGCTGATGGGTGATGCCGTTAATCCAGTTGGTATATGCTTAACAATGTGCTCACCCTCAGCTTTAAGGATAGAGCAGGTCGCATAAATAAGCACACCGCCGGGCTTAAGCCAAGTCGCAGCAGCGGCGAAGAGGTCTTGCTGCGCTTTATTGAGGGTGTCCAAATCAGGTGAATGATCATGGCTTAAAATATCAGGCCGGCGGCGTAATGTCCCTGTGGCTGAACATGGTGCATCCAACAAGACAGCATCAACTTTTTCATCAGGCGTCCATGATGTGCCATCAGCCGTGATGACAGCTGGCGTCATGTTTAGACGTTTCATATTTGCCTTAAGTGTTTTCAGGCGTTCGGCAGAACTATCAATGGCAATAACATCTGCACCCATAGCCACTAGCTGTGCTGTCTTGCCGCCAGGGGCAGCGCATAGATCAATAACAGTTTTGCCATTTAGATCGCTGTCAGATGATCTGCCTTCAGATGCAATAAGTGTTGATTGCAGCAGTAAGGCAGGGATAGTTGCGGCGGCATCTTGCACCCACCAGCCGCCGTCATCATAGCCGTCCATGGTCGCGGGGTTACCATCACGGCGGCGAATTGATCCATGGGCCAACATCACACCATTTAATTTTTCCGCCCATAGCTCAGGTGTTGATGCGCAGGTGAAATCTAATGAAGGTTCGGCCAAAAATGATGCCATGATGTGCTGGGCATGTTCGGGCCAGTCACGTCTCAGGTGGTCTTGCAGCCATGACGGCGCATTAATCATAGGGTCATGGGCTTCAGCCTGAAGTATGGCTTGATCTTGGGCAACTTTGCGCAGCACAGCATTGGCAAGACCGGTCATATGCGTAAAGCCTTTACCCCGCATCATGCGAACAGCTTGGTCAACCGCAGCATGCGCATCACCATCTGCCCAGATCAGTTCAACAACGGCAAGGATCAGTACAGCTTCAGCCTTGCGGTCTTTGCGGTGGACAGGTTTTTTTAAATACCTGTTTAAAATCAGGCGCGCATTGCGGCGGTGACGAAGAATAATGGTGATCAATCGACGTGCAAAACGGCGGTCACGATCATCGAGTTTGCCCCAGTCTTCATGCCGTTTAATGGCTTCTTGAAGCGGATGGCCTTTGCCAATAATTTCCGACATAAGGTCCAACACCACTAATCGTGATGATACTGCTGGTTTGGCGCGCCGTCGTCGGTCACGGTGATTGACGCGTGGCTTTCCCCGTGGTCCGTCTGATTTACCATGTGGTCCAGCATGTGATGAGGTTTTCTTTTCCATAGCGCGGGTATAGTGGTTTTATCAGTGCTTTGTCCAGTTCTATGCGCATGGCCTGTTGTCATTTTGGGCATGTAACGCCATATTGTGATTATGGAACAGAAAAAATCAGATAAAACCTTGGCTAAGCCTGAACTTGATCAAGACAGCATACCTGCACCAGCGGAAGATGCGCCAAAAGAACTTGGTGGGCCAAAAGGACCTGAACCCACACGCTATGGTGATTGGGAAAAGGGTGGCCGCTGCACGGATTTTTAGTGTTGTCACAACTTAAAACATCCATGCTTGTGCAATCTGCAATGGCTGTGGCAAATAGCCAGATGGTCGCGATGGTATTGGTGCGGCGTGGTGATGCTGATAACGGCGCCGTGCTTGTTCGTCTTGACCTTCCTGACGGCTCTTCATTGATTGAACGCAGGGTCTTGAATATTGATGGTGATTATGAATGGACGCAAATGACTGATGCGCCAATTTCATCCGCTGATGCAGAAGCATATTGTGCGCGGGAAATTAATATTGATGCTGATTGCTGGATAATTGCCATTGATAGCGTAATCGGTAATAATCCCCTGAAAGAAATGTCACTTTAAAATACCTTTGGGTCAGCATTACAATGTTCACGACATCTGGTTATATTATCCTAGATGTAGGAATGTTTTTTTTCTTATCCTAAGTGGGTTACTGGGGTATTACCGCGGGGCATCGCGGGCGACGATATCGCTATTATCCATCTATTTACCTTATCTTATTTACCTACACTTTTCTGACCAGATAGGTGGTTATGTTGATCTTGTTCTTGACCTGACAACCATGGCAACGACATCATCTATTGGCTTATTGGGGACGTTCAGTG